>CAMAPP010000012.1 GCA_945860095.1 Rhizobium sp. Q54 | reverse complement strand
CATGGGGTGATCGAGATCGGCGAGCACGAAATCCGCCTTGCAGCCCGTGGCGAGGCGGCCGATATCGTCGCGCAGCAGGGCCTTGGCGCCGCCGACCGTCGCGATCTCGAGGCCCTCACCGCCGGTCACACTTTGCATATAGCCCGCGGCGGCGCGGCCCATGATGAGGGCGGTGCGGATTTCCTCGATCATGTTGTGGGGGAAGGTATCGGTGCCGATGCCCACGGTGACGCCCGCCTTGAGATAGCCGCCGAGGCTTTGCAGGGAATGGCCGTAGCGCGCGAACACGGTCGGGCAATGGGCGACATGGGTGCCCGTGTCGGCGATGATGGAGAGATCGCGCCGCGTCGGCCAATGCAGCCAGGAATGGTGATCGACGAAGATCGCGTGGCCAAGGCCCGAACCCGGGCCGAGAATGCCGATCTCGTGCGCCCATTGCACCGGGGTGCAGCCGTGGCGCTTGGTCATTTCGTTGAACTCGACCACGCTTTGCGAGGTATGCACCTGAAAGGGCACGCGCCGCTCGCGCGCCGCCGCGACCGCGTCGCGCAGCAAATCTTCCTCGCAGGTGTCGATCTGCCCGGGCGAGACCATGCCGAACAACCGGCCCGAGGGGTGGCGCGCGGCCTCGTCGACGAGGCGCAAGGCCTCCTCGAAGCGCTTGCGGCCGGCCGATGCGTCCCATTTATAGGTCAGCGTGCGGCCGTCGTTCACCTCCCAATCGGCCGAGCGGAACATGGGCGCGATGCACCCCCTGAGGCCGCTTTGCGCCATGAGCTCGATCCAGCCCTCGTGGGGCGCCGACAGATCGGCGACGGTCGTCACGCCCGACAGCAAAAGCTCGCAATAGGTATAGGCGGCGCCCGCCCGTCGCGCCTCGGCATCGGGGCGGAGCAGCGTCGCGAAATCGTAAAGCCCGCTGCCGTAAAGGTGCGGGTTGCCCAGTTCCTCGCGCACGCCCTTGTAAAGCGGCTGATTGGTCGGATGGCAGTGGATATTCACCAAACCCGGCATGACCAGGCGGCGCTTGCCGTCGATGACGGTATCGGCGGCGCCCGCGAATCTTCCGCCGACATGGACGAGCGTATCGCCTCGGAAGGCGACATCGCCGCCCCGCCGATAGACCTGACGCTTGCCGTCCCAGGCGATGATCCATTCGGCGTCGCGGATGACGGTGGTAGCCATGGCAAACTCTCGCGTTGGAGGGGCGCTTGGGCCTAGGATTGTAACCGTACCGCCGGAGCGCCGACATACTGGAAATCGGCAACGCAATCGGGGCGCAATTCGGGGCGGGGGGGGGTGGACATGAACATGAATAGCCAAGCCCGGAATATGAATAGACAAGCCCGGCGTGCCTTGGCCTTGGCGTCGATTCTGTCTCTCGGCCTCGCGGGCTTGGCCGCGCCGCCGCCGGCCCGCGCGCAAACCGCGACCGAATCCCTGCCCGCGGCCCCGCCCGCCCCGCCGCCGCGCACGGTCAAGGACATCCTGGGCTCGCTCGCCAAGCAGAGCGCCAATATCGAAAAGCTCGACGGCCAACGCGCGCTCGCCGACGGCGCCGTGCCCGAATCGGGCGATCCCACCCAACGCATCAAGGTCTTGCATGCGCGCGGCTTGGCCGCATTCCGCTTGGGCCGCACGGCGCAGGCCCGCACCGACATGGGCACGGCGTACGAGCTCGCCCAAAGCACGCCCTATGTCGATAAGGCCGGCCTGATCTGGGATCTGGCTGTTCTCGAAATGTTTGCCGGCAATCCGCGCCAGGGCGCGGAGTTGCAAAAATTGGCGATCGAGATCGCGCCGCACGCCGGCAGCAAGATCGTGTGGTCCGCCGCGCACGCCGGCTCGTTGGCGCGGGGCGGCGATCTCGAGGGGGCGGAGGCCGCCTTGGCGCAAGCGGAGAGCCGGATGAAGGACATCCGCTCCGGCGGTTCTCGGGCGGGGCGGAGCGAATTTCTGGCGTTTTGGGAAGCCGGCATACATCGCGCGCGCGCGGGCGTGCTCGCCTCGCGCGGCAAGGCACAGGAAGCCGAAGCCGAGTATGCCGCGGCCTTGGCCCTGCTCGACAGCTACGGCAACAAGGAACTGCGCAATCCCGACGGCCGGACGGTCATGCTTCAGCAGTTTCGCACCCTGACGCGCTCCGAGCGTGCCTTGTCCCTCCTGCGCCTAGACCGGCCGATCGAGGCCGAGATCATGATGCGCCTTGCCCTGGCCGAGCAACTTTCCGCCAGCGGGGTCGATTCGAGTCTGGTCAGCACCCTGCTCGCGCGGCTCGGCCAGATCGTCGGCGATCAGGGACGGACGGACAACGCGATCGCCATCTTCAAGGCCGTGCTCGACGTCCAGGCGCGCACCGGCGTGCCGAACGAGGCGTTCACCGGCAATTTCGCGCGCGCCCAGCTTGCGTCCGGCTACATGCTCAAGGGCAAGTGGCGCGAGGCCCGCGCAGAAGCCGACGTGGTGCGCCGCAATCTCGCGTCCGATACCGAGCTGTGGCAGCGCCGCTTCGGCGCCAATCCGGACATGGCGCTGATCGCGCTCAAGACCGGCGATCTGACCACGGCCAAGGATATCGGCGAGCGCTATCTGCGCACCGCGACGAGCCGGCTTGGCCCCCGCCATTACAACACGGCGGAAGCCGGCGGCGTGCGCGCCATGGTCCTGGCCGCCGAGGGCGAGCGCAAACAGGCGCTCGCCCTTTTCGCCCAAATCTTGCCGGTGCTTCTGTCGCGTTCGCGCCAAAGCCAGGAAGACGGCGTGGGCGGCGCGATCCAGGGATTCCGGCGTGGGCAAATCCTGCAAGGCTATCTCGATCTGCTCGCGACCATCGCCGGCACGCCCGAGGAGCGCGAGGCCAATCTCAACGCCGCCGACGCGGCGTTCCGCATCGCCGATTTCGTGCGCGGCCAAGCGGTGCAGCAAGCGCTGGCGCAATCGGCCGCGCGTGCCAGCGTGTCCGACCCGGCGCTGGCCGATCTCGCGCGCCGCGAGCAGGACGCCCAGCGCGAAATCTCCGGCCTCAACGGCATACTCGCGGGGATGTTGGGTGCCGCGGACGGCCAGGTGGACGCGGGGGCGGTACGAAATTTGCGCACGCAGGTCGATAAATTGCGCGACGAACGCGGCAAGCTCGCCGCCGAAATCGAGAAGCGCTTTCCCGAATATGCCGAGCTGATCAATCCCAAGCCGGTCGGCATCGAGGAGGCCCGCGCGGTGCTGCGGCCCGGCGAGGCTCTCATCGCCTTCTACGTCGGCGAAAAACAAAGCTTTGTCTGGGCGGTGCCCAAGGACGGCGAGATCGCGTTCGCGCGCGTGGCCTTGGGCGCGGACAAGCTGTCCGATCAGGTGGCCGTGCTGCGCGCGGCCCTCGACCCCGACGCGACGACGGTCGAGGACATCCCGGCCTTCGACGTGAAGACGGCGCACGCCCTCTATCAGGCGCTCCTCCAACCGGTCGAGAAAGGCTGGCTGGACGCCAAGAACCTGATCGTCGTGCCGCACGGCGCGCTCGGCTTCCTGCCGATTTCGGTCCTGCCGACCAAAGCCGCGCCGCAAGCCAAGGATGGACAGATCGCCTTCGCGTCCTATCGCGGCGTACCCTGGCTCGCGCGCAGCCACGCGGTGACGATGCTGCCCTCGGTCTCCTCGCTCAAATCGCTGCGCGGCCTCAAGGCGGCATCGCCAACCCGCCAGGCCTTCGTCGGCTTCGGCGATCCCTTGTTCAATGCCGAACAAGCCGCCCAAGCGGCGAACGAAACAACGGAGACGACGCAACTTGCCATGCGCGGGGGCAAAGTGGCTCTCGTGCGCCGCAATGCCTCGCGCATGGCGGAGGCGGATTCGACGCGCCTGTCGATGTTGCCGCGCCTTGCCGACACGCGCGCCGAGCTCATGAACATCGCGCGCGCGCTCAAGGCCGACCCGGCGAAGGACGTCTTTCTCGGCAAGGAGGCAAACACCGAGCGCGTGAAAACCATGGCGCTCAAGGACTACCGGGTCATCGCCTTCGCGACCCACGGTCTCGTGCCGGGCGAACTCGACGGCCTGGCAGAGCCGGCCTTGGCCATGACCGCGCCGGAGATCGCGGGCGTGCCGGGCAACGGCCTTCTCGGCATGGCCGATATCCTGGCGCTCAAGCTCGACGCCGATTGGATCGTGCTGTCGGCGTGCAACACGGCGTCGGGCGACGGCGCGGGCGCGGAAGCGGTATCGGGATTGGGGCGCGCGTTCTTTTATGCCGGAACGCGCGCGATCCTGGCGACCAACTGGCCGGTGCATTCGGCCTCCGCCGCGCGGCTTACGGCGGAGCTATTCCGCCGCCAGGCCGGGGACGCGACGCTCGGGCGGGCGCAAGCCTTGCGCCAAGCCTCGCTCGCGCTCATCGACGCCAAAGGCTTCGAGGACCAAGGCACGGGGCGCGAGGTCTTCGCCTATGCCCATCCCTTGTTCTGGGCGCCGTTTTCGCTGTACGGCGATGGCGGCTGACCCCCGCGCCTAACCCGCGCGGGCCAGCATGGCCTGCAACAGGACATTGGCGCCCTGCTCGACATGGGCGGGCTCGGCGGTTTCCTCTTCGTTGTGCGACAGGCCACCCTTGCACGGGATGAAGATCATCGCGGTCGGCGCCACGCGCGAGATGTAAACCGAATCGTGGCCCGCGCCCGAGACGATGTCGCGGTGGGCGTAACCGAGCGCCGAGGCCGAGGCGCGCACCGCCTCGATGGCGACGCCGTCGAAGGAAACGGGCGGGGAATCCCAGATTCGCGCCATCTCGACCGACACACAGCCTTTCCCCGCGATCTCGCCGAAGGCGCGGCGCACATCGTCCTCAAGCGCGTCGAGCTGCGCCTTTTCCGGATGGCGCAGATCGACCGTGAACTTGATTTCGCCAGGCACGGTATTGCGCGAGTTGGGGATGATTAGCATCTGCCCGACGGTGCCGCGCCCATGCGGCGCGCGCGCGCGCGCCTCGCGGTTGACCGCGCTCACCATCTTGGCCGCGGCCAGCAGCGCGTCTCGGCGCATCTCCATGGGGGTCGGCCCCGCGTGCGCATCCTGGCCCGACACGGTCACGTCGTACCAGCGCACGCCCTGGACGCCCGTGACCACGCCGATGGGCAGATTCTCGGCCTCGAGAATAGGGCCCTGCTCGATGTGCAGCTCGAAGAACGTGCCGATGGGCCGCCCGCCGCACGGCTCGGCGCCGGCATAGCCGATGCGCGCAAGCTCCGCGCCGAAAGTCTTGCCCGCGAGATCCTTCTGCGCGAGCACGTAAGCCGCATCGAACGCGCCGCCAAAGACGCCCGAGGCGCACATGGCGGGCGCAAAGCGCGCGCCCTCCTCGTTGGTCCACGCCGCAACCTCGATCGCCGCTTCGGTTTCGACCCCGGCATCGTTCAGACAGCGCACGACCTCGAGCCCCGCGAGCACGCCGAGCACGCCGTCGAACTTGCCGCCATGGGGCTGGGTGTCGAGATGGCTGCCGGTCATGACCGGGGGAAGGCTGGGATCGCGCCCCTCGCGCCGGGCGAAGATATTGCCGAGCACATCGACGCGCACCGAGCAGCCCGCCTCGCGGCACCAGCGCACGAACAGATCGCGGCCCGCCTTGTCCTCGTCGCTCAAGGCAAGACGCCCGCACCCGCCCTTGGGCAGGGCGCCGATCTTGGCCATCGCCATCAAGCTTGCCCACAGACGTTCGCCGTTGACGCGATGGTTGCGCATGATCGCCTCCCTGCTCGGTGGCAGCGTAGGAACGCCCGGGCGATACGGTCAAGCCAAGGGCGATAGCCATTTGCCGCTTGGCGCGGCATGCTGTGCGCGATCAGCGCGGGAGAGCGCCGCATGGCCGATTGGGCCAATTTCTGGGATCGTCCCAATTCGATCTACGTCAACGACGCGCATCTGAGGGCGCACCACCAGCGCCTGGGCGACGATCTTCTGGCGTTATTGGCGCATAAGCCCGGCAGGAAGCTGCTCGACTATGGCTGCGGCGAGGCGCTGGCGGCGGAGCGTTTTTGCGCCGCGGGTTGGCAGGTCCTACTCTACGACGCCTCGCGCGAGACACAGCGACGCCTTGGCGGACGGCTGCGCGGCAGACCCGGGATCGAGGTGCTCGACGACGGTGCGCTGGCGGGTCTCGCGCCGGGAAGCCTCGATGCCATCGTGGTCAGCTCGGTCGTCCAATACATCGCGCCCGCCGCACTGCCGGGATTGCTTCGGCGCTGGCGCGAACTCCTTGGCGGCGGTGGGTATTTGATCGTGGCCGATGTCATCGCACCCGACAATTCGGCCCTCGCCGATGCCTGGACGTTGCTCGGTTTCGCGCGGTCGCACGGCTTCTTCCAGGCGGCGCTCGGGGGTCTGGTCCGCATGTTCTTTTCGGACTACCGGCGCCTGCGCCGCGAATTGGGGCTTTCGACCTACGACGCGCGGGCGTTCAACGCACTTTTGTCGGCCGCCGGATTTCATGCCGAGCACCTGGCGCGCAATCCCGGCCCCAATGCCCACCGCCTCGGATTTCTGGGGCGTGCCGCGTGACGGGCGCCGCGTCCTGGCGCTTCGCCGCTTCGGCCATCGCGCTGGCGTCGCTTGTCTATCTGTGGCCGGCGCTGTGGAACGGCTTTCCCCTGGTCTATTGGGACACGGGCGGATACCTCATGGCGGCGATCAAGGGCGAGTACGAGCCCAATCGTTCGATCTTCTATGCGCGGTTCGTCGATTTCGCGGGAAAGCCGAGCGCCTGGGGCGTGGCGGGCGCGCAATCCATGCTCGCGGCCTCGGCCTTGGGTCTTGCGGTGCGCGGCTTCACCCAAGACCGGCGCGCGCTCGTCCTCGCCCTTGGGTTCGGCGCGCTGTCGAGTCTTGCGTGGTACGCGGGCTGGCTCATGCCCGATCTGTTCACGGGCCTCGCGCTGGCCATCACGGTCGCCTTGGCGTTCGGCCGTTTGGGCGCCGCCGCTCGCGCGTTTCTGTGGCTCGTGCTCGTGTTTTCGATGACCGTGCATACCTCGCATTTCCCGCTTGTCGCCGGCGCGCTTGCGGGGGCGGCGCTCGGCGGTTGGATTTACGGCGCGCGCGCACGCTGGCGCGCGCCCGTGACGGCGATCGCCGCGGCGATCGCGCTGACGGTCGCGGCGAACGCGGCATTGACCGGCCAAGCCTTCTTCAACCGCACGGGCTGGGTGTTGTTGTTCGCGCGTTTCGCCGAGGGCGGATTGGCGCAATCGGCGCTCGAACGGCGCTGCAACGCGGACCCGAATTGGTCGAAACTCTGTCCGGTGCGGAATTGGATTCCCAATAACGCCGAGCAATGGCTGTGGTCGGCGGGCACGCCGTTTTGGCGGCTCGGCGATTGGGACGGCACGCGCGAGGACAGCCGCAAGGCCGTCCTCGACGCCATCGCGAGCGAACCCATGCGCGCGGCACTCTTTGCGCTCGACGGCTTCGGCCGGCAGGTTCTTCGCATCCGTCTGGGCGAAGGAACGGAAAGCCAGTTGTGGTTCCTGCGCTGGACGATCGAAAAGGAATTTCCGCGCGAGCTTGGGGTCTGGGAAAACGCGCATCAGCAAAAGGGCGAGCTGGTCGCGACGGCGGCGGCAGCGAACTATCCGCACATGGCGGTGAGCCTCGGTGCGCTCGGGCTCAATTTCGCGGCGCTGTTTCTCGCCCGCGCGCCCAGCCCCTTGCGCGCGGCGGCGGCGGCGATTCTTCTGGGTCTCTTAGCCAATGCCTTCGTTTGCGGCGCCCTGTCAGGGCCGCACGACCGCTACGGCGCGCGCGCGGTCTGGGCAGCCTTGCTCACGGCGGCGCCCTTGGCGCTCGTTCTGTGGGATGGGCGCAAACGTTCGGCGCCGAAAACGTAACGCCCGGCCGAGCGATCGCCCAGCCGGGCGCGTACGAAAAACTTCGACCGGCGCGACGCTAGGCGGTGTGCAACACGCGCTCGAGACGTTTGACCGCCGCGTCCTCGGCGATCTTCTCGACCGCCGCCAGCTCGCGCACCAGGCGTTCGAACGCCGCCTGGTACATCTGCCGCTCGCTGTAGGATTGGTCGGGCTGATCGCCGCGACGATGGAGATCGCGCACGACCTCGGCGATCGAAACCGGATCGCCCGAATTGATCTTGGCGTCGTATTCCTGCGCCCGCCGGCTCCACATCGTGCGCTTCACGCGCGTGCGGCGCTTCAAGGCGGTCAGCGCGTTTTCCATGATCTTGCGATTCGACAAGGGACGCAGACCCGCCACCTGAACCTTGGCGACCGGAACGCGCAGGGTCATCTTTTCCTTGTCGAAATTGATCACGAACACCTTAAGCGGCATGCCCGACACTTCGTGCGTTTCGATCCCCGTCACCTTGCCCACGCCGTGGGTCGGATAGACGACGAACTCGCCGGTGCGGAACGCGACGTCCTTCGAACGGCTTTTGCTCTTTTTCAGTGCAACCACGATCCACCCGCAAGATCAAAACGCGACATGAAATCCCGTCGGTCCTCCAAGGAAAGGACCGTCTTTTCAACATTCAACAGGGCATTGGCCACTTTTAGATGCCGAAGAGACACGGCCAAGAACCGTGTCTCTTCTTGAAGCACTTATAGCACAACCTTGGCCCGAAAGACAGGGCAAGCTTGCCCCGGCTCTTTGGGAGACAGTCTAAGTTATTGAAATAAAATAAAAGCTACCTCTTGTATCGACGCCTTACGAGAACGCAAAATGCTGCAAAAATGGTACCTAAAATGGAGAATACGCCATGTTTCGGAGGCCGAAATCGCTCATATCTTCACCGCCCGGGCCTTGGTCAGCGCTTGCTCGGATTCGGATTGAAGTCACTTTCGAGCTTGCCCTTCACGTCCTTCCACTGATCGGCGTCGGCGGGCGCTTCGCCCTTGCGCGAGATATTGGGCCAGGCAACGGAATATTGCCGGTTGAATTGGACCCATTTCTCCATGTCCTCGTCGGTGTCGGGCAGGATGGCCTCGACCGGGCACTCGGGCTCGCAGACGCCGCAATCGATGCACTCGTCGGGGTGGATGACGAGCATGACCTCGCCTTCGTAGAAGCAATCGACGGGGCAGACCTCCACGCAGTCCTGATACTTGCACTTGATGCAGGGATCCGTGACGACGTAGGTCATGTCTTGTCTCCAGAGTTCGCGCGCCAGAAAAGATATCGCCGACGCGAGTGTCTTAGTCCAGGCTTGCCGGACGAGCAAGACTAGGCGGCACGACATCCTCGTAAAGCGCGCGTGCCACCGCGCCCGGCGCCCTGCGCCGACCAAGCGCCCGCACGCGAACCACGCGCACCTGCCCGCCCACGACGAAAGTCAGCACATCGCCCGGCCGCACCGCATGGTGGGCCTTATCCACCTTGAGCCGATTGACGCGAACCTCGCCCGCTTCGCAGAACCGCGCCGCCGCCGCGCGCGTGCGCAGAAAGCGCGCGTGCCAGAGCCATTTTTCGAGGCGGGAGGCATCATTCGGCAAGTTTGAGGCCCCGGAGTTTGGCGAACGGCGAATCGCCCGCCCCAACCCTGCCGCGCAACCGATGTCGGCGCCGCGCGCCGCGCGCCTTGGGCCGGGCAGGTGCATAGCCGCCACCCTCGTCCCTGTAGCCAAGGGCGAGGAGCATCGCCGGCAATTCCGCGACCAAAACACCGATGGTGCGCGCAAGACGCGCGGTCGGCTGGAACGCACCCTGGCGGGCGAGCGCCCGGGCCTCGCGCGCGAGGCGCTCCAAGCGGTCCACCCGCACCGCGCGCCCAGCGAGAACGAGATAGCCGCAGGACGCGAGAAAATCCTCGTCCGCGGCCAGGCCAGCCTGGAAGGACGGTACGGCGGGGATCTCGCCCGGTGGCGGCCGGCCATTGGCCACCGACCAAAGCAAGGCGCGGAGCGCGCGCACGCCTGGGCCGTCATCGGCGCCAAGCGCCGTCAAGCCGACCCGCACGCCGAACGCCCGAAGGGCCTCGCCGATTTCGGGGTGCGCGGCCAGCAAGGGCGCGACCGCGCGCCGGTCGAGACAACCCAGACGCTCGACCAGGCGAAAGGCGACGCCGCGCGCCACCCCCTTGAGCTCGGCATTCGCCAAGGCGGAAAGCTGCGGCAGGAGCAACCCTAAGTGCCTCGCAAGAAAACCGCGGAGCCGATGTTCGGCGCGCGCCTGCTGGCGAGCATCGAGATGCTCGGCGCCCAGCAGGCGCACGCCCGGCACCAATGGCCGTTCGCCCCGGCACAGCCGCGCGACCGCCGCGCCGCGCCAAGAGACGCGCCCGTCGCCCCCGAGCGCGAAATCGCCATCGTCCGAAGCCTCGAACGAAGCGACCCGGCGCGCGAGGCCGTCGCGCACGACCTTTTCCGCCGCCCGCGCGACGGCTGGCTGAAGCATGTCCTCTGGAACAAAGCGAAAGCCCTCGAGACGCCCGACGCCCTCGCCCTCGACCATCACCCGGCCATCGGCCGCGACCGATCCCAGCAGGCCCTGCCCGCCATCGAGCCGGCGCGCGAGCGCCGCGGCGCGCCGGTCGACGAAGCGTTCGGTCAGGCGCGCATGCAGCGCGTCCGACAAGCGGTCCTCGAGCGCGCGAGCGCGGCCCTGCCAATGCGCAGGATCGGCAAGCCAATCGGCGCGGTGCGAGACATAGGTCCAGGTGCGCACATGCGCGATGCGTTGGGTGAGCGCGTCGATATCGCCGTCGGTGCGCTCGAGCGGCGCCAATTGCCCCGCCACCCAATCCCCGGGCAGCCGGCCCTCGGAACCCATGAGATGGCGGTAAATCCGAGCAAGCAGGCTGGCGTGAGCCTCGCTCATGGTTTTACGGAAATCCGGGATCTGGGCGACCTGCCACAACAGGCGCACCGCGTCGGGGCTGGTCGCAAGGCGCGCGATATCGGGCGAGCGTGCCAGGGCGAGAAGCGCAAGATGGTCGTCGGCGTCGCGCTTGCGCCGCAATTCGGGCAGGGGGGGAAGTTCGTCGAGGCCCGCGAGCAAAGCCGCGAGGCTTCGCTCGTCGAGGTCGCAATTGCGCCAGTACAGATGGCGCAGCGGCTCGAAGCGGTGATCCTCGATGGCCGCGACCGTCTCGGGTTCGAGCGGTTGCGCCTCTCCCGTGACGCCGAAGGTGCCATCGCGCATGTGACGACCGGCGCGGCCGGCGATCTGGGCAAGTTCGGCGCGGGTCAGGCGCCGCATGTGCCGGCCGTCGAACTTGTCGAGTCGGGCAAAGGCCACGTGATGGAGGTCCATGTTGAGGCCCATGCCGATGGCATCCGTCGCCACCAGGTAATCGACCTCGCCCGACTGGAACAACTCGACCTGGGCGTTGCGGGTGCGCGGCGACAAGGCGCCCATGACGACGGCCGCGCCGCCGCGCCGGCGGCGCATGGATTCGGCGAGGGCGTACACATCCTCGACGGAAAACGCGACGACCGCGCTGCGCGGGGGCAGGCGGGCGAGCGTCTTTGCCCCGTCATGGGACAGGCGCGAAAATCGCGGCCGGCCGACGATTTCGATCCCGGGCAGCAGGCGCCGGATGAGCGGGCGGACGGTATCCGCACCGACAAACATCGTCTCCTCCCTGCCCCGCCATCGGAGCAGGCGATCGGTGAAGGCGTGGCCGCGCTCGGGATCGGCGGCAAGCTGGATTTCGTCGACCGCCAGGAACGCAACCTCGCGCTTGGGCATGGCTTCGACGGTGCAGATGAAATACCGCGCCTCGGGCGGCACGATCCGTTCCTCGCCGGTGACGAGGGCGGTTGCGCGCGCCCCGGCGAGACGCACCACCCGGTCGTAGGTTTCGCGCGCGAGCAGGCGCAAGGGAAAGCCGATCATGCCGCTCGCATGGGCCAGCATGCGCTCGACCGCGAGATGGGTCTTGCCGGTATTGGTCGGCCCCAATACCGCCGCGAGACGTGGCGGAAACGCGCTCATCCCCCAACCATGGCCCGGCCCGCGCGCCGCCTCAAGAACCCCGCGAACCCCAGGCGCAAGGGCGGGTCAATCGAGCGCCACCACGGCGGCCCGCAAGCGTTCGGCCGCCGCCGCGCCGTCGGCGCCCGCGAGCAGGGCGTCGCCCGAAATGGGCGCGCCGAACACCACGCGCAACCGCACCAGACGCGGCAAGCGGCGGTCGCGCGGCAACGCCTCGAAGGTGCCGAAAATCCGGACTGGAATCACGGCTGCCCGAGCGCCGCGCAAGACTTCGGCAACGCCGGGCAGGAAACGCTGGACCGCGCCATCGGGCGAGCGCCAACCCTCCGCAAACCAAACGAGCTGCATGCGGCGGGCCAAAACCTCGCGGCCAAGGCGGATGGCCTGGCCGGCCGCGCGGTCATCGACCGGAAAGACGCGCGCGGCGCGGGCCAGATGGCGCCGAAGCGGGTTGGAAAAAAGCCGAACGGCGTCGCCGCCGAACCACGTGCGCGTCATTCGTCGGTAGCCGAGCGCGGCCGCCACGACAAAGCCGTCGATATCGCTGCGATGGTTGGGCGCGATCAGCACCGCGCCCGTGGGCGGAACGTGCTCCAGACCCTCGACCTTCAGGCGGAAAAATCCGCGAAGGACAAAGGCGTTGATCAGATAGAGCAAAAGTCCGGTCGCGCGCAGCGCCATGCCACGCCGCCCTAGCCACGGGTCCTCGACCGCGACGGCGGGTGCCACGACGGCTGGTGCCACGACGACAGATGCCGCGACGACGGGTGCCGCGACGACGGCCGCGTGCGCCGGCACATGCGCCGCCGCTGCTTCGCCCAACAGATCGCCGAGCGTGGCAATGCGCGAGACGGCTTCCGCCGAAAGGCTAATACCAAAGCGCCGTTCGATTTCCATGCCGAGTTCGATCCAACCGAGGGAATCGATTCCAAGATCGAGCTGCGGCGCGGTATCGGGCGAGATGTCCGCATCGGGAAAGCGCTCGCCGAGCCAGAGCCACAGGGCCTGGGCGCGCGGAGATTGCGCGAATTCGCCGTCCTCGAAGCGCGTGCCCGCCGCACGCGCCCGCCCGCCGGCGCGCAACGCCGCCTCGTAGATCGATGCCAGCTCGTGGCGCTTGAACTTGCCGAGTCTGGTCTTGGGCAGGGCCTCGCGCACGATCGCGTAACCCGACAGGCGCTGGAAGGACGGCAAGGATTGGGACGCTTGGATGAGAGCCACGCGGATGACCTGCTCGATATTGCCGCTTCCCGCGCCGCGGATGGCGTCCAGATTCGGCACGACGAGCGCCACCAGATCGCCCTTGCGCTCGAGCAGGGCGAATTCACGAATGAAGGGATTCGCGGCGTAAACCGGCTCGACGATGTCCGGCGTCACGTTCTTGCCGTCCGCGAGCACGATCAATTCCTTCAGCCTGCCGACGACATGAAGATAGCCGTCGGCATCGATGCGCCCGCGATCGCCGGTTCGAAACCAGCCGCCGGGCGCGAACGCGGCGCGGTTCGCTTCGTCGTTGTCGCGATAGCCGGAGAAGACGTGCGGCCCGCGAAGCCAAATTTCGCCGCGGCCCTCGCCGTCCGCGTCCGCGATCCGCAACTCGACCCCCGGTCCGGGTAGGCCCGCGCTGCCGACGCGCGCGCGGCGCAAGGGATTGAAGGTCGAAATCGACGAGGTTTCGACGAGGCCGTAACCGGTCAGAACCCGCCAACCGAGGCCCACGAGCGCCCATTCCGTCTCGGGCTCCAGGCGCGCGCCGCCGCATGCAAGCACGCGCAATCCCAGCCCCACGCGGCGATGGAGCGCGCCAAACAACACCCGGCCCCAATGCCACCCCAAATGCCGCGCGGCGGCGATCGAGACGGCGAGACAGCCGTCGAAGAGCCGCGCTGCAAGCGCGCCGCGACCGGCGGCGCGTGCGCGCACGCCGGCGAGGATCGCGTCGTAGAGCCGAGGCACGCCGACCATGGCCGTCGCCCGGCCGGCCCTCAGTCCGAGCACGATTTCCGGCCCCGCGATGCCGGGCGGCAAGACAATCGCGGCGCCCACCGCGAGCGGCAGCAACATGCCGACGAGAAAGGGATACGAATGGTGCAGCGGCAGGGGAAGCAAGACCCGGTCCCGGGCCGCGAGATACCCGCCCTCGACCAGCGCCCGGAGATTGACGGCGAGATTGCGTCGGGTCAGGGGCACGCCCTTGGGCGGTCCGGTCGTTCCCGAGGTGTAGAACAGCGAAACCACTTGATCGGGCGCGTGAGGCGGCAAGGCGGCAGAAGCCGCGCCCGCACGACCGACCGAGCGCCAGCTTGCCGCCGCGCCGTCATCGGCCTCGCGATCGAGGCACAAGAGACGCAGCTCGCCCGCGCAGGACAGTGCGGCGAAGCGTCCGATATAGGCGGACGTCGTCAGCACCAGGCGCGCGCCGCTATCGCCAAGGGCGCGTTCGAGAGCCTCGTCGGTGATGAGGTCGTCGAGCGGCACCGCCAGCGCGCCCGCCGCCAGAAGGCCCAAACGCGCGACGATCCATTCGGGCCGGTTCGGCGAAAGGATCGCCACCGGCGTCCCAGGAACCAAACCATCCGCGACGACGCCGCGTGCGAAGGCGAGCGATTCGCGCGCAAGACGCGCGTAGGACCACGTCCGACATTCGCCGTTGTCGTCGACGGCGATGATGGCGGGCGCATCCCCGCGCGCCGACAACCGCGCAATCACGTCGCCGAGCGTGTCGTCCATTCGTCCCCTGCCGCCGCCGGGCGCGCCGCCGGAGCCGCGACGGCGCCGGGTCGGGGCCGCCTCGGGCCTATCGCCCGCGCGAGTTCCGCCCGCGTACCAGCGGCACGAAGGCCACCGGCAGCAAAGCGCGCTTTTCGACCTTGCCGTCTTCGCCCTTCGTGACGCGCGTCAGGCTTTGGCCGACCATGGTGTTGCCGACGGGTATGACCATCCGCCCGCCGGGCTTCAACTGCGCGAGCAAGGGTTCCGGAATCTCGCGCGCCCCCGCCGTGACGATGACGGCGTCGAAGGGCGCCTCCTCGGGCCAGCCTTCCCGTCCGTCGCCCGTGCGCAAGCGCACGTTCGCGTAGCCCATGTCGCGCAAACGCGCTTGGGCCGCGGTCGCCAACTCGGCGAGGATTTCGACCGAGGACACCTCGGCCGCGAGCTCGGCCAGGATCGCGGTCTGGTAACCGCAGCCGGTGCCGATTTCGAGTACGCGGTCGCCGGGCGCCAGTTCGAGCGCGTCGGTCATCACGGCGACGATGAAGGGCTGGGAAATGGTCTGGCCGAAGCCGATGGGCAGCGGCGCGTTGACATGGGCCTCGGCGCGGCGCGCGGGCGGCACGAATTCCGCGCGCGGCACCTTGCGCAGGGCGGCCATCACCCGGGGATCGAGCGTGGACTTACCGAGTTGGCGTTCGGCCACCCGCACATCGGCCTCGAGCTCGGCGATCAGGGCATCGATGGCGGCTTGGTTCATGGGCGGTGCGGTCTTTCGGAAGGCGCGCGACGAGCGCGGAATTGCCCGCCAGGCTAGATTTCACCGCCGTGCTTGCCGGCGTCGCGCACGCGGCGGACGTGCTCGGCCAATTTCCGGTCCATCGCGTCGAAGGCGTCGCGCAGCGCGACATACACGTCGGCGTGATCTTGCGCCGCATCGGGCGCCCGGTCGACCACCAAGGTCGCGCCCGGCACCACGATATCGACCGCCACCTTGTACAGATGACCCTTGCGGCCGTGGTGATGGCCGGAATCGATCATGACCCGGCACGACGTAATGCGGCCATTATGGCGTTCCAATCGCGCGATGCGTTCGCGCACCCGCGCCTCGACGGCGTCCGACGCATCGAGGCCGTGAAAACTCAACTTAAGTGGAACTTCCATGTGGCAATGCCCCCAAGCGCGCTGCCAAATCCGGTGCGCGACCATTGCCATTATAGGAGATAAGAGGGCGCGAAACGATGGCGGCGTGGCGCCAATGTCCGGCGATCGACCGCCTGGCCATCCCACGGCGTCAGTGCCTGGCGATCGCCGTATCGAGCGTCGGCAAGAGGATCCAGCTGGCCAGGCCGAGCCAATGTTTGGGCGCACGCGCGCCGTTGCGGAACGGCAGCACCGCTGCCCGGTAACGCACCACCGAATTGACCTCGGCAGCGAACTCGCCCGCGGTTTGGACGGGTGCCCAGGAATGGCGCAATTGGCCGGCGAGCGAAACAATCACGCCCACCAGAACCGCCGCCGGATAGCTGGTCGACATCGCCGACTCGCCGTCGCCGTTTTCGAGACAGGAAGCGAAATTTCTGCCTAGCCCGGTGATCGACGCGGCACCGGAAACATCGTGCAGATCGCCCATGATGCAATAAGAGGAGAGATCGGAATTCATCACCCGCGCCAATCGCGACCACGCAGGCAAAGCCGCCCCTTCGCACGATTGGCGCCAATGGGCGCACACGACATCGCTTTTGCGCTGCGATTGCGCGCCTAATTTCGATTCGCGCCACGAATCGCCGGCAACCCCGCCGCGCGTATCGTGCGCCGTCTTTCCGACAAGTCTCCACTCCATGGCCCCAACCCTCCGGGTCGCCACCAAACTCGGTGCCGTTTTTTTGTTGTTCACATCGCCCGCGGGAAACCGCGAACGCCACCCCTGATCGTCTTTTTCGCAGGTGCGTTTCCCGCGTTTAAAGACTACTAAGCAAACGCCATGCCAGGTTTTGGAAACCGATTGAAAATGGCAAAAAAAGCGATTTATTACCGAGATAGCCGACGGGGCGCAGAGCCGGTCCCGGGATCGGACCGAGCCCGAAGGCCCTGCCGAGGGGGATCGTCGAGACGCGCTTCGCATCCGCGTCTTGCAAATTGCGAGCCCACGAGAAAGTCGCCAAGGATGGCGCGATTGATCGGCCTTGCCCGCTACGCACGGCCGATTTTCGCGCGATGGGACGGGTGGCCTAGTCGGGAAAGTCGAAGAACGTGGCGAAGCGGGAGACGGGTTCGCGCGGCGTGCGCAGGCGATTTTCCGGCTTATCCGCGTCCTCGACGCCGATCGAGATGCCGCACACGACGATTTCCGCCTCGGGCACGCCGAGTTCGCGCCGGATGACGGCGTGATAGTCCATGAATGCCGCCTGCGCGCAGCTATGCAGATTTTGGCCGCGCGCCGCGAGCAGCACGTTCTGGATGAAGCCGCCGAGATCCATCCAGCTCCCCCGCTCCAAGTCGCGGTCGAGCGTGACGATGAGGCCCACGGGGGCGTCGAAGAACACGAAATTGCGCTCGAGCTGGCGCTTGCCGGCCTCGATATCGCCGCGCTTGATGCCGACGAGGCCGTACAGCCCCCAGCCGGTCGCGCGCCGGCGCGCGAGATAGGGCTCGCGCCAGTTCTGCAAATAATAGTGGTATTCCGCGCGATGCGTGCCGGGCGGGTCGTCGCGCCGCGCCTTAAGAATCGCCCGCGAGAGCCTCGCCCTCACCCCGCCCGCGACGACATAAACCTTCCACGGCTGGGTATTGCTGCCAGACGGCGCGCGCGAGGCGACCGCCAGGATGTGTTCGATGGTCGCACGCGAAACGGAATCCGGCTTGAAAGCACGGACCGACCGGCGCGTGGTGATCGCTTCATCGACGTGCATCGTGCCTCCCGGCCGCGGAGCCGGAAGGCACGGGCGCGCCGCGTTCCGGCCTAGGCCACCTTCAACATTCCACGCAGCACGTACTGAAGTATGCCGCCGTGGCGGAAATACTCGACTTCGTCGACCGTGTCGATTCGGCAGTCGAGCAACACGTCCTCGACCGCGCCCGATGCCCGGCGAATGCGCGTGGCGAGCTTCATGCGCGGCTTCAAGCCCGCCTCGAGGCCCACGATATCGATGATTTCGCTGCCGTCGAGCTTGAGCGTCTTCCGGTCCATGCCCGCGGGATAGACCAGCGGCAGAACGCCCATGCCGACCAGATTCGAGCGGTGGATGCGTTCGAAGCTTTCGGCGACGACCGCACGGATGCCGAGCAACACCGTGCCCTTGGCCGCCCAGTCGCGCGAGGATCCGGTGCCGTATTCCTTGCCGGCGAAAATCACGAGCGGGGTGCGTTCGGCCATGTACTTCATCGCCGCGTCGTAGATCGGCATGACCTCGCCCGAGGGCACGTGCCGGGTCATGCCGCCGACGATATCGGGCACCATCTCGTTGCGAATGCGCGTATTGGCGAAGGTGCCGCGCATCATCACCTCGTGATTGCCGCGCCGGGCGCCGAAGGAATTGAAATCCGCGACCGCGATCTTGTGATCGACCAGGTATTTTCCGGCCGGTCCGTCGGCCTTGATCGAACCCGCGGGCGAGATGTGGTCGGTTGTGATCGAATCGCCGAGCAGGGCAAGGACGCGCGCAGATTTCACGTCGCCGATCGCCGCGGGGGTCTTGCCCATGGTCTCGAAATAGGGCGGGTGGCGCACATAGGTGCTCGCACCCGTCCATTTGAACGTCCGGCCCTCGCCGACCTTGATGCGCCGCCAGGCCTCGTCGCCCTCGAACACATTGGCGTAGCGTCGGCGGAACATCTCGGGCGTGAGCGCGCGTTCGATGGCCGCGCGAATCTCGGCGTTCTTCGGCCAGATATCCTTGAGGTAAACCGGCCGGCCGTCCTTGTCCTGGCCGAGCGCGTCCTTGGTCACGTCGATGAGCATATTGCCCGCGAGCGCATAGGCCACGACCAGCGGCGGCGAGCCGAGATAGTTCGCCTTGGTCAACGGGTGCACGCGGCCCTCGAAATTGCGGTTGCCCGACAACACCGCCGCGACGGTCAGATCGCCCGCGAGGATCGCCTTTTCGATGGGCTCGCGCAGCGGCCCCGAATTGCCGATGCAGGTCGCGCAGCCATAAGCGACGATGTTGAAGCCGAGCGCGTCGAGATCTTCCTGCAAGCCGCTCGCCGTCATGTAATCGGTCACCACCTGCGAGCCGGGCGCGAAGGACGTTTTCACCCAGGGCTTGACCGCGAGGCCGCGCGCGCGCGCATTGCGCGCAACCAGGCCGGCGGCGATAAGCACGTTTGGATTGGACGTATTGGTGCAGCTCGTGATCGACGCGATGACGACCGCGCCGTCCTCGAGCTTGTAGTCCGCGCCCGCGACCGCGACCGCGCCGCCCGGAACCTGGGGCGCCTTCTTCGATAGGGCGCGGAATTCGCCGAGCGAGATCGCGAAACCGGCCGAGGCCTGCGTCAGCGCGACCCGGTCCTGCGGCCGGCGCGGACCCGCGAGCGATGGCTCGACGCTCGCCAAATCGAGGGCGAGGGTGTCGGTGAACGCGGGATCGGGCGAGTTCGCGTCGCGCCACATGCCTTGCGCCTTGGCATAGGCCTCGACCAAGGCCACGCGCGCAGGTGCCCGCCCGGTGAACGCGAGATAGCGCAACGTTTCGGCGTCGATGGGAAACAGGCCGCAGGTCGCGCCGTATTCCGGCGCCATGTTCGCGATCGTCGCGCGGTCGGCCAGCGAGAGGGCGTCGAGGCCGGGGCCGAAGAATTCGACGAATTTCCCGACCACGCCTTTTTTGCGCAGCATCTGCGTGACCGTCAGCACGAGATCCGTCGCGGTCGCGCCCTCGGGCAGCGCGCCCGCAAGGCGCAAACCGACGACCTCGGGAATGACCATCGACACCGGCTGGCCGAGCATGGCCGCCTCGGCCTCGATGCCGCCCACGCCCCAGCCGAGCACGGCAAGGCCGTTGACCATCGTGGTGTGACTGTCGGTGCCAACCAGGGTGTCGGGATAGGCAAGCGTGCGGCCGGCCTCGTCCTTCGTCCACACCACCTGCGCCAGATATTCGACGTTCACCTGATGGCAAATGCCGGTGCCCGGCGGCACCACGCGGAAATTGTGAAACGCCTTCTGGCCCCAACGCAGGAACTCGTAACGCTCGCCGTTGCGCTCGAACTCGAGCGCGACGTTCTTCTTGAGCGCGCCGGTCGAGCCGAAATGATCGATCATGACCGAATGGTCGATCACGAGATCGACGGGCGAGAGCGGATTGATGCGGTCGGGATCGCCGCCCATCGCGGCCATGGCCTCGCGCATGGCGGCCAAATCGACGATCGCGGGCACGCCGGTGAAATCCTGCATCAAGACCCGCGCGGGCCGGTAGCCGATTTCGCGGTCCGAGCGCTTGTCCTTGAGCCAAGCAGCGAGCGCGCGCACATCGTCGGCGGTCACCGTGCGCCCGTCTTCGTGGCGCAGCAGATTTTCGAGCAAAATCTTGAGCGAATACGGCAGGCGCGAAATATCGCCGAGCCCATTGGCCGAGGCCGCCGCGAGGCTGAAATAATCGTAACTGCGATCGCCGACGGCGAGTTGGCGGCGGCTTTTGAAGCTGTCGATGGCGGGCATGGGTTCCTCGCGGCTCGAACTCGGGGCGATTAACAGATTAGGTTAACCATGGCGCGTTAACGCCGAGTTAAACATAGCCGGAGGCCATGCTCTGTCCAGTACGCGCCCGCGCCGGCCGCATCCGAGTCCATGAAATTGCACGATTTTTCACCCCTTGCACGGCTCCGAATGGCCGATATTCTCGCGCCCCGCGGCCGGGCGGAGGACTTGTCCGGAAACGTCACCCCGTCCCACCCAAGGCCCGAGAAGCGTGAGCCAAAAAATCACCATCCTTGTCGGCACCATGACCGGCACCGCCGAGATCGTCGCCGAGGACGTGCGCGACATGCTGAAAGACGAAGGCCACGAGGCCGAGCTCATCCTCATGGACGATCTAGACTGCGCGGTCTTCAAGCGGCCGGGCGCGTTCCTGATTTCGACCTCGACCTACGGCCAGGGCGATGTGCCGGACAACGCGATGAAGCTTTACGGCAAGCTTCAATCCGAGCGGCCGAACCTCGCGGGCATGCGCTACGGCGTGATCGCGCTCGGCGACCGGGCGTACAACGAAACCTTCAGCCATGGCGGCACCCGCTTCGATGCGATCCTGTCCGAACTCGGCGCCAAGCGCGTCGGCGACATCCTGAGGCACGATGCAAGTTCCGATATCGCGCCCGAGGACGCAGGCGTGGAATGGGCCAAGGAATGGGTGAATGCCTTGGCGGCGGAAGCCTAATCGCCGGTGGCGCCGCTCGAAATCGCGGGGCGCCGCATCGAGGCGCGGTGGTTGCACGGCGAACCCGCGACACGAGCCCTCGTGTTTCTCCATCACGGCCTGGGATCGGTTGCGACCTGGCGCGATTTTCCTGCCCGCCTCGCCGCAGCCGTCGGGATACCGGCCTTCGCGTATTCGCGCCTGGGCCACGGCGCCTCGGATCCTGCATCCGAAATCCGCGGGCTTGACTATGTCCACAGCGAGGCACGCGACACCTTGCCGCGCGTTTTCGCGGCGGCAGGCATCGGGGCCCCGATCCTGGTCGGCCATAGCGATGGCGGCACCATCGCGCTGATTCATGCGGCCGAGCCCGGTTCGGCCGTCTCCGGCGTGATCGCCGAGGCGCCACACATCTTCGTCGAGGAGCGCACGGTCGAGGGCATCCGCGCGGCGCAGCGCGAGTTCGCGGAGGGCGGGATGCTCGCCGCCCTCGAACGCCATCACGGCGACAAGGCCGAGGCCCTGTTTCGCGCCTGGGCCGATACCTGGCTCGACCCCGCGTTCCGGAACTGGAATTGCGAGGATTGCCTGCCGGCGATTCGCTGCCCGGTACAGCTCATTCAAGGCATCGACGACGCCTACGGCACGGCGCGCCAAATCGAGCGCATTCGCGCAGCGGTCTCGGCGCGCGCCGAGCTTCACCTGATCGCACAATGCGGCCATGATCCGCACCGCGAAAAGGCGGACGACGTGCTTGCGCTCATGGCCGAATTCGTGCGCGGCCTCGACTAAATCGGCCGGCGCGACGAAGGGCGGCGGCGGACCCGCATCGCATGGCAATAGCGAGGTCCGACCAAATGGGCTAACGTGATCGCACCAATGTCATTTGGTGTCGGCCGATACGGCAGCCAAAACGGGGGCATTTCGGGTGAGAGACGACTCGGCGATCCTCGAGGCGCGCGACTTGACGCTGCGGTTTGGCGGGCTGACGGCGCTGAGCGATGTCGGGTTCGCGGTCCGGCAAGGCGAGTTGTTTTCCATCATCGGGCCGAACGGCGCGGGCAAGACCTCGCTGCTCAACTGCATCTCGGGCCGCTACGCGCCGACCGAGGGCACGATCCACTTCCAGGGCCGCGACATCACCAAGCTCTCGCCCAATCACCGGGCGGAACTCGGCATCGGCCGCACCTTCCAGAACCTGGCGCTGTTCGGCCACATGACCGTGCTCGACAACATCATGGTCGGCCGCCACCACCTGCTGAAGAACAATTTTCTCACCGGCGCGCTTTACTGGTTCGGCGGCGCCCAGCGCGAGGAGCTCGCGCACCGCGAGCAGGTCGAGGAAATCATCGACTTCCTCGAAATCCAGCACATCCGCCGCGCGGTCGCGGGCACGCTCGGCTACGGCTTGAGAAAGCGCGTCGAGCTCGCGCGCGCGGTCGCGCTCAAACCCGCCCTGCTTCTGCTCGACGAACCGATGGCCGGCATGAACCTCGAGGAAAAAGAGGACATGGCCCGCTTCGTCATCGACCTGAACGAGGAATGGGGCATGACGATCGTCATGATCGAGCACGACATGGGCGTGGTCATGGACATCTCGCACCGCGTGATGGTGCTCGATTTCGGCAAGCAGATCGCGCTCGACCGGCCCGAGATCGTGCGCGAAAGCCCGTACGTCAAACGCGCCTATCTGGGCGAGGACGCCGCGCCGGCGGCGAACCCGGAGGCGCGCGCGTGAACAAGCCCGATCTCGATGCGCTCGACACCACGCCCAAGCTCCTCGCCCACAACGCGCGGAACTGGCCCGAGGCGGTCGCGCTTCGGGAAAAAGACCTTGGCCGCTGGCGGACCCATGGCTGGGCCGAATACCAAGCGCGGGTGAAGTTGTTCGCGCTTGGCCTCAAGGAACTGGGCGTCGGCGAGCGCGACGTGGTCGCCCTGCTCGGCGACAACCGCCCGGAATGGCTCTACGGCGAGATCGCCACCCACGCGGTGCGCGCCATGAGCCTCGGGATATACCGCGACGCGCTCGAGGACGAGATCGCCTATCTGATCGAATACGCCGGGGCCAAGATCGTCTTCGCCGAGGACGAGGAGCAGCTCGACAAGCTGATCGCTCTTGGCAGCCGCATGGCCGGCGTGCGGAAGTTCATCTTTTGGGAAGCGCGCGGCGTGCGCAAATTGTCGGACCCGCGCTTGATGAGCGTGACGGAGCTCGAAGCGCTCGGCCGTATGCGCGCGGACGCCGAACCCGGCGCCTACGAGGCGCTGATCGCCGAGGGGCGCGGCGAGGACGTCGCGATCCTATGCACGACGTCGGGAACCACGGCCCGGCCCAAGCTCGCCATGCTTCAGGCGCGCCCGTTTCTCAAACATTGCGCGAGCTATCTCGGCGCCGAGCCCAAGGGGCCTGAGGACGAGTACGTTTCGGTGCTGCCCTTGTCGTGGATCATGGAGCAGATCTACGCCGTCGGAAAATCCCTGGTCTGCCGCATGAAGATCAACCTCGTCGAGGAATCCCAGACGACGATGGCGGACATGCGCGAAATCGGCCCGACATTCCTGCTGCTGGCGCCGCGCGTCTGGGAGGCGATCGCGGCGGACGTGCGCGCGCGAATCCTCGACGCCACCTGGCTCAAGCGCAAACTCTACGCCCTTGGCATGAGGCTCGGCCTGGCGGCGGCGGCCAGGGGCGAGCGCTCGCGCCTGGCGGACGTCCTGCTGTTCCGCGCGCTGCGCGACCGCTTCGGCTTCAGCCGATTGCGCACGGCGGCGACGGGCGGCCAGGCGATCGGCCCCGAGACTTTTCTATTTTTCCTCGCGATGGGCGTGCCCTTGCGCCAGCTCTACGGTCAAACCGAATTGCTCGGCGCCTATACCATCCACAAGCCGGGCGAAGTGGATTTCGACACCGTCGGCGTCGCCTTCGACGACTCGATCGAGGTTCGCATCGACGCCCCGGACGCCAATGGCGTGGGCGAGATCGTCACGCGTCACCCCAATATGATGCTCGGCTATTTCAAGAACGACGAGGGCACGCGCGCGGACATGCGCGACGGCTGGCTGCACACTGGCGATGCCGGGTACGTCGACAAAAAGGGCCATCTGGTCGTCATCGACCGCATCAATGACATCGCCACGACCGCGTCGGGCACGCGCTTCTCGCCGCAATACATCGAGAACAAGCTCAAATTCTCGCCCTACATCGCCGAGGCCGTGGTTCTCGGCGACACGCGCGACTATCTGGCGGCGATCGTCTGCATCCGCTTTTCGACCGTCGCCAAGTGGGCCGAGAAAAGCCGGATCAACTATACGACCTATGGCGATCTGGCGGCGAAGGCGGAAACCTATGCGCTGCTGCGCCGCGAGGTGGAAAGCGTGAATGCCGGCCTGCCAGACGCCCAGCGCGTTCGCAAGTTCCTGCTGCTCTACAAGGAACTCGACGCCGACGACGGCGAGCTCACCCGCACGCGCAAGGTCCGGCGCGGCGTGATCGGCGAGAAATACGCCGACATCATCGGCGCGATCTATTCCGAGCGACCCGCGGTCGATATCGACACGACGATCGCCTTCCAGGACGGCACCAAGCAGCGAATCAAGACCACGCTGGCGGTTGTCGATCTGGGCGCGGGCGCGGGCGGCGGGCGGCGGGCAGCGGCGGAGTAGGCGACGTGAACACCACGCTTTTGCTGCAATTGGTCGTCAACGGCGTCATCGTCGGCACGCTTTACGGCGTCGTCGCCATGTCCTTCGTGCTTATTTACAAGGCCTCGAAGGTCGTCAATTTCGCGCAGGGCGAGTTCCTGCTGATCGGCGCCTGGGTGTGCTGGTGGGTGCTGACCGAGTTCAAGGTGCCCTTCATCCTGGGCTTTCCGATCACGCTCGTCTTCATGTTCGCCTTCGGCGTGATTCTGCAAGTCGTCGTCCTGCGCCCCATGATCGGCGAGCCCGCGATCAGCGTCATCATGGTGACGATCGGGCTGTCGATCGTCTTCCAGGCGCTGATGCGCTGGATTTTCGGCGTGACGGTGCAGCCCTTCCCGCAGGTGTTCGAGGCCCAATCGGTCAATATCCTCGGCCTCAACGTCCAAACCGCCTATGTCATGAGCTTCGCCATTTCGTTGTTCATCATGGCCACCTTCGCGGCGTTCTTTAAGTATTCGCGCCTGGGCCTAGCCATGCGCGCGACCGCTTTCGACCAGCAAGTCGCCCAATCGCTCGGCATCTCGATCCGCCAGGTCTTCGCCGCGTCCTGGGCGATCTCGGCCATGGTCTCGGCGCTTGCGGGCGTGGTCACGGGCATGGTCAACGGCGTGTCCTCGGGCATCTCGTTCATCGGCATCAAGGTCTTCCCCGCGGTCATCCTGGGCGGGCTCGATTCGGTCATCGGCGCCGTCGTCGGCGGCCTGATCATCGGCATCCTCGAGAACGTCGCCGAGTTCGCCGATAGCCAATTCCTCCAGGTCGGCAATCTTTTCGCGATCGCGCCGTTCTACGTGCTGATCGTCATCCTGATGATCAAGCCCTACGGCCTGTTCGGCACCAAGAACATCGAGCGCATCTGAACATGGCGAGCATCTCTTTGCGCCCATGCGGCGATTTCAAGACGGATTACAAATCCGACACGACGATCTTTCCCACCCGCTGGTCGCGCAATTTCTGCATCCTCGGCGTGCTGGCGTTGTGCGGTGCGCCGTTTCTGCTCACGGGCTATCACCTCAATCTGCTGATCCAGATCGGCTATTACGGCGTCGCGGCGCTGGGCCTGAACATTCTCGTGGGCTTCACGGGCCAGATCAGCCTCGGTCATTCGGCGTTCTTCGGCTTCGGCGCCTTCGCGACCGCCTGGATTCATTCCAAGGGCATCCCCGTCTTCTTCTCCATCCCGCTCGCCGGCCTCATGACCACGGCGGTCGGCATGGTGTTCGGCCTGCCCGCGGGGCGGCTCAAGGGTCTATACCTCGCGATCGCGACGCTGGCCTCGCAATTCATCCTGCAAGATTTCTTTTCGCGCGCGGATTGGTTCACCGGCGGCTCGTCCGGCGCCATCGCGGGCCACATGCGGGTGTTCGGCTTCGAGTTTTCGAACGACGCGCGCTATTTCTACGTCGTGCTTGCCTATGTGGTGGTGCTTTATACGCTCGCGGCCAATCTGATGCGCACGCGCGACGGCCGGGCCTTCGTCGCCGTGCGCGACCATTATCTTTCGGCAGAGATCATGGGCATCAATCTGACCAAATATCGCATCCTGTCCTTCGGCATTTCGTCGTTCTATGCCGGCATCGGCGGCGCCTTGTTCGCGCACTATCTCGGCTTTGTATCGGTCGAGGGTTTCGACATCCTGCTGTCGATCCAATTCCTCGGCATGATCATCATCGGCGGCCTCGGCTCGATCATGGGTTCGCTCATGGGCACGGCGTTCCTGGTGCTGTTGCCGGAAGTCATGGAGTCGGCGGCCAAAATGCTGAAAGGCGTGCCGGCCTTGACGGCGGGACTGCCTTATCTCAAGCAGATCGCCATCGGCCTCGCGATCATCCTGTTCCTGGTGTTCGAGCCCGCCGGCCTGGCCCATCGCTGGAGGCAGATCAAGGCGTACTGGAAGCTCTATCCGTTTTCCTATTGATCCTGGTCGCCCCCGCGAGGGGCGGCGGGCGCGCTGGCCCGGCAGGGCGCGCCTCTGTAATCTGCCGGCAAAACTGCGGTCGCGCCCTTGCGAGACCGCCAGGGAAAGACGGCGCGAAAGACGACGCGAAATCAAGGAGGATCAAAACATGCGGAAGATGGCATTCAGGGCGCTCCTCGCGGGCGCGGCGCTGACCTTCGCCGGGACCGCTTCGGCGCAGGACTACATCCAGATCGGCAATCTGGTCGATTTCACCGGCAACACCGCCGTTGTCGGCAAGGAATACGGCCAAGGCAAGATCGACGCGATGAACTGGGTCAACGAGAACGGCGGCATCAACGGCAAGCTCTTGGATTTCGATACAGTGGACTATTCCTACGTCGTGCCTCGCGCGCTCGCCGCGTACAAGAAATGGACCACCCAGCGCAAGGTCTCGGCGATCCAGGGCTGGGGCACGGCCGACACCGAGGCGATGGTCGATTTCGTCGCCAAGGATCAGGTGCCGTACTTCTCGGCCTCGTACTCGGGCCACCTGACCGACCCGCAGGGCAAGGGACCCGAGACCAAGAAGCCCGCGCCGTTCAATTTCTTCGTCGGCCCCTCCTATTCCGACGGCGTGCGCGCGCTCGTGCAATGGGCGGCCGACGATTGGAAAAAGAAGGGCAAGGCGGGCAAGCCCAAATACGTGCACATGGGCGACAACCACCCCTATCCGAACGCGCCCAAGAAGGCGGGCGAGGACTACGCCAAGGAAATGGGCTTCGACATCCTGCCCGCGATCCAGTATTCGCTGGCGCCGACCGACTTCAAGGCGCAGTGCCTGACGCTCAACCAGTCGGGCGCGGATTACGCCTTCCTCGCCAATACGAGCGATTCGAACATCGCGATGCTGCGTTCGTGCGCGACCGTCGGCGTGAAGGCGCAGTTCATGGCGAATATTTGGGGCTATGACGAGAACGCCATGAAGGCCGCGGGCGAGGCCGCCAACGGCGTCGTCTGGGTGATGGGCGGCGCGAAGTGGAACGACGACGTACCCGGCATGAAGACCATCCAAGCCGTGTCCAAGATCTCCGACCCGCGCGGGCTGGCGTACCGCGCCGTGCACTACATTCGCGGCGTGTGTTCGATTTTCTACATGAAGGAAGCGCTCGAATGGGCCGACAAGAACGGCGGCATCAACGGGCCGAACGTCAAGCGCGCCATGTACCAGAAGAAGGACTGGGTGCCCGTCGGCATGGAAGGCGTATGCCCCGCGGCGACCTGGACGGACGCCGATCATCGTGGCGTGGCCCGCGTCTTCGTTTATCGCGGCCAGGTGAAGGGCGCGACGGACGCACCGGTCGTGGATCTCGTCAAGAGCGGCGCCGTCAGCATGGCCAAGGTGTTCGAGGCCAACGTGCCCCGCAAGGCCGAATGGCTCGGCTTGTAAGGAATATGGAAAAAGGGGGCGGCGGAATGCCGCCCCCGATTTTCCGCGCGCATCCTTGCACCCGATGACCGAAGCCGCGCGCGCCGCGATCCCCGCCGGCGTTCCAGCGCTGGCGCTCAACAATATCGACGTCGTTTACGACGACGTGATCCAGGTTCTGCACGGCCTGTCCCTGAGCGTGCCCAAGGGCGAGATCGTCGCCCTGCTGGGCCCCAACGGCGCCGGTAAATCGACGACGCTCAAGGCGATTTCGGGCCTGCTCGGTTCCGAGGACGGCGAAATCACGCGCGGCGAGATTCTGTTCGACGGCCATGTCATCAGCGGCCGCGACGCCGAGCACATCGTGAAGGCGGGAATCTTTCAGGTCATGGAAGGTCGGCGCATCATCGCCGACATGACCGTCACCGAGAATTTGCGCCTGGGCGCACACACGCGGCGCGATGGCGGAGTGCGCGCGGACATCGACAAGGTCTTCGCCTATTTCCCGCGCCTGCGCGAGCGCGACGGCCTGGCCGGGTACCTGTCGGGCGGCGAGCAGCAGATGCTTGCCATCGGCCGCGCGCTGATGGCGCGCCCGAAGCTCATCCTCATGGACGAGCCTTCGCTCGGCCTCTCGCCGCTTTTGGTGCAGGAAGTCTTCGCCATCATCGCCCGCCTCAACCGCGAGCTCGGCGTGACGATTCTTTTGGTCGAGCAGAACGCGCGCATGGCGTTGGGTGCGGCCACGCGCGGCTATATCATGGAGCAGGGCAAGATCGTGCTCGACGGCACGGCGGCGCAACTTACCGAGAACGAGGACGTGAAGGAGTTCTATCTCGGCCAGGGCACGGAGCGGAAATCGTTCAAATCCATCAAGTCCTACAAACGCCGCAAGCGCTGGCTCTAGGCCCACCCATGCCGCGATCGCCGTTTTACGACCAGGCCGAAACGCGCGGCCGCGACGAACGCGAAGCCGCCCTGTTCGCCGCCTTGCCGGCCCAGATCGCGCGCGCGCAATCCACCCGCGCCTTCGCCGAGACCCTCCGCGGGGTCGCACCCGCCGATATCGCCGATCGCGCTGCCCTCGCCCGCCTGCCCGTGCTGCGGAAATCGGATTTGATGGTGCGCCAGCGCGCCGATCCGCCCTTCGCGGGCGCCAATGCGGTTGCCATGGCGGAGCTTGCGCGCGTCTTTCACTCGCCGGGCCCCATGTACGTACCCCAGCCCGCGCGCGTCGATTTCGCGCGCATGGCGCGGGCATTGTTCGCCGCGGGATTGCGCGCGGGCGATCTCGTACACGTCTCCTTCGCCTTTCACTTCACGCCCGGCGGCTGGATGATGGACGGCGGCGCGCGCGCGCTCGGCTGTCCGGTTTTTCCCGCCGGCACCGGCAACACGGAATTGCAGGCGCAGACCATCGCCGAGCTGCGCCCGCGCGGCTATGCCGGCACGCCGTCCTTCCTCAAGATCGTCCTCGAGAAGGGCAAGGAGATGAAGTTCGATCATTCGAGTCTCGCTTGCGCCTTGGTCTCGGGCGAGGCCTTTGCGCCCTCGCTCCAGCAAGCGATCAAGGAATTGGGCGTGGATGCGTACCAGTGCTACGCCACCGCGGATGCCGGCCTCATCGCCTACGAGTCGCCGGCGCGCGAGGGAATGGTGCTGGATGAGGAATTGATCGTCGAGATCGTCCGGCCCGGCACCGGCGATTCGGTGCCCGAGGGCGAAGTCGGCGAGGTCGTGATCACTTCGCTCGCGCCCGAATACCCGCTGATTCGACTGGGCACCGGCGATCTGTCGGCGATCCTTTCGGGACCAAGCCCGTGCGGACGGACAAACGCGCGCATCAAAGGTTGGATGGGGCGCGCCGATCAGACGACGAAGGTAAAGGGCATGTTCGTCCACCCCCATCAGGTGGCCGAGGTGCTGCGACGCCATGATGGGATCGTCCGAGGCCGGCTGGTCGTCGGCCAAGTGGACGGGGCGGACGTGATGACGCTCCGCTGCGAGACCTTCGGCGCGGGCGCCGCGCTCGCGGACGCGCTCCGCGCCTCGATCCAAGCGGTGTGCAAGCTCAAGGGCGAAGTCGAATTGGTGGCGCCGGGCACCCTGCCCAATGACGGCAAGGTCATCGACGATCTGCGGACCTACTGCTAGAAAATTCTACGATAAAATTTTTTATCTAATATTATCAATTAGTTAAATGCGCATCCCTTCGGCGCAAAACCTTATTTCTGCCACTTTGCGGTCCTCAAAGCGTCACAGAAGCGGGCGATGTTCTCCCCATCGAACCTCTTCGGAGCTTTTCCCCCCATAGCTCCGAATCCGCGGCCCTCCCCAAGGGCTGCGTGGCCGCCGGGCTTCTCCAACCCGGCGGCCAATTTTTTGCCCCCCCGATCCCGCACGCCCCGATCCCGCCCGCCCCGATCTCGCCATATGATCTTTTTAGCCGCGTGTCGCGCGGGCGCGCTTGGGTTACGTTCGCGCGCTTGTAAGGCGCGAAGGATCGGCCAGCGCATGAGCGAATGCGAGAAAACCGCGTGAGCGAAGGCGAGAAAACCGCGTGAGCGAATTCGAGGGAACGGATGTGAGCGTGCCGCGCGGCGAGCGCTTGGTGCTGGCGAATTTGCGGTTTTGTCTGGCGCGGGGCGAGGTCTTGGTACTGCGTGGCGCGAATGGCGCCGGCAAATCGACGCTGCTGCGCGTCATGGCGGGTCTGGTGCGACCGCAATCGGGCACGGTCATGTGGCGAGGCCGCGGTATTTTCGCCGAAGCCGACGCGCATCGCGCGCGTCTGCGCTATCTTGGACATAACGATGGGCTCAAGGCGGCGCTGACGGCGCGCGAAAATCTGGAATTCGCCGCCTCGCTCGACGAGTCCGCTTCGCTCGACAAGACCAGTTCGTTCAACGAGTCCGGTTCGCTCGACAAGATCAGCCTAGGGGTCGTCGAGGACGCGCTCGCGCGCTGGGGCTTGGCGCGCATTGCCGAGACGCCGACGCGCTGGCTGTCGGCGGGACAGCGCCGGCGCACGGCGCTCGCCCGGCTCTCGCTCGCACCGCGTGCCCTGTGGCTGCTCGATGAACCGGCCTCGGTGCTCGATGCCGAAGGTGTCGAACGCCTATCGGAAGCCGTCGGGGTTCATGCCGCTTCAGGCGGCATCGCGGTCGTCGCGGCGCACGGCGCGGTTGCGTTGCGCGGCGCGCGCGAAATGACGATCGTTACGCCGGAGGGCGGCACGGCCGGAGCCAGTCCATGACCGGACCGCTCGCCCTGTTCCGCCGCGATCTGCGCCTGGCCTTGCGCCACGGCTCGGACGCGCTCGCGGTCGTCGCTTTTTTCGCCTTCTCGGCCGTGTTGTTCGCCTTCGCCATCGGACCGGAGCAACTGGGCGGCGTTGCCGCCGGCGCTGCCTGGGTGATCGCCCTCCTGTCCGTGCTTTTGTCCCTGGACCGCCTTTTCCAGGCCGATTACGAGGACGGCTCGCTGGACCAATTGGCGCTCGCGCCCGCGCCGCTAGCCGCCTTCGTCGTCGCCAAGCTCGCCGCCCATTGGCTCGCGACCGCAATTCCCCTGCTGTTCGCCGTCCCCGCCATCGCGCTATTGCTGCGCCTCGACCACGATGCGCTGGGCGCGCTTCTGGTTTCGCTCGCGCTCGGCACGCCGACCCTCGTCATCCTCGGCGCGATCGGCGCCGCGCTGACCTTGGGCGCGCGGCGCGGCTCGGTATTGCAAGCCCTTCTCGTGCTCCCCCTCGAAGTGCCGGTGCTGGTGTTCGGCGCGGGAGCGGCATTTGGCGACCCCGAAACCATCGAGACGGCGGTGACCGTGCTTGGCGCCATGTTGATGGCGGCGCTGGCGGTCGGGCCGGCGGCGATTTCGGCCGCCTTGCGCGCGGCGCTGTCGTGAGGGTGGCCAAGGGGCCGCGCGGACGCTAAATCACCCAGGACCGACCCAGGATCGACCCAGGATCGACATGGCCACGAGAAACCTCCATCGCTTTGCCAATCCCGCGCGCTTCATGCGCTTAGCGGGCGCCGCCTTGCCGTGGTGCGCGGGCGCCACGGCGGTGCTGTTCGCCGCCGGGCTCTATCTCGCGATTCTCGCCTCGCCGCCCGACTACCAGCAGGGCGAAACCGTGCGCATCATGTACGTCCACGTGCCTGCGGCGTGGATGGCGCTGTTTGTCTATGTCTCGATCGCGGCGGCGAGTCTGGCCGCGATCGTCTGGCGCCATCCCTTGGCCGAGCTGTACGCCAAGGCCGCCTCGCCCATCGGTGCGATTTTTACCCTCTTGGCGCTGGTCACGGGCTCGCTTTGGGGTCAGCCCATGTGGGGCACTTGGTGGGTGTGGGATGCGCGCCTGACTTCGGTGCTGGTGTTGTTTTTTCTCTATCTCGGCCATATCGCGCTGATGGACGCCTTCGACGACACGGCGCGCGGCGCGCGCGCGGCGGCGATCCTGGCGCTCGTCGGCGTGGTGAACGTGCCGGTCATCAAGTTCTCGGTCGATTGGTGGCACACCTTGCATCAGCCGGCGAGCGTGCTGCGCCTCGACGGCCCGGCCATTCACCCGTCCATGCTCGCTCCCCTTCTCGTCATGGCGGCGGCGTTCACGTCCTTTGGCGCGCTCGTCGTCATCCTTCGCCTCGAAACCGAAATCGCGCGCCGGCGCGCCCGGCGCCTCGCCGCCGAGGGCGCCGGAGGATGAGCGCTCTCGTCGAAGGACACTTGGCCTATGTGACCGGGTCCTATCTGGCGGCGGGCGTTCTTCTCGTCGGCCTGTTGTTTGCCGCCCTCGCCGCGCGGCGGCGCGCGCGGCGCGCTCTCGCCGGCCTCGAGGAACGAATGCCGGCCAGCACGAAACCAGCCGGCACGAAAAAGGAAGCCGGCGCGTGACACCCAAACGCCGCCGCCTCACGCTCGCGCTTGTCGCCCTCGTCATGCTCGCTTGCGCCGCCGCGCTCATGTTGCGTGCGCTCGAGCGCAATATCGTCTTTTTCGTCACCCCCACCGAACTCGCCGCCGAGAATTCGCGGATCAACCAGCGCGTGCGCCTGGGCGGACTCGTCGAGGAAGGCTCCGTCCTCCGCTCGGCCGATGCCCCGGGCGCCGCCTTCTTCGTGACCGACGGCGTCGCGCGCGTCGGCGTGAGCTATTCGGGCATTCTGCCGGACCTGTTCCGCGAGGGCCAAGGCGTGGTGGTCGAAGGCGTGCTCGGAATGGACGGCGTTTTCGTTGCCGATCGCGTGCTTGCCAAGCATGACGAAACCTACATGCCGCCCGAGGTCGCCGAGGCGCTCAAACGCGCGGGCCAATGGCGCGGCGCGGAGCCCGCGCCGTGATCGTCGAAACCGGGCATTACGCCCTGATTCTCGCGCTCGCGCTCGCCGTGGCGCAGAGCGTGGGCGGGCTTTTCGGCCCCGCACGCCGCTCGGCGCGGCTCGGCGCACTTGCGGATTCGGCGGCGCTCGGCCAGGCGGTATTTGCAAGCCTTGCCTTCGGCGCGCTCGTCGCCGCGCACGTCACGTCGGATTTTTCGGTCGCGAACGTCGCCTCGAACAGCCATTCGAGCAAGCCGATGCTGTACAAGGTCGCGGGCGCCTGGGGCAATCACGAAGGCTCCATGGCGTTCTGGGTGCTGATTCTCGCGCTATTCGGCGCCGCCGTCGCCGCCTTCGGCGGCAATCTGCCCGCATCCTTGCGTGCGCGCGTGCTCGGCGTGCAGGGCGCCATCGGCACGGGTTTCCTCGCCTTTGTGCTGTTCACCTCCAATCCCTTCGCGCGCGTCTTCCCGCCGCCGCTTGACGGCAAGGGCTTGAATCCGCTGTTGCAGGATCCGGGCTTGGCCTTCCACCCGCCGTTCCTCTATCTCGGCTATGTCGGGTTCTCGGTGACCTTCGCCTTCGCGGTCGCGGCCTTGCTCGAAGGCCGGGTGGACGCCGCCTGGGCGCGTTGGGTGCGGCCTTGGGCGCTCGCCGCGTGGAGCTTTCTCACCATCGGCATCGCGCTCGGCAGTTGGTGGGCCTATTACGAGCTTGGCTGGGGCGGATTCTGGTTCTGGGACCCGGTGGAGAACGCGTCCTTCCTGCCTTGGCTCATCGGCACGGCGCTGGTCCATTCGGCCATCGTCTGCGAGCGGCGCGGCGCGCTCAAAAGCTGGACGGTGCTGCTCGCGATCCTCGCGTTTTCGCTCTCGCTCATCGGCACCTTCCTCGTGCGCTCGGGCGTGCTCACATCCGTGCACGCCTTCGCATCCGACCCCGAGCGCGGCGTGTTCATCCTGGCATTGATCGCCGCGACGGTCGGCGGTTCGCTCGCGCTCTATGCCTGGCGCGCGCCGCGCATGGCGCCGGGCGGCACGTTCGAGCCCATCTCGCGCGAGGGCGCGCTGGTCGTGAACAATCTTTTGCTCGCGACCGCCGCGGCCACGGTCTTTCTCGGCACGCTTTACCCCTTGTTTCTCGAGGCGCTCGGCGGCGAGAAGATTTCCGTGGGCGCGCCCTATTTCGACGCGACCTTCGTGCCGCTGGCCCTGCCGCTGTTCCTGCTCATGGGCGTGGGGCCGAGTCTCGCGTGGAAGCGCGCCGATGCGCGCGCGGCCTTCGTGCGTTTGCGCTTCGCGGCGGCGCTGGCGGGGGCGGTCGCGCTCGTCGTGCTGGCGATCGAGGGGGGGGCGCGGATTCTGCCCGCGCTCGGCATCGGTCTTTCGGTTTGGATCGCGGCAGGCGTGGCGGTCGATTTGGCCGAGCGCATCAAGCTGTTCTCCGCGCCGTTCGCCCAAACGCTCGGCCGCGCGCGTCATTTGCCGCTCGGGCGATGGGGGATGGCGACCGCGCATCTCGGCGCCGCCATCGTCGTCGCGGGCGTGACCGCATCGAGCGCGTGGCAGACGGAGAAAATCCAGATGATGCGCGCGGGCGATGCGGTTGATCTCACCGGTTACCGCGTCGTCTTCGAGGGCGTGGGCGAAGTGCCGGGTCCCAATTACATCGCCGAGCGCGGCACCTTTCGGGTAAGCAGGGGCAGCCGCGAGATCGCGATGCTCTTGCCCGAGCGCCGTACCTATCCGGTCGAACGCCAGCAGACCACCGAGGCGGCAATCCACACGACCTGGCTCGCCGATATCTATATCGTGATCGGCGAGGGCGACGGCACGGGCGCCCATGCCGCGCGACTGTATTATAATCCGCTGGTGCCGTGGATCTGGCTTGGCGCGGTCATCGCCGCCTTCGGCGGCGCCTTGGCTGCGGCTGATCGGCGCGCGCGCACGCCCGCGACCGCCGGCGCGCCGGACGCGAGGATCGTGATATGAAACGCGCGCTCCATATCGTTCCGGTCCTCGCCTTCGCAGCCGCAGGCGCACCGGGCGCGAGGGTCGCGACATGAAGCGCGTGCTCTATATCGTTCCGGTCCTCGCCTTCGCGGCCGCGGCGGCGCTGCTCGGTTCGCGCCTCGGTCACGACCCGCAAGCCCTGCCTTCGGCTTTGATCGACAGGCCCGTGCCGAATTTCGCCCTACCCTCGCCGCTTGAAGGCGCGCCCGGCCTCGCAACCGGCGATCTCAAGGGCCGCGTGACTCTGGTCAATATCTTCGCTTCGTGGTGCGTGCCGTGCGGGGTGGAACACCCCGAGCTTACCAAGCTCGCGCGCGAGGGCCGGGTCGCGGTCGTTGGCATCAATTACAAGGACAAGACCGCCGATGTCCGCCGCTGGCTTGGCCAATTGGGCAATCCCTTCGCGCGCATCGGCCAGGATTTGGACGGCCGGGTGGCGATCGAATGGGGCGTGTACGGCGTGCCCGAGAGCTTCATCGTCGATGCCGAGGGCCGCATCCGCTTTCGCCACGCCGGCCCCCTGCGGCCCGAGGACGTGACGGACAGGATTCTGCCCCTTATCGCCAAGCTCGGCGGATGACGCGCGCATCCGGAAATATCGCGCCCCTGATCGCGGCCATGTTCGCCTGCGCGATTGTGCTTGGCCCGTCGTTCTCGGCGGCGGTGGAGCCGGGCGAGATCCTAGCCGATCCAGCACTCGAGGCGCGGGCGCGCGAAATCGGCCGCGAACTGCGTTGCCTTGTCTGCCAGAATCAATCGATCGACGATTCCAACGCCGCGCTCGCGCGCGATCTGAGACGCCTCGTGCGCGAGCGGGTGAGCGCCGGCGAGAACAAAGATCAAGTCATCGCCCATGTCGTCGCGCGCTACGGCAATTTCGTGCGCCTGAAGCCGCCGATGGAAAAATCGACCTATCTGTTGTGGTTCGGCCCGGCGCTCGCCCTGATCGCGGGTGTCCTCGCCGTGCGCCTCCTGTATCGCCGAAAGCGCGCGGGCGCGGCGCCGGCGGAGCGCCTGGATCGGTCCGAGCGCGCACGTCTCGATCGTCTATTGCGGCGCGAATAGATGTGGCACTGGCTGATCCTCGCCGGGCTCACGGCCATCGCGGCGACCATCGTGGCGCGCCCCTTGTTGCGCGCGGCGCCGCGCGCGGGCGATGAATCGCGCAAGGCGGCGCTCGCGCCGTGCAAGACGCGGCTCGCGGAGATCACCCGCGACCGCGCGAGCGGCGCATTGATCGCGCACGAGGCCGATGCCCAGGAGGCGGAGATCGGCCGGCGCATGCTCGCCCTAGCGGAGGAATCGGACACCCGGGAATCGGACACCGGGGAATCGGGCGCGGAGGAAACGGCTGCCAAGGCGCCAACACCGCCGCGCGCCCCCGGGCGCTTCGGTGCCGTCATCGCCTTCATCTGGGTCGTCTTCGGCGCGTTCGCGATCTATCTCATGGTCGGCACGCCGGGGATGCCGGACTTTCCGTTCGCCGCGCGCAAGGACGAACGCGCGCGCCAGGAAATCGCCCGATTGCCGCCCGAACAGCAGGCGCAAGCGATCCGCGCCATGGTCGAGAATCTGGCGGCGCGCCTTGATGCCGCGCCCGAGGACTTGCCGGGCTGGCTGCGCCTCGGCCGAGCCTACCGGGTCTTGGGCGAGGCCGAGAAATCCGCGGCGGCGCTCGCCCGCGCGGCCGCGCTCGCGCCCCAAGACAAGGACGTGCTGCTGGCCCATGGCGAGGCATTGCTGGCCGCGGCACCCGAGGACGCCAAGCTGACCGCACCCTTCATCGAAATCATGCGCCGAATCCACGCCCTCGACGCCGAACATCCCGTGCCGCTGTTCTTCCTTGGCTTCGCGGCGGCGGAAGCGGGCGAGGGCAAATCGGCCGAGGATTATTGGGCGCGGCTGCGCGCGAAACTGCCAGAGGATTCGCCCGAACGCGCCGAAATCGAAAACCGCATCGCCGCGGCCAAGGCCAAATCGACCCCGCGCTAGTTCGTTTTCGGCGCCAGAAGACGGAAGGCAAAGGGCGCGTCCGCGTCGTCGGGCACGAATTCGACGATCACGGCCTGGATGAGATCGGCACCCGGAACGACAAGGCGCGTCAGATTGGGAAAACGCATTTTCCTCGGCCAGTCGTAAAGCGGCTGATCGACCCGGTAGCGATGGGTGTCGCCCTGGATGACGAGGATCGGGCGCGACCAGTTGTCCGCCGCCTGGATCAGGGCCGCGAGGGTGTCGTTGAAACCCGTGCGCTCGAAGGGGAATTTTTCGAACATCGTATCGGCCTGCATGGCCAGCACCACGGCCTTGGCGTCGCGCGTCTTGGCGTGGGCGAAGGTGGCGGCGATCCAGGCGAGATTGGCTGCGTTTCGCGCGTCGTATTCAAGCAGGGCCGCACGATCGCGCTGGAGATTATTGTTCGAGCCCACGACATGGACGGTCGCGAATACGACGCCGCCCGCTTCCCAGCGCGCGTTTTCAACATAGGCGGAAAAGCGCGCGTCCGTGCTTTGACGGAAAAGGACGAGGCGTTTTCGGCCGAGACTTTGATCGTCGGCGAAGAACCGGCGACGTATATCGGCCAGTTGTCCGACGGGATCGTTATGGGGCGGGGGGTTGAGGTGGCAATCGGTCCACTCGTTGTCGCCGGGGGTGTAGATGAGCGGTTGGGCGAAGCGCGCCATTTGACGTTCGGCCTTCTCGAGCATCTCTGGCCCGCACGGCGTGCGGCTCGATTGCGTATCGCCGACATGGATGGTGAAGGCGGGCGCGCGGCGATTGATCTCGTCGATCAGCGACTCGAAGCGTGCATCGTCCTCGGGCAAATTGTACGGCATGTCGCCGAGGGCCACGAAACTCAGCCGCTCGGCACCGTCGGCCCGGGCCGGGGCGAGCACATGCGCGGCGGCGATCCACGGGACGAGCGCGACCAAGAAACGCGCGGCACGAAAAACTCTCATCCGCTCCTCCACCGTTCCGCGCCCTCAGGCGGCGGAGGGCCGCGTCGCCGCGAAGGATTGCCGCGCGGCCAGGCGTTCGTACAGGCGGCGCAAATTTTCGTGCGGGGTCCGCCAATCGATCTTGGGCAGCACCTGGTCCAAATAGCCGAGCGCCACGAAACACGCAATATCGGCGAGGCTTAGGGAGTTGCCGTGACAAAATGATCGTTGGCCGAGATCGCGCGACATGGCCCCAAGGCCAAGATCGATCTTCTTTCGCTGATTGGCGTTGCTCCAGCTCAAGCCGCCATCGGGCACGTCGGACAGGATGTAATCGTGGGATATCGCCACCGTTGCGTCCATGATGCCGTCGGCAAGGGCCTCCCAGCGCTTGACCTCGATGCGGTCATCGAGCGCCGCCGGAATGAGAACGGGCGCGGGATACAACCCCTCGAGATATTCGACGATGACGGCCGAATCGTAGAGCGCGTGGCCATCGTCGCGAATAAGGGCCGGAATTTTGCCCAAGGGATTGGCGGCCGCGATGCCCGAATCGGGCGCGGCGAGATGGATGCGCTGGTATTCACAGGCCGCGCCTTTTTCGGCCAGCACGATGCGCACCTTGCGCACATAGGGGCTTCCGGGCGATCCGAGCAATTTCATGTCTTCCCCCTTGCGCGTGTGGACCAAGTAAAATTCACGCGGCGCCAAACCGCCATCTTTCCGCGCCCGAAGCGATCGTTCCACGGCGTCGGCAATCCATCCGAATCCCGACCGAATCCCGGCCGAGGAAGCGCTGCATCGTCGCGATCATGGACGGAGCTCGGATGGAGATCGACATTTATTGCTTCATCAATCTTTCGTGCACGATCTCGAAGGCCTCCGGTGAAATGCTGACGGCGCCCCGGAAAGGATTGTCCATCGCGGCGATGAAGAACAGCATCAGGCCGACGAAGGCCGAAAGAATCCCGGATAGAGCCAGATGAACCGAGAGCCGATCGATGGAGAACATCCAGATCAGGGAAAGATTCAACGCTCCGCCGAGAATCACCACATACCAGAGCACTTTTGGCAATCCCGTCGTCACGTTTCGCAGGCGCTCCGCCCGTGCCTGCACGAAGTCGTTGAATACCCGAAGCGTCTCGGCATGCAGGATTTCCTCGACCTTGGTCTTGGGCTGGAAGGCGAACAGGTCGCTCTGGAATTTGGTGACGCGCGCCGTGCCGCCCGCGGGAATGACCCCGCGCTGCTGGTCGGCCCATGCTTCCTCGATGACATAGCGGACATATTCTCGGAGATCGCCCTGGTGGTTGCTCCTGGCGGGTTCGGGATAGCTGGAAACGTCCCGGTAAATCGCGGCAAGGGTCGCCGCCTCCTTTGCCGTGGCTTTCTCGGCATCGCTATAGTTCTGGTACGTGGCGACGGCGATCAAGCCAAGCATCAGGCCGTAGAAAACGCCGTAAGCGGAAAGAAAGTGCCCGACAAATTCGTTTTCCCCGGGTTGCGGGCCGAGCCATTTGCGTATCCGCGGTCTCAGCAGCACGAGGCCGAGCCAGGTGTAACCGATGCACGAAAGGGCCATCAGGATCGCCAGGGTGCCGCTCGAAATATCGTATATCCAATAAAACATCGTCGATCTCCCGGTGTAACGTCCGGCCCTCTGTAACGTCTGGCCCGCTGTAACGTCTGGCCCGCTGTAACGTCTGGCCCGGGTTTTGTTTCCAGATCGATGCCTGCTTGTCGTGCCGAAGGGCTGGTGGCGGGAACCGCCGCGTCCCGAACCCTTGAAGTCGACCGCTTGACGCCAGGGTTCATCTGGCATTTGAACCTGCCGGGATGATCATGACAACCGGGTGCCCAAGCCGGTCTCAGAAAATTGGCCGGGGAGCTAATCGGACGGGGGCTAAAATGCATTCCACCAGGCAACGGAGGAAGACGATGTGATCTTTCTCCGGTTCCAGCGTGACGCCTATCTCGGTGTCCACAGAACCCAGGGTAAGACCACGTTCGCGAAGCGAAGGCGCAACCCCGACCGCCTCATCGAAGAAGCGGCCTCGTCGAACAAAGGATTTGGGGTTCGATTTT
>CAMAPP010000011.1 GCA_945860095.1 Rhizobium sp. Q54 | reverse complement strand
GCACACCTCCGCCGTCTTACCCCCGGCCTCCTGCTCCCGCAGGATCGCAATGATCTGCTCTTCGTTGAACCGTGATGCCTTCATCATCCGTCTCCCTCTCGGCGACGGACTCTACTCAAATCTGGAGGAGTTTTAGGGGCTCAGGTCACGGCGTGTCGGTTAGCTCGTCCGGTCAACCAACTCCTCCAGCGTCCACTGTGAAGTCTCCAGCCCTGCCGCCATTGCAGGCGTCATGCGCAGGGTCTTATCCGTCCGCGCAAAGTTGTAGTGGCAGAAGTGCAGGGACACGGTCGCGCATAGGTTCTCGTACTTCTTGCTAAAAGCGTTTGTGATGCGCGTGAAACGGCGCATGGACATGCGCATCGTGAGGTTTTGACGCTCCACAAGGCTTGTAGAGATATGCACTTGATCGGGCTTCCGGACATCAATGGCGGGGTCATAAAATGACGACAGCGGTCAGGTTTGCGGGGCTGCCGATTCTCGCGCTTCTCATCATGGCGGGGTGTGGAGAGAGTAAGGATGACATCTACCAAAGTGGATATGAGGAAGGGTACGACGCAGGCCAGTATGATGTCTGCCGGGAGCTGAACGACATCGCACCAACGATCAAAGACAGACTGCAAAACTGTAGTGGCGTCTAAGTTGATCCCAAATTAGGACACTACCCGGCCACGGCCCTTATGGCCTTGGGGGGCGCGCCGTCCTAGAATGGTGGCCCCATTCGCCGAGGCGTGCGATGCACATCCTTCCCGCATCCGACGTGACCAAGTTTCCGGGCTTCCCGCGCCCCGAGATCGTCCAGCCGCGGCGCGAGACGCGCCGCGCGCCCCCCGTCGCCGAAGCGGATGTGCCCGAGGACTTGCTGAGCGTGCCCGGATCGCCGCGCGACCGGGCGCAGGAGGTGTTCTTCGCACGCCATTACCGCGAACCCAATTTCAAAACCGGCAAGCTCAATCTGACCTATCACAAGGTCGTCGAGGCCAAGCCCGGCTACGTCAACGAGACCTATCGCACGCTGGTCGAGAAATACGGCGACCTCATCCCGCGCGTGAACGCGGCGGCTTTTTCCTATCACGAGCGCGAAGCGGCGCCCGAGCGCGACCAAGCGGCCGATCTGGGCGCGGAGATTCGCGCCAAGGCGGCGGAATTGGGCGTGGATCTCGTGGGCTTCACGCGCTTCGATCGGACCTATGTCACGCGCGAAACCAAGGACGCCGCGTTGTTCAAGAACGCGATCGTGCTCTGCCGTGCCTTCGACTGGGACACAACGCATCGCGCGCCGAGCGTGGAGTGGGACGTCCATTCCTACGACACCTCGCTCGCCCTGGCGCTGGGCGCGCTGCACCTCGCGGATTTCATCCGCTCCAAGGGCTACCGGGTGCAGTTCATCGCCGGCACCGGCCTACCCGGCGAGAAGATGATCGCGCCCATCCTGCCCTATGCGGTCGCTGCGGGATTGGGGCAGATAGGCGCCAACGGCACGATGCTGACGGCCGAATTCGGCAGCCGACTTCGCGTCATGGGCCTCTCGACGGACGCGCCTTTTGTCCACGGCAAGCCACGCGATTTCGGCGTGAACGTGCTGTGCGAGAAATGCCAGGTCTGCGTCAATCGCTGTCCGGGGCGCGCGCTGTCGCGCATCAAGGTGCAGTGGCACGGCGTGACCAAATACAAGATCGTCGCCGATCGCTGTTTGCCGGTCCTGCGTTTCGCCGAGTGCAATATCTGCACCAAGGTTTGCCCCGTGCAGCATTTCGGCTTGAAACCGGTGCTGGAACATTACGCCGCCACGGGCGAGGTCTTGGGCAAGGGCACGGCGGCGCTCGAAACCTATTCCTTGTTCGACAAGGGCGAGTTCGGCCCCGGCGAATTGCCGCGCCTGGCGCGCGACGAGGGCGGCCAGGGCTTGATGCGCATGGCCGAGGATTTGGGCGTCGCCTGAACCGCGCCCGCTCCTTCGTGCCCCCGGCCGCCATGGCCGGAGCCGACTCGCTATCGAGCGCACGGCCTCGCTATAAAGCGCCATGAAATCCCCCTCCCGTGCGGGCGCGAACCCACGCGAAATCCGCCTGGCGCTCGTCCTCCTGATCCTGAGCACGCTGTCGGTCGGCATTTCCGGCACCTTCGTCCGGTTGTCCGAGACCGGACCGACCGCAACCGCATTCTGGCGCATGGCCCTGGCGACGGGGGTGATGTGGCTGATGTGGCGCTTTGACCGCCGACGGGGCACCGGCCTTGCGCTTCCTTCCACGCGCGAGGATTACGCGCTGTTGATCATCAGCGGGTTGTTGTTCGGCGCCGAAATCGGCATTTGGCACGTGTCCCTGCTGATGACAACGGTCACCAACGCGACCTTGCTCTCGAACGCCTCGCCGCTCGTGGTCGCGTTCGGAGGCTGGCTGTTGCTCGGCGAGCGCCTGACCTCGACATTCCTGATCGGCATGGCCGTGGCGCTGGCAGGTTGCGCGGTGCTGGTCGGGCAAAGCTTCACGCTGTCGCTCGAACATGTCTTGGGCGACGGCCTCGCCGCCTTCGCGGCCGTATTGTTCGGCCTTTATATCTTGTGCATCGCGCGTCTGCGCCGACGTCTATCGACCTCGCTCATCATGACGTGGACCTGCGCCTTCGGGGCGCTGGGTCTTTTGCCGGTGCCCTTCCTCATGGGCGAGATTTTCTGGCCGGCGACGCTCGCGGGCTGGGCCATCGTCGCCGCCCTCGCCTTGGTCTGCCAGGCGGCGGGGCAAAGCCTGCTGACCTCGGCGCTCGCCCATTTGCCGGCCTCGTTTTCCTCGATCGCCTTTCTCTTGGTGCCGATCAACGCCGCCTGGTTCGCTTGGGCGGTCCTGGGCGAGCCCGTGCGCCCGCTTCAGGCCGTGGGTGCGGCGATCGTGATCGCCGGCGTGTATCTGGCCCGCCGGGGCAACCGGTGAACGCGCCGACGACGCGCGCCCAAGCGCGCCTAGCTCTGGCCCTTCTGGTCGCAGCGGGCATCGCCATCGGGTTTTCCGGCATCCTCGTGCGCCTGTCGGACATGGCGCCCATGGCCTCGGCCTTTTGGCGCATGGCGTTCTCGTTCCCGCTGCTGTTGCTCTGGGCCGCGCGCACCGCGCGCCCGCGCGACGCGGCCCGCCCGCCCACCCGCCGCGACCGCGCGCTATTGGCGTTTGCCGGCGTGCTCTACGCCGCGGAACTGGCGATCTGGCATTGGTCGCTGCAATGGACCAGCGTCGCCAACGCGACCGTGATCGCGAATTTCTATCCCGTCTTCGTCACGCTCTACGTCTGGCTGCTGTTCGGCGAGCGCGTGTCGCGCGGCTTTCTGATGGGCTTGGCCACCGCCGTCGCCGGCATGGCGATTCTCGCGGGCGAAAATCTCGAGATGGGCGGCGATGGCTGGTTCGGCGATCTCCTCTCGATCGCGACCTCGGTGTTCTACGCGGGCTATCTCGTGCTGGTCGCCCGATTGCGCACGCGGTTTTCAACCGCGACCATCGTCGCCTGGTCCTCGGGCGCGGCTTCGGTCGTGCTCGCGCCCATCGCGCTCGCCGCCGGTCACGATCTGATCGCGCCCACGACTGGCGCGTGGCTGGCCTTGCTGGGCCTCGGCCTGGTCTGCCAAGCTGGCGCCCATAGCGCGATCGCCTATGCGCTCGCCCACCTTCCCGCCCCCTTGTCGGCCGTAACCCTGATGATTCAGCCCCTCACCGCCGGCGCCATGGCGTGGCTCATCCTCGGCGAGGCGCTGTCGCCATCGAAGGCCGTGGGCGGTGCCGTGTTGATCGCCGGCATCTTCCTCGCCCGGCGCGGGGGCGGACGGTGACGCGCGCCTGGATCGTCCTGGCGCCGGCGGCGCTGTTTTACCTCTATGCCTTCTTCAATCGCACCGCGCCCTCGGTCATGGCGGGCGATCTGATGCGCGAGTTCGCGGTCGGCGGCGCGCTGCTCGGCAATCTCTCGGCGTTCTATTTCTACTCGTACGCGGCGCTGCAGATCGCGGTAGGCGTGTTGGTCGACAATTTCGGACCGCGTCGCATCTTCACCTTCGCCGCGCTGGCGACCGGCGCGGGGGTCTTATTGTTCGCCGCCGCCGACACGCTGCACATGGCCTATGCCGGTAGGCTTTTGGTCGGCGCGGGCGCGGCTTTCAGCTGGGTATGCGCGGTGGCGCTCATCGCGCGCTGGTTCCCGCCGCGCCGCTTTGCGCTTGTCGCCGGACTTACGACCATGGTCGGCATGATCGGAGCCGCCGGCGGCCAGGCGCCCTTGGCCGCGGCGGTCGAGGCCCATGGCTGGCGCGCGCCCATGCTGGCGACAGCGGCTTTCGGCGCGGTGCTCGCGCTCATCTGCTGGCTGGTGATACGCGATCATGCGCCCGGTCGTGGCGACACGGACGCGGCAGACGTCGCCGAGCCGCGGGCGTTCCTGCACAGCCTGGGTCTTGCCGCGCGGAACCGGCAGACCTGGATCATCGCGGCGTTCACCGGCGCGCAGATCTCGCCCTTCCTCGGCCTCGCTTCGCTTTGGTCGGTGCCCTATCTCATGCAAGTTCACGCCCTCGACCGCGCGCACGCCGCGGCGACGGCGACGGCGATGATCGCGGGCATGGCGCTGGGCGGCCCCTTTCTCGGCTGGTTTTCCGACCGGATAGGCCGGCGCAAGCCGATGATGTTCCTAGCCCTGGCCGGCCAGACCATGGGCATCACGCTGGCGGTTTATGTCCCGGGATTGCCGCCCGAACTTCTGGTGGTGCCGTTCTTCCTCATCGGCTTTTTTGCCAGCGGCATCATCATCGGCTTCGCGACCGCCCGCGAATCCAATAACACCCTCGCAACCGGCGCCGCGTCCGGCATCGTCAATACCGGCGTCATGGGCGCCGGCGCGGCCGTTCAGCCCGCGATCGGCGCCCTGCTCGACGGGGCCTGGGACGGCGCGATGTCGGACGGCGCGCGGCTGTATTCGATCGAGGCCTTCCAAACCGCTTTCCTCTCGCTTTACGGCGCGCTCTTCCTCGCTCTCGTCGCCGCCGTGTTCGTACGCGAGACCTATTGCGGGGTGCGCGTGGTTCCCGAACCCGAAAGGCACGCATAGCCATGCCCAGATTCGATGCGAATATCTCCTGGTTGTTCGGTGAATACCCGTTCATGGAACGCTTCGAGGAAGCCGCGAAGGCGGGCTTCGAGGCCGTCGAAATCCAACTGCCCTACACCCATCCCAAGGCTGAGATCGCGCGCCGCTTGAAGGACAGCGGTCTTGTCTGCGCACTGCACAACATGCCGGCCGGCGATTGGGAGAAGGGCGAACGCGGTCTCGCCTGCCTACCCGACAAGCGCCGGGAGTTCCGGGATTCGGTCGCATTGGCCCTCGACTACGCAACCGCGCTGGGTGCCGCGCGCGTCCACTGCATGGCGGGCCTGGCGCCGGCCGGGGAGATTCGCGCGCGCCACGACGATGTCTATGTCGAGAATATCCGTTACGCGGGCGAACAGGCGGCGCGCGCGGGCATCGAGATCAATCTCGAGCCCATCAATACGCGCGACGTGCCGGGTTACTTCCTCAGCCGCACGGAACACGCGGTCGAACTTTTGGAACGCATCGGCCTGCCCAATGTGCGCCTGCAATTCGACGTCTATCACGTGCAGATCATGGAAGGCGATCTGGCGCCGCGCTTCGAGCGCCTGCTGCCCCATATCGGCCACGTCCAGATCGCCGACACGCCGGGGCGCAACGAGCCGGGCACGGGCGAGATCAACTATCCCTTCGTGCTGGAGCGGATGGACGCGCTCGGCTATCGCGGCTGGGTGGGGTGCGAGTACCGGCCGCGCGCGGGCACGGTCGAGGGGCTGGGCTGGATTCGGCGCTGGATGACGGGTCGCGCTTGGGCCTTGCGGCAACCCGGCACATTGGCAAAACTGCCGCAAACGGCCGGGCATGATCGGGAAATGACGATGTTCCTAAGCACCGCGGGCGTTCCCGCCGATCTCTTCGACCCCAGGCATTACCGCAATGTCCGGCGCCCGTTCGCATCGGCCGAGACCTTGCCGCGCTGGTGCTACGCCGCGCCGGAATGGCACGCGCGCGAGATCGACACCATCTTCCTCAAGCTATGGTCGTTCGTCGGTCGCGTCGACGAGATTCCAAACCCCGGCGATTTCAAGGCGGTCGACGATCTGCCGGGCGGCCCCGTCGTCCTGGTGCGCGGGCGCGATGGAACGATCCGGGCCTTCGCCAATGTCTGCCGCCATCGCGGCGCCAAGGTGGCGGAAGGCAAGGGCAATTGCCGCAACGCGTTGGTTTGCCCCTATCACGGCTGGACCTACGGCCTCGACGGCCGGCTCGCGGGCGCGCCCGACATGGAGCGCACTCTCGATTTCGACAAATCGAAGATCGCGCTGAAGACGCTCGCGCTCGACCAATGGGCAGGCAATCTGTTCGTGCGTTTCGCCGATACCGGCCCTAGCCTCGCCGAGCAATTGGGCGATTTTCCCGAACAGCTCGCGCCGTACAACCTCGCCGACATGGTGTGCACCAAACAGGTCGATTTCGACGTCGGATGCAATTGGAAGTACATCTTCGAGAACGCACTCGAATCGTACCACACCGATTTCGTTCACCGCGCCACGCTCGGCCCCCAACGCGCCGAAGACGTGGACACGAAGGGCGATTGGCACGCAATTTTCCTGCCGGGCGAGAAAAGCGTCTCGGTCCTACCCGGCGAACATCCCCCCTTTCCGCGCATCGCGGGCATTTCGGGCCGCGCGGCAAAGGGCACTTATTTCACCGCGGTCTATCCATGCACGCAGTTCGCCTGCGCGGTCGATTCCATGTGGTGGCTGCGTTTCACCCCCACGGGGCCCGAATCGACCCACGTCAATATCGGCTTCTGCTTTCCGCGGACGAGCGCCGCGATGCCCGATTTCGAGGACAAGGCCAAGCCCTACTACAAGCGCTGGCAGGCCGGCATTCCCGAGGACAATCTGATCTCGCAAGCCCAGCAGAGCGGCGCCCATTCCATCGGCCATCTTCCGGGCCGGTTTTCGTGGCGCGAGCGCGCGGTTTACCAGATCGCCAATTACGTGCTCGACCGCGTCTTGGATTCGCCCGCCCACAAAAAGGCCCGGGCGCGCGCAAAGAAAACCGCCCGGCCCGCCAAGCGCCGCGTTAAGGCACGCCGGGGATGACCGCGCGGACTCGCCTGCCATCGTGAGCCGGGTTCGAGAACTGCTCGATATCTTCGAGGCCGCCGTGCGCGCGGCGAATGCCGCGCATTGCCTGCCGCCCCATCTGCCCGCCCCGCCCAAGGGCCGCACCGTCGTCGTCGGCGCGGGCAAGGCGGCGGCCGCCATGGCCGCGACGGTCGAGGCGCATTGGCCGGGGCCGTTGAGCGGTCTGGTCGTGACACGCGACGGCCACTCCGTGCCGTGCCGTCGCATCGAGGTCGTCGAGGCGTCCCACCCCGTGCCCGACGCGCGCGGGCGCGAGGCGGCCGGGCGCATCCTCGCCGCCGTGCGGGGATTGGGGCCGGACGATCTGGTGCTGTGTCTGGTGTCGGGCGGCGGCTCGGCGCTGCTCACCCTGCCGGCGCCCGGCATCGCGCTGGCCGAAAAACAGGCAATCAATCGCGCGCTGCTGCGCTCGGGCGCGCCCATCGGCGCCTTCAACACCGTGCGCAAGCATCTTTCGGCGATCAAGGGCGGCAGGCTCGCCGCCGCCGCCCATCCCGCGCGCGTCGTCGCGCTGCTGATCTCCGACGTGCCGGGCGACGACCCGGCGATCATCGCCTCCGGTCCCACGGTGGCCGATCCCTCGACGCACCAAGACGCCCTCGCGCTGCTCGAACGCCATGCCATCGCCATTCCCGAAGCGGTGCGCGCGCGCCTGGCTTCGGGCGAGGACGAAACGCCCAAGCCCGGCGATCCGCGTCTCGCGCGTGCCTCGGTCGAAATCATCGCGACGCCGCGCCGCTCGCTCGAAGCGGCCGGCGAAACGGCGCGCGCCTTCGGCTACGCGACGACCATTCTTGGCGACCGCATCGAGGGCGAGGCGCGCGAGGTCGGACGCGCGCACGCGGAGCTCGCGCGCCGGCAAGCGGCGCGCGGCGGCGCGCGGGCGATACTGTCGGGGGGCGAGCTGACCGTGACCATCGCGGGCGAAGGCAAGGGCGGGCCGAACGCCGAATACCTGTTGGCGCTGGCGGTGGCGCTCGACGGCCACCCCGGGATCGACGCGCTGGCGTGCGACACCGACGGCATCGACGGCAGCGAGGACAATGCGGGCGCCGTCATCGCACCGGACACTCTCGCGCGCGCGCGCGCCCTGGGCCTCGACGCGACCGCGCACCTCGCCGCCAATAACAGCCATGGCTTCTTCGAGGCCCTGGACGATCTGGTCATGACCGGCCCAACCCGAACCAATGTCAACGATTTGCGCGTGATTTTGGTGGGCAAACCACCGGGCGCGGACACCGCTTCGTAACCAAAAGGGGCTATATCCGGTCGCTGGCTCGGGGGTTCCGGGCGGGCTAGGGTCGTGCCATGCGTCGAGAACGAAGCGCCAAGATCATCGCCACATTGGGGCCGGCATCGAGCGATGTCGCGACCATCGCCCGATTGTTTGAAGCGGGCGCGGACGTTTTTCGCTTCAACTTCAGCCATGGCAGCCACGCCGACCACCGCGCGCGCCACGATGCGGTGCGCGAGGTCGAGCGCCGCGCCGGCCGGCCCATCGGCATTCTCGTCGATCTGCAGGGCCCCAAGATTCGCGTCGGCAAGATGCGAGAAGGCGGCGTGATCTTGCACGCGGGCGCGCGCCTGCGCCTCGATCTCGATCCGTCCCCGGGCGACGAACGCCGCGCGCCATTGCCGCACCCCGAGGTCTTCCGCGCCCTGCAGCCGGGTTTCGACCTGCTGCTCGACGACGGCAAGTTGCGGCTCAAGGTGATCGATTGCGGTCGCGATTTCGTCGAAGCCGAGGTCATGGTCGGCGGCAAGCTCCGGGATCGCAAGGGCGTGAACGTGCCCGACGCCATCTTGCCGCTCGCGGCCCTGTCGCCCAAGGATCACGAGGATTTGCGTTACGCGCTGACGCTCGGCGTGGATTGGGTCGCGCTGTCCTTCGTCCAGCGTCCCGAGGACGTGGCCGAGGCGAAAAAAATCATCGCCGGCCGCGCCAGCGTGATGGCGAAGCTCGAAAAACCCGCGGCGTTCGAGCGCTTGGACGAGATCGTCGAATTGTCCGACGCCGTGATGGTCGCGCGCGGCGATTTGGGCGTCGAGTTGCCGCCCGAGCGCGTGCCGAGCCTGCAAAAACAATTGGTGCGCGTCAGCCGCAAGGCGGGCAAGCCCGTGGTCGTCGCCACCCAGATGCTCGAATCGATGATCGCCTCGCCCACGCCGACGCGCGCGGAAGCCTCCGACGTGGCGACCGCGGTCTATGAAGGCGCCGACGCCGTCATGCTTTCGGCCGAAACCGCGTCCGGCCATTACCCCTTCGAGGCCGTCTCGATCATGAACCGCATCATGGTGCAGGTGGAGAAGGATCCCCATTACCGCCAGATCATGGATGCCGAGCATCCCGATCCGCAGGCGACCGCCAACGACGCGATCACCGCCGCGGCCGCGCGGGTCGCGCATACCATTTCGGCCAAGGCCATCGTTACGTACACGACTTCGGGCTCGACGACGCTCCGTGCGGCGCGCGAGCGGCCCGAGGTCCCGATCCTATCGCTCACGCCGTCGATTTCGACCGCGCGGCGTTTGACCCTCGCCTGGGGCGTGCACGGGGTGCAGACGGCGGACGTGACCAGTATCGAGGAAATGGTGCGGCACGCGAGCCACCAGGCCATCGATCAAGGCTTTGGCGCGGTCGGCGAGCGCCTTGTGATCACCGCCGGCATGCCGTTCGGCACGCCCGGGGCGACCAATCTCTTGCGCATCGCTTGGATCGAAGCCTAGGGCCTCGGCTCGATGCGCCGCGCGACCGCTAGGCCGAAAACTGGACTTCGTAGCGCTTCCAGGGAATCGACTTCACGGGCACCGTCGAGAGGAATGTGGCGATGTCCGAGCGGCCCATGAAGCACGCCTTGCCGTCCGGATCCTGGGTCATCAGCACAATGGGAATTCCCGGAAATACCGGCTTCAGCGTGGCGACGGTTTTTTGCGCCACGGCCTGGTTCACCATTTGCGAGGCCTGAACCGACACGACGGCGAAGGTTAGGCCTTGTTCTTTGATCACGGCACCATGAATAAGCATGGCGGTAGCCTCCAGAAGGCGCTGGGGAACATCCGAATGGTTCTCGACGCGCAATACCTTCGATGACCAGAACCTAAGGTCAGTTGGTTAAGATTCCATCTATCGCCGCGTCCCGGATAGGACCAATTCAGGGGCGATCCGGGGCCCTGCGCCGCAGCCGACGCCGCCTCCAACCCATAACCGCGCCCCGTGAACAAATCTTCATCTTGAGGACAGGCGCGCTATAGGCCCCGGGCCTTAGCCTCCGGGCATCGAAGCGCGTGGCCGGCGAAGATCCGGCCCAAGACGCGGGAGTTTCAAGCCATGCGCGCCGTCACGGTGGTCCTGATGTCGCTGCTAGCAGTCGCTCCGGCGAGCGGCGCGCGAGCGTCCTTGGCCAAGGACGCCGAACTGTGCATCACGTTCCTTAAGCAATTGGACGAGGCGATCGCCACGCGCCCGACCGCGCCGAATCTGGCGCAAGCCAAGACTCGGCGCACCCTTGGCGCGAAGGCATGCGAGGACGGCCAACACAAGGCGGGCGTCGATCAGCTTCGCCTGGCCTTGCGCGATCTGGGGGTGAAACCGACGGCCAAGTAACCCCGCGCCCGCATAATTGCCCGGGTGTGGCATGGCGAGCGTGGCACGAACAGCGCCGTCGACGGCCGGTGGGTACCGCTCCCCCGCTCGCTTGCCGGATGGTCGATGGTGTCGAATGGCGGTCCGCGATGGGTGCGTTGCGGACCGCCATTCCCTATCCGCAAATCCCATTCGTATTCACATATTACCGGGTTCCACGGCTCACGGGTCGGCGGCGCGCATCGGTTCCGCCGCGCCGGGCAGCACCATCGACACCTTGAGACCCGGCGATACCTTACGGCCGGGATCGCTCGCGCCGACCGCGAGCTTGGCGTCGTGCAAACGCGCGACGGCGGCCACGAGGCTTAATCCCAGGCCATATCCAGGCGTCGCCGGATGGCCGATGCGCGCGAAGCGCTCGAGTGCGCGTTCGCGCTCGCCTTCGGGAATGCCTGGACCCGAATCGCCGACTTCGATTTCGACTTGGCCGTCCGCGCGCCGCACGGCAACCGCAATCCGCCCGCCTTCGGGAGTGTATTTGATCGCGTTGTCGATCAGGTTGGACAGGGCTTGGGCAAGCAATTGGCGATGGGCACGCGCCCAAGCCCCGTCGGCGGCCGACAGGACGAGGGCAAGACCGCGATCCTCGGCCAAGGGCTCGTAGAGATCGACCACGTCCCGCGCCAAGTCGCCGACATCGACCACGGCCATTTGATCGCGCGTCACGCCCGATTCGGCCTGCGCGACGGCGACGAGTGCGTTGAAGACGTCGAGGATTCGGTCGGTCTCGGCCAAGGCATCCGTCAAGGCCGATCGATAGGCCTCCGCATCGCGCGGGCCGCGCAGGGTCAACTCGATCCGGCCCTTCACGTGCGTGAGCGGAGCGCGCAGATCGTGGGCCACGCTATCGGTCACGGCGCGCATGCCGGTCATCAATTGTTCGATGCGGTCGAGCATGGCATTGAGGCTCGAGGCCAGCCGATCGAATTCGTCGCCCGCCTCGCCGACGGGCATGCGGCGCCTCATGTCGCCTTGGTTGATCTCCAGGCTGGTCTCGGCCATGCGTTCGACCCGGCGCAGAACCCAGCGCGAGACGAAAATTCCGCCGGGAATACCGATGCCGAGCGCCAACGCCAGCGCCCAACCCAGCGCCCCGCGCACCGAGGATTGGACGCGCCTGCGCTGCTGCATGTCGCGTCCGACCAGCAGGTACGAGCCGCCGGAAAGATGCAGCACTTGGCTGCGGATGCGGTGCGTGGTCGATTGCCCGCCCTCGACGATCTGCATGTCGAAACGCAGCCAAGCGGGATCGGGGATGGGTTCTTTCGGCCATTCGAGGATATTGCCGGCAAGCGGGCGAAACGCGTCGTCCACCAGCAGATAGATGGCGTCGCGATCGGTGGGATCGAGACTGCGTTCGTTCAGGATCTCGACCAGGCTTTCAAGACCCAGGCGCTCGTATTCGTCGCCGAGCGCGCGCAACTCCGAAACGATCGCAGCATTGGTTTCGCGGTCGATGGAGCTGACGGTCGTTTCGTAAACCAGGCCAAACGGCAGGGCCACGGACAGCCCGAAGACCGCCGTGTAGATCAGCGTGAAGCGGAAAATCGAACTTTTGAAAAGCCTAGTCCGCTGCACGGAGGCTATAGCCCGCGCCGCGCACGGTTTGCAGCAAAGGCGAGGCGAAGCCCTTGTCGATTTTTTGCCGCAAGCGGCTCATGTGGACGTCGATCACGTTGGTTTGGGGATCGAAGTGATAGTCCCATACGCCTTCGAGCAGCATGGTGCGCGTGACCACCTGGCCCGCATGGCGCATCATGTATTCGAGCAAGCGGAACTCGCGCGGCTTCAGGTCTATGGCCTTGCCCGCGCGCGAGGCCGCGCGCGCCAGCAGATCGAGTTCGAGATCGGCGACGCGCAGCTTGGTGTCCGCCGCCGCTTGCCCCGACCCGCGGCGCAACAGCGCCTCGATGCGCGCGGACAGCTCGGAAAACGCATAGGGCTTCGCAAGATAATCGTCCGCCCCCGCCTTGAGGCCGCGCACGCGGTCGTCCACCTGGCCCAGCGCCGAAAGCACGAGAACCGGCGTCTTGATGCCCTCCTCGCGCAGAAGCTTGACGATCGACAACCCGTCCGCGCCCGGCAACATCCGATCGATGACAAGCAAATCATATTTTTCGCTGGTCGCCATGAACAGGCCGTCGCGGCCGTCCTTGCTCCAATCGACCGTGTAGCCGCTCTCCTTCAGACCCTTTTTCAGGTAAGCGGCGGTTTCGGCATCGTCTTCGATGACGAGAATGCGCATGGCGGTGAATTCGCTCCGGTGGCGGCGGCAAATCTAGGGCAAGGCGCGCCAATCCGCCACGCGCATATCCGTCCCGCCGCGCATTACTGCAAAAGGCTCCGCAGCATCCAGGCGTTCTTCTCGTGCACGTTCAGGCGTTGGGTGACGAGGTCGAGGGTGGCTTGGTCGTTGGCCTGTTCGGCGGCCGGCAGAACCTTGCGCGCGGTGCGCACCACGGATTCCTGACCCTGGACGAGTTGGGCGACCATGGCGTCGGCCGACGGCACGCCGTCCTCCTCCTTGATGGAGCCGAGGCGCACGAACGCCTTGTAGCTGCCGGGTGCGGGCTCGCCGAGCGCGCGAATACGCTCCGCGATCAGGTCCACGGCCAGCGCCATCTCCGTGTATTGCTGCATGAACATGAGATGCAGAGAATTGAACTGGGGTCCGGTCACGTTCCAATGGAAATTATGGGTCTTGAGATAGAGCGTGTAGGTGTCGGCGAGCAAACGCGCCAAGCCATCGGCGATCTTTTCGCGGTGCTTGGGTGCGATGCCGATATCGATGCGCAGAGCCTTGGATTTTGCGGCCATGTTCGCCTCCTTAGGGTAAGCTTATATTATAATAATTCCAATTCTAATTTCAAGCCTATATATAAATAATATATATCTTAACACTCACAGCTTATCTTTGCGAATGCCCTGAGCGCCCATTTCGGTTGTCGGCGATTTTGGCCCCAGCACGTTCGAGCCTTCCGGCCAATCGGGCGGAACGTAATCCTGCTTGGACCAATCCGGTGGCACGCGGCACGGCACGGCCTCGAAATGGGCTTGGGCGGCGCCCCGGCCGCGCACGATTTGCCAGGTTCGGCGGCTATACATCGAGGGCGGCGTGGCGGTGTACGCAAAGGCGTCGGCCGCCGCATAGCCGACGATCAGCACCGGACGGTTGCGTGCGGTCTTATTCGGCGCCGAGCCGTGGACCATGCACGAATCGAAGATCACCACCGTGCCCGCCGGCCCCGGTTGCGCAAGCGCCCGCGGCACGCCCGCCAGCGCTTCGTCGCACTCGGCGATCCGGCCCGACCAGACTCCCGCCCCGTCATAGTGGTCGAACACCGGCCCACGATGAGCACCCGGCACGACCGCGATCGGTCCCATATCCTCCGAAACATCGTCCAGGTGGACGAGCGCGGTGATCATCGCGCGATTGGTCATCGGGAAAAACGGAAAGTCCTGATGCCAGCTGACCGCCTCGCCCTCGCGCGCGCGCTTGAAGTTGATATAGGCCTCGCGGAATTTTACATCCGGGCCGACGAGATCGGCCGCGAGATCGGCCAGCTTCGAGCGCGCGGCGAATTCCCAGAACGCCGGATGCATATCCTGGACCCGGCGCACGGTGACGAGACGGGGATTCGCCGCCGCATGTCCCGGCGCAACCGTGTAATCCTCGTCGTTCCCCGGCCGTTCGCGGCTGAGCTCGATCAGCTCGCCAAGCGCGCCCTGCAGGCGAGCGATCGCCGGACCGGCGAAGAAGCCCGGCAAGCGCACGAAGCCGTCGCGAAAGAATTGCACGCGCTGCGCCTGCGCCAGCACGCGCGCCGGACACGCAAGAACCGATTCGGGCAACATGCCGGACCTCCCTTTACGCGGCGTTCGCCGAAGATCGATCGGCGCACCGGTCAGGTAAACGTCACCTGCACCTTGCCGAACGCGCCGAAATCCGACACCGCGACCGCGGGCGAGGGACAGCGATAGACGCCCGTGCAGCTCGACGTGATCACGATCATCCCGGCCTTCAATCCGCCGTCGCGCTTGGCCCGGTCGTTCGCCAGCCAGACCAGCGGATTGATCGGATGGCCGCCGGCCTCGGCACCCGTTCCCTCGGCCACGACCTTGCCATCGACCCAGAGCTTGACCTTGTGGCCCGCGAGATCGGCCTTGCGCCAATCGGGGATCGCGGGGCCGATGACGGAAGCGGTGCCGATCGCATTGTCGGCGATGAGGCTGGGCGGATCGACCTGCAGGCCGCCCTTGTAGCGCGAGTCCGCCAATTCCATGCAGCAATGAACGGCGCCGACCGCGTCCTCGACCTCCTCGCGGGTATAGGGTTTGCCGCGCATGGGCAAGTCGCGCGCGAGACGGAAGCCGTATTCGGATTCGACGATGCGGATATGAAAGGCCTTGCCCTCGAGCGTCGCGGGCGAGGGGTAGCTGAACGGCGCGAACAAGCGCCCGCCCAAGGGTTCCTTCACCCCGACCTTGGCCTGCCATTCGGCATTGGTCGCACCGACCTTCCAGCCGCAACATTCCAGGCCCCAAAGCTGGGCCAATGCGTCCTGAACCGCGTAGCCCTCATCGACCGTCTTGGGCCGGCACGAAGCGGGCAGCTCGTCGATGGTGCGATGGTCGCCCCGCGCGGACAAAAGAATACGCGCGGCTTCCTGGGCTTGTTCGGGCGTCATGTCCTCGTCCCCCTTGGCGGTTCAAATGGATTCGTAGCGCCGCCGGCGTCGTCTGGCAACGCGGCCGGCATTTGACCCTCCAAAATCGCCAAGCTAGCGTCGCTCCGGCGCGCCGCGTTCAGGAATCCCATGACCGAACTTCGGTTTACCTCGGCCGTTTGGATGGCGTTGGCGGTGGCCGCCTCGCTGTTTTCGGTCCGCTTCGGGGTGGCCGTCGCGCTTGGGGGGGTGGGGCTTGGAATCGTCGCAGGCAATGCCTTCGGACTGGAGCCCACGCCTTGGATCGCCGCCCTCGCCGCTTCCGGCGCCACGGTGCTCATGTTTCTGGCGGGCACCGAAATCGACCGCGCGAGTCTCAAGGCCGATTTCCGCTTCAACCTGACTGTCGGCCTGTCTAGCTTCGTCGTGCCCGCGGCCGGAGCGGGCGCGGTTGGAGCGGGCGCGGTTGGAGCGGGCGCGGTTGGAGCGCTGTTCGCGATCAAATTCGCGGCCGCCTGGATTTTCGCTTCAAAGGGCGCGAACCGGCATTCCTCGGCCTCATGATGAGCGCAGGCCTGACTTTCGGCAATATCGTGGCGCTGTTCGGCCTTCTCAACGGCGCCATCGACTCAACGGCGCCATCGACAGGGCGCAATATTCGGTCCTGGCGGCAGTGACCATCGTCGGCGCCATCGTCCCGACGCAAATCGCGCAACGATGGTTTTCGCCACCGCCCGGAGTAAAGGATGGCCGCGCCATTTGAGCGGCGAGAAATCGGAGGATCCTGTGTCGAACGGCCATGCGAAGGTAGCGCACCTGTCCAAGGACGATATGGAACGCTTGCGCGAGTTGCGCGCGCAGCGGCCCGCGCATCAAACGCACCGCCACGCCAGAAGCCGCGGCGCGCTGATTGCCGACTGGGTGGCGAAAACCGTCGGATCGTGGCGCTTCATCATCATCCAGAGCGCGATTCTAGTCGTCTGGATCGCGCTCAACATCGTCGGATATATCGCGCACTGGGATCCATATCCGTTCATCCTTCTCAATCTTGTTCTGTCGTTCCAAGCCGCCTATGCCGCGCCCATCATCATGATGAGCCAGAACCGCCAATCCGAAATTGACCGGCGGCACGCCGAACACGACTACCGGATCAACGTGAAGGCCGAACTCGAGATCGAACTGTTGCACGGCAAGATCGACGCCCTGCGCGAGCAGGAAATCCTCCGCTTGACGACGATCGTCGAGCGCCTGACCGCGCATCTCGCGCCCGAGCTCGCCGCCGCGATGGCGGTGGAAGAGCGCGCCTCCCGCGCACCCTAGACCCCGATCGTCGCCGACCGATGGCCGCCCATTCGAGGCGTCAATCCCGGTTCGGGGCGATCAAGGCCAGCATCGAACGACCTCGCCCCCCGCGCCTATTGGGCGGCGGCCGCGCGCTGGCGGCGCTGGACGACTTCGTCGGCATGCCGCCCGGTCAGTTCCTGGAGATGGTCGAAGGCCCAGTGAAAGGTGCCGACGCCGGTCGTGAGCGAGCGCAGTTCGACAATCATGTCCGACATTTCCTTTTGCGGCAGATAGCACTTCGTCTCGTCCCAGCCCGCCCAGCCTTCGCGCGGCTCGAAGCCGAGAATCTGGCCGCGCCTTCCGGTGATCAGGCGATGGACATTGGCCGTGAACTCGCCCGGGGCCGCGACCGCGATCTTGAGGATGGGCTCGAGCAGCACCGGTTCGCATTTCGCCATGCCCTCGGACATGGCAAGCCGGGCCGCGGTCTTGAACGCCATGTCCGAGCTATCGACGGCATGGTACTGCCCGTCGGTCAGCGCGACCGCGAGATCGACGACCGCGAAACCGAGCGGGCCGCGTTTGAGGTATTCGCGCACGCCTTCCTCGACCGAGGGGATGAATTGGCGCGGCACGGCGCCACCGACCACGCGGTCCTCGAACGCGAAACCCGAGCCGCGCGGCAGTGGCTTGATCGCGATATGGACATCGCCGAATTGGCCATGGCCGCCCGATTGCTTTTTGTGGCGCGCGTGCTGGGTCGTCGCGCGCTTGATGGTCTCCATATAGGGCACCTGGGGCGGCTGCATCTTGACCGCCAGATGGTGCCGGGTGCGCAACCGGTCGGCCGCGATCTGAAGCTGGATTTCGCCTTGGCCCCATAGCACCATTTCATGGGTATCCGCGTTGTACTCGACGCGCAGCGAGCCGTCCTCCTCGCACAGCTTGGCGACGGTCTGCGACAACTTCATCTCGTCGTTGCGGTTTTCCGCGCGCATCGCCATGCCGTAAACCGCCAACGCGGGATCGGGCCAGGGCGAAAGCCCGGCCGGAACCTTGCCCGACGGCGTGACGGCATCGCCCGTCTTGACCTTCTCAAGACGCCCGAAACCGACGACCATGCCCGGCCCGGCCTTGGCGAGTCTCGCCTGCTGTTGGCCCGTCATGCGCGACAGCCCGCTCAACCGCTCGCCATTCACCTGCATGCCGTCCGCGAATTCGCCGCGCCAGATGCGCGCGAGCGACAATTTTCCGGTATGGGGCATGTGCACGGTCTTGAAGACGTGCGCGATCGGCTCGCCGCGCGCCGCATCGATACCCATGCGCGCCGCCGCCGAGCGCACCTCCGGCGTTTCGTGACGCAGAGCCTTGAGCAGGCGACGCACGCCGCTGTCCTTCTCGGCCGCGCCCAAAAACACCGGCACCACGCGGTCGGACTGCAGGCTGCGGGTCAGGAGGGCGTAAATTTCCCCGGTCGGCGGAACGGTATCCTCAAGCAGTTTTTCCAGCAATCCGTCGTCGAGATCGGCCAGGGATTCGAGCAATTGCTGGCGCGCGCTGCGCTCGCCCTCCTTCTCGGTGTCGGGAATCGCGATGAGGTCGGATTTCTCGCCCGGCTTGTAACGATAGGCGCGCTCGGACACGAGATCGACATAACCCGTGACTTCCTCGCCGTCCTGCAGCGGCACTTGGCGCAGAACCAGGGGGCGCGCCGAGACCGCCTGCAGGGCCTCAAGCACCGCGCGCACCGGCGAGGTCGCGTCGTCTAGCTTGTTCACGAAAATCATGTGGGGAATCTCGCGCTCGTCGAGGAATTTGAGCAGCGGCCCCGCGGCGCGCATGCGCTCGGCGATGGGTTCGACCACGACGACCGCCACGTCCGCGACCAGAAGCGCGTTGTAGCCGTCTTGCGCCAGCTCGATCGAGCCCGGGCAATCGAGAAACGTCCAGGACTCGCCGAGATATTCGGCGCTCGCGACGTTGAGCTCGACGCTCATTTGCCGCGCGCGCGCCTCGGGCGAGAAATCGCCGACCGTGTTCTTGTCCTTGATGGTGCCCCGGCGCTGGGTCGCGCCGCACGCGTGCAACAGATGTTCGAGCAGCGTCGTCTTGCCGCTGAGATAGGGACCGACCAAAGCCGCGCAGCGCGGCCCGGCTTGTCTGCGCTCGGTCATATAGGTCTCCCTCGTCCGCCATGCTCTCGCGGACGGGCCCTCACGCCGCCTGACCAGCGCGTCCCTTTGGGGCGCACGGCGCACCCCGGGCTTCTTATTCGCGGCGGCGTGAGACGCGCGCCGCAACGGCGATGTTCCTCCGGGAAATCGCCCCTGGCAAGGGGCGGCGAAGCGCACCGATGCCGCTAGGCGAAAAGCGAAAGCGCCGCTCAGACCCTAGACTTGCCCTTGGCCACCGGCTCCAAGGCCGCGACGATCGCCTCGTGCGTGGGCGTGGGCACGCCGAGCGCACGGCCCATGCGGACGACCGCGCCCGAAAGCCAAGGCAATTCCAAACGATTGCCGCTCTCGAGATCGTAGAGCATCGAAGTCTTCATTTCCGGGGCGAGACGCCCGGCCACGCCGAGGCGTTCATCGAGCACGCCGTCATCGAAGCGCACGCCCTTGGCGCGGCCGACCGCGATCGCCTCGGCGATCGCCGCGCGCAGCATGGCAAAGAGGCGCGCGTCGTCTCGAATGGGTCCAACCGGGCCGCGCGTGTAGCACGTCATGCCCGAGAGCGCCGACAGATAGACGAATTTCTTCCACAGCTCGGTTTGCGTCTCGCCGGTGAACCGGCCATCGATGCCGGCGGCGGTCATCGCCGCCTCGAACGCCCGGCCGCGCGCGCTTATCCGGCCGTCGAGTTCGCCGAACATGATGTTCTGCACGGGCGCGGGCTGGCGGATGAGCCCCGGCGCCGCGATGGTGGCGAAAATCCCTGCGGCACCGGCCATGACGTGCGCCGGCCCCAACGCGCGCGACAGAATATCCGGACCGTCCACCCCGTTTTGTAGGGTCAGCACCGCGGTATCGGGACCGAGCAACGCGCGGCAGCGCGGCGCGGCCGCTTCGGTGTCCCACAGCTTCACGCAGAACAGCACGAAATCGACCGGGCCGATCTCGGCCGGGTCCTCGACCGCGCGCACGGGATGGAGGTGGAGATCGCCGCGCACGCCCTCGACCCGGAGCCCGCTCGCACGCATGGCGGCAAGATGCGCGCCGCGCGCGATGAAGTGAATCTCGTGGCCTTGTTGGGCAAGGCGCGCGCCGAACGTGCCGCCGACCCCGCCCGAGCCGAAAACCGCGATCTTCATGCCGCCTCGGTCATGCCGTATTCCGCGCCCGCCAGATGGCGACCGCGAAAAGGATCATGGACAAGAGGGTGAGCAACGAGCCGAAGATGACGGGCGGCAGGAATTGGGCGCTCTGGGCGAGATGGATGCCCGGCAAAAACAACAGCGCGCCCAAAAGCGCCACCCAGTAATGAATTCGCGCCAGCACGGTGTGCGCGGCCGCCGGATAGGCGCGGTACACCAGGCCGAACAGCATCATCGCAACCCATCCGATCAGATTGATATGGGCATGAAGATGCCGGTTCTCGAAATCCTGCTCGATGCCCATCCAGATTCCCAAGGGCATGCCGATGAGCGCGAAAACCACGCCCGTCAAGATGAAGCGCGAAGCGATATTCGCCAACGTGGACTCTCCTTCCGGCGAAACGGGGACCGATCAGACGAGCGCGGCGCAGGCGCGCTGGATGCGCTTGCACGCGTCTTCGAGCAGCGCGGTCGAAGTCGCGTAGGACACCCGGAAATGCGGCGACAGGCCGAAGGCCGCGCCGTGTACCGCCGCCACACCCTCGGTTTCGAGGATGTAGTTCACGAAATCCTCGTCGTTCGCGATCATCTTGCCCTGCGGCGTCTTCTTGCCGATGCAGCCCGCGATCGAGGGATAGACGTAAAACGCACCCTCGGGCTTGTGGCAGACGAGGCCCTTGGCGCGGTTGAGCTGCTCGACCACGAGATCGCGGCGCTGCAGGTAGATCTTGTTGTTGGCCGCGATGAAACCTTGCGGGCCGTTCAGCGCCTCGACCGAGGCCGCCTGGCTCATCGAGGCCGGACCCGAGGTGCTCTGGCCCTGGACCTTGCCGATGGCCTTGATCAACGTCTCGGGACCCGCGGCATAACCGATGCGCCAGCCGGTCATGCAATAGGCCTTGGACACGCCGTTCATAGTCAGGGTGCGCTCGTACAGCTTCGGCTCGACCTCGGCGATCGTCGCGAACTTGAAATCGTCGTAAACGAGATGCTCGTACATGTCGTCGGTCAGAATCCAGACATGCGGATGCTTGAGCAGCACGTCGGCGATCGCGCGCAGATCCCGCGTCGTGTAGGCGGCACCCGTAGGATTGGACGGCGTATTGAGGATGAGCCATTTGGTCTTGGGCGTGATCGCCGCGTCCAAGTCCTGCGGCAACATCTTGAAGCCGTTGTTCTGAGGGCAATTGACGAACACGGGCGTGCCGCCGGAGATCACCGCCATGTCCGGATAGGACACCCAATACGGCGCGGGCACGACGACCTCGTCGCCATCGTCGAGGGTCGCCATGAACGCGTTGTAGATCACCTGCTTGCCGCCGGTGCCCACGGTCACCTGCGAGGGCTTGTAGTCGAGGCCGTTCTCGCGCTTGAACTTGGCGCAGATCGCCGCCTTGAGCGCGACCGTTCCATCGACGGGCGTGTATTTCGTGTCGCCCGCGCGAATGGCGCGGATCGCCGCTTCCTTGATGTTGTCGGGCGTGTCGAAATCGGGCTCGCCCGCCGACAAGGAAATCACGTCGCGCCCGGCCGCCTTGAGATCGCGGGCGCGCTGCGACATGACGATGGAAGGGGATTGCTTTACGCGGCCAAGACGCGCGGCGATGAACGACATGGGGGTTCCCTGGTGCGAGATCGAGGGTGCGGGATCGAGGGTGCGGGATCGAGGGTGCGGGATCGAGGGTGCGAGATCGAAAAATCGGCGGAAACAAGCCGTTTGCGGCGGGGGAAATCCGCGAAAAGGCGCGGCGGCAAGCTACGCCCGCTTCCCCCTCTCCGCAAGAGCGCGCGGGCCGTCTGGCGCGCGGGCACCGTCGCATCCTATATAAGGCGTCATGGCTTCCCAGGAGACACCGCGCGAGGCGGACACCGCACCCGATCCGGCCGCGGCCGGTCCCGGAGCGGACACGGGATTTCGCGTTCAGGACCGGCCCGAAGCCGGTATCCCGTTCCGCCTCGTGTCCGATTACCAGCCGGCGGGCGATCAACCCAAGGCCATCGAAACCCTGCTCAAGGGGCTCAAGGCCGGCGAGCGCGATCAGGTGCTGCTGGGCGTCACCGGGTCGGGCAAGACCTTCACCGCCGCCCACGTGATCGCGCGCGTTCAGCGCCCGAGTCTCGTGCTCGCGCCCAACAAGACCCTCGCCGCCCAGCTTTACGGCGAGATGAAATCGTTCTTCCCCGACAACGCGGTCGAATATTTCGTCTCGTACTACGATTATTACCAGCCCGAGGCCTATGTGCCGCGCTCCGACACCTTCATCGAGAAGGAGGCGACCGTCAACGAACAGATCGACCGCATGCGCCATTCCGCCACGCGCGCGCTGTTCGAGCGCGACGACGTGGTGATCGTCGCCAGCGTGTCGTGCATCTACGGCATCGGCTCGCCGGAAAACTACGCCGGCATGGCCGTGTCCCTGCGCGTCGGCCAGGTGATCAACCGCACGCTGCTGCTCAAGCAGCTCGTGGACCTGCAATTCCGGCGCAACGACCAGGATTTTCACCGGGGCACGTTCCGCGTGCGCGGCGACGTCGTCGAGATCATGCCCGCCCATATGGACGACAGGGCCTGGCGGCTGTCGTTGTTCGGCGACGAAATCGAATCGATCACCGAGTTCGATCCCCTGACCGGCGAACGCGGCGCGGGTTTCGAGCGCGTGAAGATCTATGCCGCGAGCCATTACGTCGTGTCCGCGCCCACGCGGCACGAGGCGGTCGCGCGCATAAAAATCGACCTGAAGACACGCCTCGCGGAACTCACCGCCGCCGGCCGCCTGCTCGAGGCCCAACGCTTGGAACAGCGCACGAGCTTCGATCTCGAAATGATCCAGGCCACGGGCGCCTGCGCCGGCATCGAGAATTATTCGCGCTATCTGACGGGGCGCGCGCCCGGCGAGCCGCCCCCCACCCTGTTCGAGTACTTGCCGAAGAACGCCCTGTTGTTCGTGGACGAATCGCACATCTCCGTGCCCCAGCTTCAGGGCATGTATAAGGGCGACTTCAGCCGCAAATCGACGCTCGCCGAATACGGCTTCCGCCTGCCCTCGTGCATCGACAACCGCCCGCTCAAATTCGAGGAATGGGACAGGATGCGCCCGGAGACGATCTTCGTCTCGGCAACTCCCTCGGCCTGGGAGCTAGGACGGACGGGCGGGGTCTTCGCCGAACAGGTCATCCGTCCCACGGGCCTCATCGATCCGGTGGTTCTCATCCGGTCGGCGGAATCCCAGGTCGACGATCTGCTCGCCGAGTGCAAGGCGGTGCGCGAAAAGGGTTTCCGCGTGCTCGTCACCACGCTGACCAAGCGCATGGCCGAGGATTTGACCGAATACATGATGGAGGCGGGCCTCAAGGTCCGCTATATCCATTCTGATGTCGAAACCCTGGAGCGCATCGAGATCATCCGCGATTTGCGCCTGGGCGTGTTCGACGTCCTGGTCGGCATCAATCTGTTGCGCGAGGGCCTGGACATCCCGGAGTGCGCGCTGGTCGCCATTCTCGACGCCGACAAGGAAGGCTATTTGCGCTCGGCCACCGCCCTCATCCAGACGATCGGCCGCGCCGCGCGCAATGTCGAGGGCCGGGTGATCCTATACGCCGAGACGGTCACCGGGTCGATGCAGCGCGCGATCGAGGAAACCAATCGCCGGCGCGACCGCCAGCGCGCCTACAACACCGAACACGGCATCACGCCCGAATCGATCCGCAAGGGCATCGCCGACATCCTGCAAAGCGTGTACGAACGCGACCATGTGACGGTCGAAACCGGCGACGGCGAGGTCAAGCACCTAGTCGGCAAGGATCTGGCCGAATACGTGACCGAGCTCGAGGCGCGCATGCGCGAGCACGCCGCCAATCTCGAATTCGAGGACGCGGCACGAATCCGCGACGCGCTGAAACGCATCCAAGACCGCGATCTCGGATTGTCGGCGGAGGACGCGCTCAAGGCTCGCATCGAGCGCTCAAGCGCCCGCCCCCGCCCGCCGCGCGCGCCGGTCAGGGGCGGACGGCAAAAAAATGGGGGACAAAGACGATGAAATATCTCGCGATCATAAGCCTGGCCGCTTGCGGCCTTTTGGCCGGCGCCATGGCTTGGCACGACGCGACGGCGCGCGCCCAGGACGCAACGCCCGTCAGCTACCGGCCGGCGGGCGAATACGCCCGCAACTGCAATCAGTGCCGGCGCGACGGCACGTGGCTGCGCTGCCGCTGCGACACCGTGCGCATGGAAGCGCGCAACGCCTCGATCGACCTCGCCTCTTGCCCGTTCGAGGACAATGGCGGCGTGCGAACCGTCACCCTGCAAAATTCGGACGGCACTTTGCTGTGCAAGAAATAAACCCTGGGATAGGCAAAAAAATTAACCTTCCGATGGCCAAGAAATAAGCCCGGGGCTGGCCAAGAAATAGGCCCTGGGTTTTGCCGGGATTCGGCCGGCCAGGGGGCGTGGCAAGAAAATTTATTCGCGCGCTGGGCCAATTCCGGCCGCCGCGCGTGCGGCTTTACGGGAACGATCCGATTCCGGCCGCCGCGCCCTCGGGCTCGCTTCGTGCGCGGAGCCGGGACAATGGCGGTTTCGCACGACCACGCAATCAAGGCCCAAGGCTGGGTTTATCCTCGACCGGCGCGGCCCGACGCGGGCACGAGTTCAGCCGTGCCGGCGCTTGCGCCGCCCGGCGGCGCGCGCCAAGTTTCGCCATGGCCCGCAAGAACACTCGCCCCGCCGCGCGCGCGCGCGTATCCGCGCCTAAACGCGATCGCGCATCCTCCGTCGCCGGTCGTCCGGGTGCGGCGCTGATCACGGGGGCATCCCGGCGCATCGGCCGCGCGATCGCGCTCGACCTCGCGGCGCAGGGCTGGTCGATCGCCGTCCATTACAACGCCTCGCGCGCCGCGGCGGACGCGCTGGTGCGCGAGATTCAGGCGATGGGCAGCCGCGCGATCGCGCTCAAAGCGGATCTCGCGCGCGAAACGGAGACGGGATCCCTCGTTCCCCGGGCCTCCTCCGCGCTCGGACCGCTGAGTTGCTTGATCAACAATGCCGCCCTGTTCGAGCGCGACGAGGCACTCGACGTCACGCGTGCAAGTTGGGACGCACACATGGAGACCAATCTGCGCGCGCCCTTCGTGCTGACCCAGGCCTTCGCCCGCCAATTGCCGCCGCGCGCGCGGGGCAATGTGATCAATCTCATCGACGAGCGGGTCTGGAACTTAACGCCGCATTTCACGTCGTACACCGTCAGCAAGTACGCCCTTTGGGGCCTGACCCGCACTCTGGCCCTGGCTTTGGCGCCGCGCATTCGGGTGAATGCCATCGGGCCCGGCCCCACCCTGCCCTCCCCCCGCCAGACCAAGGCGCAGTTCCAACGCCAAAACCGCGCGATGCCTCTCGGGCACGGCGCCACGCCATTGGATATCGCGCGCGCCGTACGCTTCATCATCGAGGCGCCGGCCATGACCGGACAAATGCTCGCACTCGACGGCGGCCAGCACTTGGCCTGGACACAGCCCAGCGAGCGGACGGCGGAGAAGGAATAAATCCATGCGGACGCCGAGATCGGTCGCCCCCGCGACATTCATGCATCCGCCGCTTGCCGATGGCCATGCGGGCCTGCGCCATGTCTTCGTGCGCGATTTGCTGGTTGCATGCCGAATCGGCGTTCACAGCCATGAAAAGCGCCGCGAGCAGCCGGTGCGGATCAATCTCGACCTCGCGGTGCGCGAAGGCGCCACCGACGACAAGCTCGCCCAGGTCGTCGATTACGAGGTGATCGTCGAACGCGTGCGCCGCATTGCCGGACGCGGCCACGTCAATCTGCTTGAAACCCTCGCCGAGCGGATCGCGGACGCCTGCCTTGAGGATGCACGGGTGCGCGCGGCACGGGTGCGCGCGGAAAAACTCGATGTCTTCCCCGATGCGGCGAGCGTGGGCGTGGAAATCGAGCGCTTCGCCCGGGGTTGAGCCCCCGACCATGAGCCGGTGCCGGATATCCGCGTGGGTGGGCGAATGCGCTTAGGTCGCTTCGCTCGGTCCTCGGCATTTTGTCGCTTCGCTCAACCGTCAACAAAGTGTAAAAACCCAATGGGTTACCGGGAAAAATCCGAACGGGTTCGAAGCCCGTTATGCACAGGCGCGACACGGCGCAAAATGTCAAGCGCCACGACGGCGTTCGCGAGTGAATCTATCCAATCGGCAGCCATGTTTGCCCACGGACTTCGCGAATATAAGCAATAATTCAATTTGTTAGAAAATATGCCCATAAATTGGGCAAACGTCAGGAAATGCCGCTATGGCAAAGCGCCGTGATAGCCCGGGGTCTGTTCTCAACAAACTTATCCACAGGATTCGTGGATATTACGTTCCGATGAACCGACACATGGCCGTCATTAACCGTACCGTCAGGCTCTCGCCATGATCAACAAAGCACCCCTGGCCGACGCGACTTCCGGCACGCCCATCGGTGCCGCGCTCATTCAGGCACAGCTGAAGACCCTGCCCAGCTCGCCCGGCGTTTACCGCATGCTCGACGCCCGAGGCGAGGCGCTCTATGTCGGCAAGGCGCGCAATATCAAGAAGCGCGTCACGAGCTATGCAAGTCCGGCAAAGCTCGCGCACCGAATCGCCCGGATGATCGCGGAAACGACACAACTGGAGATTGTTACCACGCACACCGAGGTCGAGGCCCTGCTGCTCGAAAGCAATCTCATCAAGCGCCTGAAGCCCCGCTACAACGTCCTATTGCGCGACGACAAGTCTTTTTCCCATATCCTCATTACCGGCGACGGCGAATGGCCGCGTCTGATGAAGTTTCGCGGCGCGCGCACGGCGAAAGGCGATTATTTCGGGCCTTTTGCCTCGGCGGGCGCGGTCAATCGCACGCTCAACTGGCTGCAACGCGCATTTCTGCTGCGCTCGTGCGCCGACGGAGTATTTTCCCAACGCACGCGCCCCTGTCTCCTGCACCAAATCAAACGCTGCTCGGCGCCATGCGTCGGGCGCATAGAGCGCGCGGATTACGACGCATTGGTGGAAGACGCGCGCCGCTTTCTGCGCGGCCAAAGCCAAGACGTACAGCGCGCCCTCGCCCGCCACATGGAGGCGGCCAGCGCCGCGCTCGAATTTGAAACCGCCGCCGCCTACCGCGACCGCATCCGCGCGCTGACGCAAATCCAAGCCCACCAGCGCATCAATGTCGCGGGCATCGAGGACGCCGACGTGATCGCGGCCCATGTCGAAGGCGCGCAAGTCTCGATCCAAGTGTTCTTCTTTCGCGCCGGCCGCAATAACGGCAACCGCGCCTATTTCCCGCGCCACGACAAGGCCGAGAGCGTCGAGGACGTGCTTGGCGCCTTCATCGGGCAGTTCTACGACAACAAGCCACCGCCGCGCCTGGTTCTGCTGTCGCACGACGTGCCCGAACGCGCCCTCATCGCCCAAGCGCTGTCGGTCGCCGCCGGACAGAAGGTCGATGTGCTCTGTCCCAAGCGCGGGGAGAAGCGCCAAGCGATCGAACACGCCCTGGCCAATGCGCGCGACGCCCTCGCGCGCCGCCAGGCGGAATCGGCGACGCAACGCCAATTGCTCGAAGGGGTCGCCGACGCCTTCGGACTTGAGGCGACGCCCACGCGCATCGAGGTTTACGACAACAGCCACATCATGGGCACGAGCGCCTACGGCGCCATGATCGTCGCCGGCCCGGACGGCTTCGAGAAGTCTTCTTACCGGAAATTCGCCATTCGCAGCGCACTTCCCGTCTCGGGCACATCCGAACGGCCCGCCCCCCAGGCCGATATGAGCGGCGCCGGCACGATCAGCGCCGGCGACGATCTCGGCATGATGCGCGAGGTCTTGACCCGGCGATTTTCCCGCGCGCTCAGGGAAGACCCCGAGCGCGAGCGCGGCACCTGGCCGGATCTCGTGATGATCGATGGCGGCGTCGGCCAATTGAACGCAGCGCGCCGGGTCTTCGAGGATCTCGGCATCGCCGACGTGGCCTTGATCGCGATCGCCAAGGGTCCCGAACGCAACGCAGGGCGCGAGGTCTTTCATCAGGCGGACAAGGCGCCGAAGTCGTTCGAGCCGCGCGATCCGGTGCTTTACTACCTCCAACGCCTGCGCGACGAAGCCCACCGCTTCGCCATCGGCGCGCATCGCACCAAACGCGCCAAGACCATGGCGCGCTCGGAACTCGACGAAATCGCCGGCATCGGGGCGCGGCGCAAGCGCGCGCTCCTGCTGCATTTCGGCTCGGGCAAGGCGGTGAAGGAAGCGGGCCTCGACGACCTCGAAGCCGTCCCCGGCATCAGCCGGACGGTGGCGCAGAAGATTTACGACACCTTCCACGAGACGGGGTAAAATGCCCGTAGCTCCCAGGTCCGGCGCTCGAGCATGATGGCAAATCTGCCCAATCTTCTGACCTTGTCGCGCATCGGTGCGATTCCGGTGCTCGCGCTTGTCTTCCTGCTGCCGGCGCCGGCCGGGCCGTGGTTCGCCTTCGCCGTCTTCGCCCTCGCCGGCATCACCGATTACCTCGACGGCCATATCGCGCGCGCCCGCCAGCTCCAATCCAAGCTCGGCGCGCTGCTCGATCCCATCGCCGACAAATTGTTCGTCGCGGCGGTGATTTTTATCCTGGTCGCGGCCGGCCGGCTCGACGGCTTGAACGTTCTTCCCGCCGCCGTGATCCTATGCCGCGAGATCGTCGTCTCGGGGCTGCGCGAATTTCTCGCGGGCCTCAATGTCGGCTTGCCGGTCAGCCGGCTGTCGAAATGGAAGACGGCCGTCCAAATGGCCGCCATGGGATCGCTGCTGCTCGCACCGGCCACGCCCTTCGGCCTGCCGCTTCACGGCCCCGGCATCGCCCTGTTGTGGGCGGCGGCCGCGCTCACCGTCGTCACGGGTGCCGGCTATATGCGCATCGGCTTGCGCCATGCCGCTTCGCCCGGAGGCGCCGACCCGCCGCGCGCGCCGCGGGCCGGGCCGTGAAATTGTTCGGCCTTGCGGGCTGGAGCGGCGCCGGCAAGACGACTCTCCTCAAGCGCCTCATTCCGGAGCTTGTCGGCCGCGGTTTCCGCGTTTCGACCGTGAAGCACGCCCACGAGGGCTTCGAGATCGATCTTCCGGGCAAGGACAGCTACGAACATCGCAAGGCCGGCGCCACCGAGGTGCTGATAGCTTCCTCCCGGCGTTTCGCCATCATCCACGAACATCGCGCGGAACCCGAACCCAATCTCGGCGCGCTGATCGGCAAACTCGCGCCGGTCGATCTGCTGCTGGTCGAGGGCTTCAAGCGCCACGACCACGACAAGCTCGAGGTCCATCGCGCGGCCAACGGCAAGGCATTTCTGCACACCGGCGACGCGCGCATCGTCGCGGTCGCGACCGACGCGCCCGCACCAAACGCGGCACGCCCGGTGTTTCATCTCGACGAAATCGCGCGCATCGCCGATTTCATCCTCGCCCATTGCGGCCTGGCCGCGCGGCGCCCGGCGCCCGGCACGACCGGAGATTCCGGATGACGCAACTCGCCGAGGATTGCTTTGCCTTCGGCGCCAAATCGATGACCGTCGCCGAGGCGCTCGACGTGCTGCGCGCATGCGTGACCGCCGTCGCCGAGATCGAATCCGTGCCCCTTGCGCGCGGGCGCGGGCGCATCCTCGCCGAGGACGTCGTCTCCGCCCGCGCGGTGCCGCCGCACGACAACAGCGCCGTCGATGGCTATGCGTTCCATTTCGACGATCTGGTTCCCGATACCGAGACGCGCCTGTCGCTCGCGGGCCGCGCCGCGGCGGGCCATCCGCTCGGTCGCGCCACAAGGCGCGGCGAGGCCATCCGGATATTCACCGGCGCCGCCATGCCCCAAGGCGAGGCGGGCGGCCCCGATACGGTCGTCATGCAGGAAAACGCGCGCGCGGAGTCCGGCGCCGTCGTCATCCCGCATGGCCTGATGCGCGGCGCCAATCGGCGGCGCGCGGGCGAGGACGTGGCGGCGGGCACGGTCATTCTGCGCGCCGGCGCGCGGCTGCGGCCGCAGGACCTGGGCCTTGCGGCCTCGATCGGCCGTACCGGGCTTTCGGTTCGCCGGAAGTTGCGCATCGCGATTTTCTCGACCGGCGACGAGCTCCGCGAGCCGGGCGGCGAGGCGCCGCCGGGAACGCTTTACGACGCCAACCGTTTCACCCTTTCGGCCCTTGTCGAGGGCACGGGCGCGCGCGTCACGGATCTCGGCATCCTTCCAGACGACCAAGGCGCAATTCGCGCGGCCCTTGCCGAGGCCGCCCAAGGCCACGACGCGGTCGCGACGTCGGGCGGCATGTCGACGGGCGAGGAAGACTACGTGCGGGGCGCGGTCGAGTCGCTCGGGCGTTTCCATTTCTGGCGGCTGGCGATCAAACCCGGCCGACCGGTCGGCCTTGGGCAGATCGGCCGCGTGCCCTTCATCGGCCTGCCCGGTAACCCCGTGGCCATGGCGGTGACGTTCTTGATGCTCGCGCGCCCGCTGCTGCTCGGTCTCGCGGGTGCGCGCGCCACCGAACCCCGCCGCTACCGGGTGCGCGCGGGCTTCGGTCACGCCAAGCGGCCGGGACGGCGCGAATGGCTCGGCGTGCGCCTCGAAGATGGGGCGGACGGCGTGCCGATCGCGCGGAAGTTCCCGCGCGCGGGCGCCGGTATTCTGTCCTCGCTCGTCGCGGCGGACGGCCTGGTCGAGCTTGCCGAGCCGGTCGAGGCCCTGGACGAAGGGGCGCTGGTGGATTACTTGCCGTTCAGCGAGGTGGACCGGTGAAAGTGCTGTATTTCGCATGGCTGCGAACGCGCACGGGCTGCGCGGAGGAAACCCTTGAGCCGCCCGCCGAGATCGCCACGGTCGGGGCCTTGGTCGAATGGCTGCGCGCGCGCGGTCCAGGCCATGCCGAGGCCTTCAAGGAAATGCGCGTCGTGCGCGCGGCGGTGAATCAGAGTTTCGTCGGTCTCGACCATCCGGTGCGCGCCGGCGACGAGGTCGCGTTCTTCCCGCCCATGACGGGCGGCTGAGGCGGCGGCGGTGATTCGCGTGCAGCGCGAGGACTTCGACCCCGGCGCCGAGCTCGACCGCCTGCTCGCCGGCAAAAGCCATATCGGCGGCGCGGTCAGCTTCGTCGGCCTCGTGCGCGACATGGTGGGCGACAGGGTGTGCGATAAGGCGCCCGGCCCGGCGAACGACCAGGCGGTCGGCGCCATGACGCTCGAACACTATCCAGGCATGACCGAAAAACTGCTGGACGAGATCGAGGCGGAGGCCCGGCGGCGCTGGCCGCTCGACGCCTCCTTGATCGTCCACCGCTACGGCCGCTTGCTGCCGGGCGAGCGCATCGTGCTCGTCATCGCCGCGTCCGCCCACCGTGCCGCCGCCTTCGAGGCGGCCGCATTTCTCGTCGATTGGCTGAAGTCCAAGGCGCCGTTCTGGAAGCACGAGGAAACGCCTTCGGGCGGGCATTGGGTCGAGGCGCGCGCGGTCGACGACGAGGCGGCGCGGCGCTGGCAAGCCGACAGCGGCACGGACGGCGCAAAGCGCGGCGATTTTCGGCCTCCGCGCTGATGCGGCCGTGACCGACGCCACCAACGCGTCGCTCGCCGAAAAGCTCGGCGAGATGGCCGCCCTGCTCGAAGCGCAGGGTGCCAATATTTTCCGCGTTCGCGCCTATCGCCGTGCGGCCGCAGCGATCGCCCGCCATCCCGAAAACATCGCCGCTGTATTCGCGCGCGGCGCCATCGCGGCGCTCGTCGCGCTGCCGAATATCGGCGAAGCGATCGCCGCCGCCATCGCCCACCTGCTGCAAACCGGGCGCTGGCCGCAGCTCGACCGCTTGCGCGGCGAACTCGATCCCGAACATCTTTTCGCGACCGTGCCGGGCCTGGGGCCGGCGCTGGCGCGGCGCATCCACGCCGAGCTGCACCTCGATACGCTCGAAGCCCTGGAGGTTGCCGCCCATGACGGCAGGCTCGAAGCGGTGCGGGGCGTCGGGCCGCGCCGAGCCGCTGCCGTGCGCGCGGTCCTGGCCACGCGTCTTGCGCGCGTGCTTGGCCGCGCCGTGCCCGCCGCCGGTCAGGCCAGCGCCGAGCCCACGGTCGAGGCCATTCTCGATGCCGATCGCATTTACCGCGCCAAAGCCCGGGCCGGACATCTAAAGATGATCGCGCCGCGCCGCTTCAATCCCGATGGCCGAGCCTGGCTGCCCATCCTCCACGCCAGACGCGCCGATTGGCATTTCACGGTGCTGTATTCCAACACCGCGCGCGCCCACGAGTTGGGGCGCACGGGGGATTGGGTCGTGGTGTATTTCTACGACGCCGATCACCGCGAGGGCCAACGCACGATCGTGACCGAATCCCAAGGCCCCCTTGCCGGCAAGCGCGTGATCCGCGGCCGCGAGGCCGAATGCCGCGGCCATTACGCCCAGATCAAGGCGCCAAGCCCAGACTAAATGCCGCGAAACGCAACCCAGGCCCCACTCATGAAAACGGCGGGGCTGCCCCCGCCGTTCGGCGCGCTATGGGCGCCGCCGGTTGCGCGCGGTCACTCGGCGGCGTTCTTGGCTGCCGGCTTTTCGCGCACGAGTTTGTCGAAATCGGCCAGAAGAGTCCGCGTGACGGGGCCGACCTGGAAGTTCATGCCGTCGATTTCCGAAATCGGCGTCACCTCGACCGCCGTGCCCGACAGGAAGGCCTCATCGAAGCTCGGCAATTCCTGCGGCCAAATCGCGCGCTCGACCACGACATAGCCGCGCTTCTTGGCAAGCTCGATCACGGTCTGGCGGGTGATGCCATTGAGGAAGCAATCGGGATCGGGCGTGTGGATGACGCCGTCCTTGACGAAGAAGACGTTCGCGCCCGTCGCCTCGGCCACGCGCCCGCGATAGTCGAACATCAGCGCGTCATTGAAACCGGCGGCTTCCGCCTTGTGCTTGGACAGCGTGCAGATCATGTAAAGACCCGCCGCCTTGCTCTGGGTCGGTGCGGTGTCGGGCCCCGGGCGGCGCCACTGGGAAATCTGCATCCGGATGCCCCGCAGCCGCGCCTCGGGCGTGAAATAGGCCGGCCATTCCCAGGACGCAATCGCCAGGTGGATTTTGCTCTGTTGGGCGGAGACGCCCATCATCTCGCTGCCACGCCACGCCACGGGGCGCAGATAGCCGTCCTCGATTTTTTGGGCCTCGATCACCTCGCGGCAAGCGCGGTCGATCGCGTTCGCCGAATACGGAATCTCGAAGCCCATGATCTCGGCGGACTTGAGCAGGCGCTCGGTGTGCTCGCGCAGTTTGAAGGTCACGCCGTCGTACACGCGCTCGCCCTCGAAGACGCAGCTCGCATAGTGCAGCGCGTGGGTGCAGACATGCATCTGCGCCTCGCGCCAGGGAACCAGCTTGCCGTCGAGCCAAATCCAGCCGTCGCGATCGTCGTAGGGGATCAGTGCCATGGCGGCCCCATTTCGAATATTTCCCCGGCGAACCAAGGGGATGGAAATCGATGGGCGGACTATAGACCGCGCTTCCCGCGCCGAACAAGGCACCGGACGCGACCCGCGCTATACTCGCGCCGATGACCGAGGATCAGCCCCATATCCTGGTGGTCGACGACGACGCCCGGCTTCGCCAATTGCTGCACAAGTATTTGGCGGATAACGGTTTTCGCGTCTCGTCGGCGGCGGATGCCAAGGCCGCGCGCGAACGGATGCGCGGCCTTGCCTTCGATCTCATCGTGCTCGACGTGATGATGCCCGGCGAAACGGGCGCCGCCTTCGCGGCGACGCTGCGCCAGGAGCGCAATTTCGTGCCCATCCTCATGCTGACGGCGATGGGCGAAACCGCCGACCGGATCGCGGGTCTCGAGGCCGGCGTGGACGACTATCTGGCCAAGCCGTTCGAGCCGCGCGAACTCGTGCTGCGCATCCGCACCATCCTGCGCCGCGCGGCCTTGGCGATACCGCCGCCGCCTCGCGCGGCCGTGGTCTGGCTCGGCGATTGCCGGTTCGACGCCACGCGCGAGGAACTCGTGCGCGGCGAAAGCCCCGTGCGCCTGTCGCAAGGCGAAGCGCGCTTGCTCAAGATCCTCGCCGAACGGCCCGGCGAGATCTTCGCGCGCGAGGAATTGCGCCAAGCCTTGGGCCCCGCCCTCGACGGCGGCGCGGAAGCCGCGGCCGGCGGCCGCGCCATCGACGTGCAAGTCACGCGCCTCCGGCGCAAGATCGAGGCCGACCCCAAGCTGCCGCGCTATCTCGTGACCGTGCGCGGCCGCGGCTATGTTTTGCGGCCCGATTGAGCCGCGCCCCGAACCAAGCCCGCCCGCCATGAATCTCGCCGCCGTCATCAAGCGTTTTCTGCCCCGCCACCTGTTGTGGCGCGCCATGCTCATCATCATGGCGCCCATGGTTCTCTTGCAGGTGGTTACGACCGTCGTCTTCTACGACCGGCATTGGGAAACGGTCACGCGCCGCCTCGCCTATTCGGTCGCGGGCGACATCGCGGTCGTCATCCAGATGATCCGCGACCGGCCGGGCCCCGAAGGCTTCGCCGAGGTGCGGGATCTGGCGATCAATCACCTGGGACTGCGCATCCACATGGCGCGCGGCGAAATCCTACCGAACCTGCCGCCGCCCAAGCCGCGAGGCATGGTCGAGACGTGGCTGACCCAGGCGCTCGACGACCATCTGCTCAAACCCTACCGCTACGACACCAAGACGCACGAGAAGGACGTTGAGATCGCCGTGCAATTGCCCGACGGCGCCCTGCACGTGCTCGTCAACCGCAAGCGGCTATCGAGCGTCACGACCTATGTTTTTCTGCTGTGGATGTTCGGCACCTCGGCGGTCCTGTTCGCGGTCGCGATGCTGTTCATGCGCAATCAGGTGCGCCCCATCCTGCGGCTCGCCGCCGCCGCGGAAAGCTTCGGCAAGGGCCGCGACGTCGCCGACTTCAAGCCCTCGGGCGCGACCGAAGTGCGCCGCGCCGCCGCCGCCTTCCTCGGCATGCGCGCGCGCATCAAGCGCCAAATCCAGCAGCGCACCGACATGTTGTCGGGCGTTTCGCACGACCTGCGCACCCCGCTCACGCGCATGAAACTCCAGCTCGCCATGCTGCCCCAGGGCCAGGAAGCGAAGGACCTGCAATCGGACGTCGTCGAGATGGAGCGCATGGTCGATGGCTATTTGGCCTTCGTGCGCGGCGAGGGCACGGAGGCCCCGCAAGACACCGACATCCGCGCGCTGCTCACCGACATCGTCGAGAGCGCAAGGCGCGAGGGCGCGAAAATCTCGCTCGACGCCGCGGGCGCGCTGAGCTTGCCCGCACGCCGCGACGCCCTGCGGCGCGCATTGTCGAATCTCGTGGGCAACGCGGCGCGCCATGGCCAGAAGATCGCGATTACGGCGGCGCGGTGCGGCGATTCGATCGAAATCACCATCGACGACGACGGCCCCGGCATCGCGGCCGCAAGCCGCGAGGACGCGTTCCGGCCCTTCGTGCGCCTCGAGACCTCGCGCAATCCGGCTACGGGCGGGGTGGTCTTGGGCTTGACCATCGCGCGCGATATTTTGCGCGGGCACGGCGGCGACGTGACGCTTGAGGATTCGCCGCTCGGGGGACTGCGCGCAACCGTGCGCCTGCCGCTTTAGACCATCGCCGTCTCGACGGCGGGCGCCTTTTTCCCGCTCGCCTTCGAGCCGCGAATCTCGATCGACAGCGAACGACCGGAACGCGATTCCGGCTTCGCTTGGACCAGCTGGGCTTGGAAGAGACGATGCCCGGCGAGACGCTCGCGCCGCGAGGTGCTGCTAGAAGAGCTTCCCGCCGTTCGGAACCGCGCGGTCGACGCCGAGGAGCACGACGGCGCCCGCCTCATCGGGAAAGCCCACGATCAACACCTCGGACAGGAACTTGCCGATTTGTTTGGGTGGAAAATTGACCACGGCGGCGACCTGGCGGCCGAGGAGTTGCGCGGGCGTGTAGTGCGCCGTCAGCTGGGCGGAGCTGCGTTTCACGCCGATCTCGGGGCCAAAATCGACGCTCAGTTTGTAGGCGGGCTTGCGCGCCTCGGGATAGGGCTCGACGGCCACGACGGTACCGGCGCGAATGTCCACCTGGTCGAAATCGGCGTAGCTGATCGTCATAGGCTGATCCTAAGGTCTGTCATGCACCCGATAGATGATTCTTTATCGCTCAAATCGGCCGGACAGTTTCTGACGGAGGAAGCCCGCGAAGCTATCGCAGCTATCCAAACATCCGTTGTCCCGCTTTTCAATGCGGGCGAAGATGGTCAAGTCCAGTTGCTGGGGAGTGCGGTTCTTATCGAATTTGGTGCTGATGTCTTTCTCTGCACCGCCAAGCACGTTTTGGACGAATGCATCGCTGACCAATCTTTTCTGTATTTTTGTGGGCCGGACAACTTAGAGCCGCAACCCGGCGATTTTCGCGTGTCGGCCAACGATCTTGATACCGCCGTTCTTAAATTGGCTGCCGAGCATGCCAAACGCTTTCGCGATGCCGTACCGTTGAAAGAGGATTCCATTGCCAATCAGGTGCAGGCGGAGCTCTGCAAGTATGTAGAATTCATCGGTTTCCCCGCTACCAAGAACAAGAGGTCAGTCAAGCCCTTTGTCCTAAAGCACGCTATGCAATGTAACGGCGGTACGGTCAAAGAAATCACGCCGCTGAAAGTGCGCGTGAAATTCAACAAGAAGCACAATATCGGTTCAGAGTCGCGCAAGCGCGTGATGGCGCCCGATCCAAATGGCATGAGCGGCGGTGCCATGTTTGGCGTCATGATAAATGAAGAGACCATCACAGGGAATCCCAAGCCTCTCCTTATTGGCATCTCTACCGACAATCCGGATGCAACCGAGGTTTTCGGCACCAATATCCGGGTAGCCTTGGCGATCATCAGAGATGATTACGAGGTCGCGTTACCTTGGCGTCTCGACCCAAAAGACCTCAAAGTACCAACTACCGTGATGAACTTCGGTATGCCTGAAAAAAGCTGATCGCGTTTCAGCCCATGCGGCTGACGATCCGTTGCGCGAAGAGTGATGGCGTGAAACTGGATATGGACGTTATGGCAAAGGGCTGCGCTGTCTCCGGTGGAATAATTCGCATAAGGACAGCCATAGCTTCGCCTATAGTAGGTCACCATTGCCGATACAGCGAAGGCTGGACATTCCTGCTTCAGGATTGAATAGGGTTCATCTGATGGCGAACACACGTAAACTCATTGAGCAGATCATCGAAGTGCGGGAACGAAGAGGTTCCGAGCCGGCCAATGCAGAGTTGTTTCGCCGCGTGCTTGATCTACAAATATCCTACGAGCGGCGTCCTAAAGACAACCCGGAACTGCTGCGACACTATCCGGTAGCCTTGGTGGCTTGCATGGAGGCGTTTTTTCGTCTCGCTATCAAACAACTTATAGACGCTGATCAACGATACCTACGCAACGCAGCTAACCTGGCTTCACGCGTAAAGTTGGACTTCGACCTCGTGAAAGCTCTTCATGGAAAAGAGATATCGCTTGGCGATCTTCTGGCGCATGCGGCGTCCATCAACAACTTGACCGACATTGCTGCGCATATGAGTGCGCTATTGGATACTGCCTATTTGGACGCGGTTTCTAAGACGTTCGATCGGTGGGCTGTTGAAGTCGAAAAGAAAAAAAAGAGCCCATCATCGACAATCCCGACAAGGTGTACAGAAGCGTGGCCCGGACATTCGAGTTGCGCCACATATTTTGTCACGAGTTCGCCACAGCCTATAAATTGGAAGCCGGAGAAATTGAGACCTGCTTTGAAAGCTCAATTACTTTTCTGAAAGCTGCGGAGGAACATCTTTCCGATGTCCTGCATCCAGGAGCACCCTTGACGCAAACCGACATGAACATCGGAGCCGGCGAGGAACTAAAAAAAGAGACTGCAAGGCTAGAGGCCTGCGATGCCGAACTTCTAAAAAACCTTCCCAGTAAACGGCATGCTCAATACAAGTCTGTTCAGAGGTCCTGGGATGAATTCCTAAAAGCAAGCGCCACCTTCGAGGCCGATGGATACAAAGGTGGAAGCATCGCGCCACTCATCTATGCCAACTCCGCAATTGCTTTGACGCAAACCCGAATAGAGCAGGTTCAGGCCCGAATAGAGCAGGTTCAGGAACGCTTTGGCGATGTTAAGTCTGCTTGAGTTGACTTGATGCAGGCGCATCGGCTGCGCCGATGCTGCTCTAGGTTAGGCCCCGAACCCACATCGTCATGGCCTGATCGTCATGGGCCGAGCGATATGGCCGGGCCCCGAACTTGGATGGACGCCGAACTTGGAGGGACGCCGAAACGCTAACATTCCGTGCTGGCGGCGCAAGGCCCGCCAAGACGGGCGCGCCCAAGCCGGACCGGGAGGCCAAAACGAGAAGGGCCGCGCCTTGCGGCGCGGCCCTTCTGTAACGTGCGCGCTATCGGGGAGGACGGTCGCGCAACGTATCCGTTGAAGATGTCTTAGTGGGCGTGGCCGTTCGACTGGAAGATCTGCTTCACTTCGTCGAAGCTTTCCACGAGGCGCGCGTTCAGCACATCGGCCGTCTCCTGCGCGGTCGAGGCCATGACGCCCGCGATCTGCTGAGCATCGGCCATCGCACCCATCACGCCGTCCTTGGCGAAGGCGGTCTGGTGGCGGACCTTGTCCTCGGGCGACTTCGCCGAGAAGAAAGCCTCGGTCGCCTTGCCGGCACCGTCGACCACGTTCTTGAGGATGACGCTCTGGCGCTCCGCGAGAACCTGCATGCCCTTCACGGCCAGCTGATTGGCCTTCGAGAAGGCGTCGAGATTCTTGCGGTGATAGGCGACCAGCGCCTCCATATTGAAGCCTGAAACCTTGAAGTCGCCGAACGCCTTGAAGGCATCGGCGCCCACGAACGGATTGGACTTGGTAACCATGTCTGGGTCTCCTGGTGAGGGAATATTTTTGCTGCGATGCAACATGAACGAGAATATGGCGTCGGGACGCAGTTGCGTCAAGACAAATTGTGCGCTGCACCATAATATTTCTGAACTATCTGCACGGACTCAAATCGCCGAGTCGGAAGTCATATAACTATTTGAAATATCTATTTTTTATTAGATTTTCTGGGTTTCCTAGGCCGTGCCCGCGCCCTCTTTCCTGCTTCAGGGTCGGCCCGTGACGGGACACGGGCGCAGATTTTCTTTGCCACCTCTTCGCATATGCGAAATCCCCTCTCGCCCTGCCTAAGCGCCCGGTCGAGGGCCGCCATGGTCTTGGCGCCGTCGACGCCTTCATCGCCCAGCCAAACCCGCAAGGTCGCGAGATAGACGACCACGAGGCCATTGGCACGCAACCGCCCGCGCCAGCCGCCGCCATCGATCCCGGCGGCCTCGAGCATCCAGGCCATCGAACCGGCCATCCGGGGCCCAAGACGCAGCGCCGCGAGCGGATCCGCCGCCAAATCGTGGACGATCGCCCGCACGCCCGCCTTGTGGGGGGCGAGGGCATCGAGGCGGCGCATGAGCACGTCGAATAGCCGGTCGCGCGCCCCGGCCGCCGGGTCAGGCTTCGGCCCGGCGAGGACGGTATGGTCCACGCGCGCGATCAAGGCCTTGAGAATCGCCTCAAGCGACGGCGTGCGGCGGTGGACCGCCGAAAGCGCCAAGCCCGCCTCCGCCGCCACGTCCCGCAGGGCCACCGCCTTCCAGCCGCGCCGCGCGGCCAGCGCGAGGGCGGCATCGACGATGCGGTCGAGTTCGTCCTTGGCCACGGCGTTTCCTTCCAGGGCTTTATCCACGCGCTCCTCTATCTAGGCGTCCGGGATGGGCGGAGCAATCGCCCGCAAGAGGCTTTTTCGCGGGCTGTGTCCGTGCGATCTTTGGGACCATGAGCGTGATCGAACGCGATTGGGCGCCGCCCGGATTTCTGGCCGCTGTTCGCCGGACGCCCGTGTTGAGTCTCGAGGAAGAGCGCGCGCTCGCGCGGTCCTCGCTCGGCGGCGACGGGCGAGCGGCTGCGCGCCTGGTGCTCGCGCATCTGCGCTTTGTCGTGCGCATCGCGCGCATCTATCGCCATTCCGGCGTGCCGATGGCCGATCTCATCCAGGAAGGCACGGTCGGTCTCATCCAGGCGGTGCGCAAGTTCAATCCCGATCGGGGCACGCGGCTTGCTACCTACGCCATGTGGTGGATTCGCGCCGCGATCCAGGAGCGCGTCGTGCGCTCGTGGTCGCTCGTGCGCACGGGGACGACGGCGGCGCAAAAAGCCCTGTTCTTCGCCCTGCGGCGGCGCGGCACGCCCGACCTGACCGATGCGATCGCCCGCGCCCTCGCCCAGCGCTTCGGCCTGACCCAGGACGATGTCGCCGAGATGGCGCGGCGCGCCTTCGCCACCGACCGCTCGCTCGACGAACGCACGGGCGAACGCGGCCAGAGCGACCGCATGGCCTTCCTCGCCGATACGCGGCCGACGCCCGAGGACCAACTTGTCCAGGTCAAGCAATTGCATTTCTGGCGGCGCATTCTGGCTCGCGGACTTTCCGCCCTGCCGCCGCGCGAACAGGTCATCATCCGCCGACGCTATCTGTCGGAAGCCAAGGTTACGTTCGCGGCGCTCTCGCACGAACTGGGGCTGTCGAAGGAACGCGTGCGCCAGCTCGAACGCTTGGCGCTCGCCAAGCTCAAATCGCGCCTCCGGCCCCTGCGCCGCGACGAAGAACTGCCGAGCGAATAGCGCTCAGCTCACGGCCATGACGGTGCCGCCGGTCAGGCGCACGAGGTCGGCGGGCGTCAAGCGAAAGACCGAATGGGGCGTGCCGGCGGCGGCCCAAATTTCAGCAAACGCCATGAGACCCGCATCGATATAGCTCACCGGCGAGCGAACATGGCCGATGGGCGGCACGCCGCCGATGGCGAAACCCGTCTGGGCGCGCACGAATTCGGCATCCGCCTTGCCGAGCGCCTCGCCGAGATGCGCTGCGATCGTTTTCTCGTTCACCCGGTTCGCGCCGCTGGTCACGACCAGAACCGGGCGAAGGCTCGGCTTGGCCTTGAACAGGATCGATTTGGCGATCTGGGCGACCGAACAACCGATCGCGGCGGCGGCGTCCGCCGCCGTGCGGGTCGAGGCC
>CAMAPP010000010.1 GCA_945860095.1 Rhizobium sp. Q54 | reverse complement strand
CTCGGCGCGGATGGTCTCGTACACGGCGCTGGCCGAGGCGATCGTGCTGTCGCCGCCCTCGGCGGCCTGGTTCAGGCAATAGAGCGCGGTGAAATCCGCGCCATCGGTGTGAAAGCCGATGGCGTGCGTGCCCATGTAGCCGCGGTTCTTTTCGTCCATCGGCAGGCCGCGATCGACGATGTCCTCGATCTTTTTCTTGCCCGCGTTCTGATCGGCGACGCGTCCGAGATGGGCGCAAAGACTCGCCAGCAGATGGGCGTTCGCGTCGCGGTCGAGGCGCGCGCCGGGCAGGCCCGAAAGCACGGCGAAGCCCGCGCCGTGCTCCAGCGCGTCGAACAGCGCGCCGATCGTGCCCGCCAGGCCCGGCAGGGGCACGTCCTGGGGTGCAAGCTCGTGAAAGGCGATGTGCCGCGCGCGCGCCGAGGCGCCTTCGAGTTCGGCGCAAAGATTCGCGGGCAGGGCATGGGTGTAGCGCGCGCGCTCGACGTAATCGCCCGCGCGCCAGGAATTGCGGTCGGCCCATTCGCTCATCCCGTCGCTTCGTCCGCTCCGCCCGGTCTCGTCGGGCCGTCCGGTCATGTCGGGCCGCCGAAGGTTGTGCTCGGCAATGCCTGCACGGGGATGTTCGCGCGCTTGAACGCGGCGAGCACCGCCTCGTTCGCGCGGTAATGCACTTCGAAATAGCTGCGGTTGGGCACCCAGTAGCGCGCCGAGAGCAGCGGCCCGATATCGCCGAGCTCCGCCACGCCGATTTGCGGCGGCGGCTCCGGCGCGATTTCGGGTACCGCGCCCAGCGCCTCGCGCAAGGTCGCCAGCGCGTGGTCGATATCGGCCGCGAACGACACGCGCAGCTTGGTTTCGGCCAGGCTCGCGCGTTCGGATTTGACCAGGATTTCGCCGACGATCTGGCGGTTCGGAATCGTCACGCGCGCGCCGTCCGCGTCCGAGAGAATGGTCGCCATCAATTTTACCTCCTCGACGACGCCCGAGACCTTGCGCACCGAGATCGTATTGCCGACCACGTAGGGCCGCGTGAAGATGATCACGAGCCCGGCCGCGAGATTGGACAGCGGCCCCTGCAAGGCGATGGTGATGCCCAGGGCGGCGGCGCCGGCCGCAGCGATGAGCGGGGCGATGGAGACGCCGAAATTGCCGAGGGTGACGACGATCACCAGCGCCAGCGCGACGATGCGCGCGCCGTCGCCCATGAAATTGGACAGCGTCCGCTCGACCCCGCGCTTCACCCCGTATGCGGCGACGCGACGGCCCATCCAGCCCGCGATCTTCCAGCCGACGAACAGCAGGACCAGCGAGGCGAGGATCTGAAAGGCGTAGGTGACGGCAAAGGTCGCCGCGACGTCGAATATCTTGCCGACTTGGTCGATGTCCTTGGTCATGCGGGCGGACTTTCGGTTAACGGGAGCTAGGCGGGCGGTTAACGGGAGCTAGGCGGGCGGTTAACGGGAGCTAGGCGGGCCGCGCGCCGTCTTCCTGCACTTGGAAGAACGAAGCGCCGTCGAACGGGGCGGGCAGTTCGACGCGGCCGGGATCGAGCCGTGCGCGGCGCGAGGCGTTACCGCGCACGACGGCGCCCTCGAAGCGGTTGGGCAGCGAGTTGCGCTGGAGCAGGAAGGCGTCGGCGGCGGAATACATGCAGATATACAGGCGGCGCGGCGCCGCCGAGGCATTGGGCTCCGAGCCGTGCAGGAGTTTCGCGTGCATGATGCACACATCGCCCGCCCGCCCGTGAATGGGCACGGCGCGCCGCGCGCAGTCCACGGCCTTGGCCGCCGAAACCGCGCCCGTGAAGCGCGCGCCGTCCCACAGACTCGCCTGGCCCTCGCGGTGCGAGCCCGGCACGACCATGAGGCAACCGTTCCGCTCCGTCATGTCGTCGAGCATCACAAGCGCGGTCGTCACGTCGTCGTTGGTGTGCGGCACATAGGCGAAATCCTGGTGGTAATCGACCCGCGTCGCGGTGCCCGGCAACTTGAGATTGATCTTGCCGTGAAGAAATTTGACGTCGGGACCGAGCAGGTCCGAGGCCATGTCGGCCAAGGGGCCGTCGAAGGCGACGGCGCGATAGGTTTCGGAGATTTCGGCCGGATTGTTCACGCGCCTCAGACGCGGCTTCGCCGCGTCATGGCCGGGTTCGAGATCGAAACGCGGCGTGCCCATCTGGGTTTCGCCGTAATTCGCGGTGCGCGCCCGGCTGTCCTCGACCCAAGCGTCGAGTTCGGCGCGCATGGCCGCGAAATCCGCGGGTCGTGCGGCGCCCGAGGCCACGAGAAAGCCGTCGCGGCGATAGGCGTCGATTTGGGCGGGTGCGAGCGCGGCCATCGTGTTCTCGCGTTTGGCGCGTGTCCCAAGGCGTCGAGAGGCGCATCCTACACCGTTCGCCGCCCGGTTGAAGCGGCCCGGTAGAAGCGCTCCCGGTTGAAGCGGTCCGGTAGAAGCGCCCCCGGTTGAAGCGGCCCGGTTGAAGCGGCCCCGGTTGAAGCGATGCGGGGCCGGGGCTATCGTCGTGCGCGACATACCGGGAGTTGCCGCATGAAAGCCGCCGTGATGTACGAAGCGGGGAAGGACATGGTCATCGAAAACGTGACCATCGACGGCCCCAAGCACGGCGAGGTCATGGTGCGCGTGACCGCCGCCGGGGTGTGCCACAGCGATCTTTCGACCTGGCAGGGCAAGGGCGCGCTCAAATTGCCCTGCATCCTCGGCCACGAGGCCGCAGGCGTCGTCGAAAAGATCGGGTCGGGCGTGGACCGGGTGAAAAAGGGCGATCACGTCGTGCTCTCGTGGGCGCCGTCGTGCGGGCGCTGTTTTTACTGCCAGGCGCGCCTGCCCACCCAGTGCGAGGTGTACGGCCGCGCGGCGTCGAACGGCGTCATGTGGGACGGCACCTCGCGCCTGCGCCTGGCCGACGGGCGCGTCGTCCATCACTTCACCACCCAATCCTCCTTCGCCGAATACTGCATCATGCCGGAATCGGGCGTGGTGCCGATTTCTTCGTCCATTCCCGCGAACGTCGCGGCGCTCGTCGGCTGCGCGGTCACCACGGGTTTCGGCGCCGCGGTCAACGATTGCCGGGTGCGCCCGGGCGATTCGGTGGCGATCTGGGGCCTGGGTGGGGTGGGGCTGTCGGCGCTCATGGGCGCCAAGCTCTCGGGCGCGGAAACCCTCATCGTCGTCGATCCCAATCCGCGCAAGGGCGAGGTCGGAACGCGCTTCGGCGCCACCCATTACATCAATCCCAAGGAAGTTCCGGACGTGCCCGACGCGGTGCGCCAGCTTACCCATGGACGGGGCGCGGACGCCGCGCTCGAATGTATCGGAAAATCGGCGGCCTTCGAGCAGGCCGTCCTGTCCATTCGCGGCGGCGGCATCGTCGCGCTCGTCGGCCAAGCGCCGCGCGGCGAGGCCTTCACCCTGCCCGCCGCGCGCGCGCTCATGGGCCAGCAGAAACGCATCGTCGGCAGCCATTACGGCGGCGCCGTGCCCGAGCAGGATTTCATCCGCATTCTCGGCCTCTACGATTCGGGCCGCTTGCCGCTCGACGCCCTCGTTGGCAAGACGGTCGCGCTCGAGGACATCAACGCGGCGTTCCGCGCGCTCGAGCGCGGCTTCGACACGCGTCAAGTGATCGCGTTCGATTGACTGCGGTCGATCAAAATTTGGGATTCGGCGAATCGGAGGATGACGGTCGTGAGAAAAAACATCTGGACATCGGTTGTGCTGGCGGCGGCGCTAGCCGTCATTTCGTGCGGCCCGGTCGCGGCGACGGACGCCGTCGCGCTCAAGCCCGCCAATCCCCAGCCCGCCGCGGACAAGTTGAAGCCCGGCCTCGCGGTCGTCTATTCCTTCTTCATGTTCGAGAACGTGAAGGACGTGGTGCGTCTCGGCAAAGGCAAGCCCGGCGAGCCGATCAAGACTCTCGATCACAAGACCGATTCGGGCCCGGTGCTGACTTCGGGCACCGCGACGGGGGTTGGCGCGCAGATCTCGGGCTTCATCAAGTTTCCGGCCGCGGGAAGCTACACGCTCAGGATTCTTTCGAACGACGGCGTGAAGCTCGGCATCGGCGGCACGGTTCTGCACGAAGACCCGGGCATCCACGCCGATACCTGGTCGCCTCCCTTGGGCGTCTCGGTTCCTTCGCCCGGCTGGTATCCGCTGGCGCTCGACTATTTCCAGAAAAAGGGCACATCGGCCCTGCGTTTGGTCTGGACGGCGCCGGGCGGCAAGGAAGAAACCGTGCCGGCCGACGCGCTCGCCCACCTGAAATAAGGTCGCGCCGCATGCCGGGCCGGGCGCCCGGTTTGGGGCGTTCGAATCCGGACGTTCCAACAATCCCGGGCGCTCCAATCACGGGCGCTCAGAAACCGACGATGACCTGGCCGCCGTTCAGCGCCATCAAATAAGGTCGCGCCGCATGCCAGGCCGGGCGCCCGATTGGGGGCGTTCCAATCCGGACGTTCCAATCCTGGGCGCTCAGAAGCCGACGATGACCTGTCCGCCGTTCAGCGCCATCACCTGGCCGGTGATGAAATCGGCTTCGGGCGAGGCGAGGAAGGCGACCGCATGGGCGATTTCCTCGGGCATGGCGTAGCGCTTCAACGGCACGGCCTCGGCGGCCTTGCGCACGTATTCCATCCCGCCCTTCTTCAGCACGGGTTCGGTCACCACGCCGCCGGGCGCAATGGCGTTGACCGTGATCTTCCACGGCGCGAATTCCTTGGCCCAGGATTTCGTCATGCCGAGAATGGCCGCTTTCGCCGAGCAATAGGCGGCACCGTGGCTATGGCCGGTCTGGCCCCACATCGACGAGACATTGACGATCTTGCCCCCGCCCTTTTCCTTCATGCCCGGTACCGCGGCTTGCGTCGTGAAAAACGTGCCTTTGACGTGCACGGCGAAGATGCGCGCAAAGATGGCTTCGTCCACACCCTCGATGCCGGTGCGCTCGGCGGGAATGCCCGCATTGTTGACGAGGATGTCGATGGTTCCCAAGGCCGCCGCCGCGCGCGCGACAGCCGCGCGCATCGCCGCCGGATCGGTGATGTCGGCGATCTCGACATGGGCGCGCCGGCCCGTCGCGCGCACCAGGCGGCCGGTTTCCTCGGCCTCGTCCGCCAGGATGTCGTGCACGACGACATCCGCGCCGCGTTCGGCGAGCGCCAAGGCATGGGCCCGGCCCATGCCGCGCCCCGAGCCGGTGACAAGGGCGACGCGGCCCGAAAGCAGCGTGGATTGCGATACGGACATGGGCGGTTCTCCCTAGCGTTGTGCGGCCCAAGCGCCGGTCGCGGCCCGAGCGCCGGTCCCGGCCCGAGCGCCGGTCCCGGGCTTGCGCGGCACCCCGTCGCCCGAATGCTCGCACCCATGGCATGCGCGGCGCGCGCGCGGCTCGTCGAGGAATCCGGCCGCGCCGGGCGTCCGGCCTTCAATCGCGTCAATGGCGCCGCCATCTTGGCTCACAGCGCGATCGCCCGGCGCTCGGTCGCGCGCCGCCACTTGTTGTCGTAGGCCGCATCGAACACGATTTCCGCGTCGGCGGGCGCGATCAGCCAATCGGCGCGCGCGATCTCGCCCTCGAGCTGGCCCGGTCCCCAGCCGGCATAGCCGAAGGCGAACAGCGCGCGCTTGGGTCCCGTGCCGTCGGCGATCGCGGCTAGGATGGCGGGGTCGGCGGTGAACGAAAAGCCTTCGATCACCTTGAACGTCGCCGGCCACCTGTATTCTGGGGATCGGCCGTATTCCGAAGACTGGCCATATTCCGAGGACCGGCCGTATTCCGAGCTATGGAGCACGAAGCCGAGAAAAGGCTCGACGGGACCGCCCGTGTGCACGATCAGGGAACCCGTGCTCGGCGCGACGATGCCCGGCTGAATGGTCAGGCCGAAATCTTGCGCCAACGCCCCGATCGCGGCGCGCCCGACGGGGCGGTTGACGACGAGACCCATGGCGCCGGTTTCGTCGTGGCGCACCATGAAGATCACGGTTTGGGTGAAGCGTGGATCGCGCATGTGGGGCGAGGCCACCAGCATGTGTCCGGCGAGCGAGGTGCCGAGCGCGGGTCCCGCATCTTGCGCCGCGCGCGCCACGCGCATGCGAACGCCCGCCGTGACGAACGCCGCGCCCGCCGCGACCGCGAGAACGAGCGCCGCGAAAGCAAACTCACGCCATGCCGGGCTGCGTCTTGTCCATCGGTACGCGGGCATAGAATATGGTCGCCTTGCTGTCGGTTTCGAGCGTGAAGGTCGTGTTCGCGGGAATCCACAGCACGTCGCCGGGGCCGCATTCGAATGTCTTTTCGCCGCTTTGCGAGCGGAACTGACCCGAAAGAATCACCACGATCTCGTCGTAATCGATGGTCGAGGGGATCTTGGTCTTCTCGATTTCGAGAATGCCGGCACCCATGGTCGAGCTGAGATGGCTACCGATGAGCCGCGCGATGCGCGTGCCTTCCACGCCCTTCCAGTATTCCCACTTTCCTTCGCCCTTCTTGAAGCAACGCACTTCGCCCATCGAACGCCTCCCGACCGGATCTGGGGCCGCAACCTTAGGCGCGGCGACCGGCTTGGTCCATCCGCCTCGCCCTAAGGCAGGGCGAGGCGCCCGCCATCGACGACGAGCTCGGTTCCCGTGATGAAGGACGCGCGCGGGGAGAGCAGAAACAAACAGGCATTGGCCTGATCCTCGGCGGTGCCCAGACGGCCGAGCGGAATACCCGAGGCCGCGCGCGCCTGCGCCTGGGGATTTTCGTCCCAGCGCGCTTGCATGGGGGTGAGAGTGGGGCCGGGGCAAATCGTGTTCGAGCGGATATGCGCGCCCGCGAACTGGACGGCGATGGATTTGGAGAACGCGACCAAGCCCGCCTTCGACGCCTGATAGGCGTCCTGGGGTTTGGTGTCGCCGCGCAGGCATTGGATGGTCGCGAAATGCACGATCGCGCCGCCGCCCGCGCGCGCCATGCGCGGCACCGCCTGGCGCGTCGCGTGCACGGCGCCCTTGAGATTGATCGCGAACACCCGGTCCCAATCGGACATGTCCATGTCGATGGCCGATTTGTCGCGGTCGAACCACAGCACGCCCGCGGCGTTCACCAGATGGTCGATGCGCCCGGCGGCCGCTGCCGCGCGCGCGACGGCATCGGCGACGAAGCCCTCGTCCGCGATATCGCCTTGCAGGTAAAGCGCATCGTCGATGCCCTCGGGCTTGGCCTTTACGTCGAGCGCGGCCACGCGCGCGCCCTCGGCCAGAAGGGCCCGCGCGATGGCGAGACCCATGCCGCCGCCCGCACCCGTGACGACCGCCGACTTGCCGGCAAATCCCATGTCCCACGCCATCGCCGTCTCCCTTGTTGCCCGATGTTTATACGGCGCCGGCGCGGTTCGCGGGAGCGTGACTTTGCATCCCAGTCCGGCCACCATCGCCGCCGGAATCGCGCAGATCAGCGGGAGAGCGCGCGTGCGCATCGCCTTGGGTGGGCTCTGGCACGAAACCAATACCTTCGCGGCGGGGCGCACGACGCTCGCCGATTTCCGCGCCTATCAATACGCCGAGGGCGCCGGGATTTTGGTGCGCTATCAGGGCACCGGCACCGAGCTTAGCGGCATGATCGCGGCGACGCACGCGGCGGGGGCGGACCTGGTGCCGACCGTGTTCGCGGGTGCCGTGCCTTCGGGCATCATCGCGCGCGCGGCCTTGGACGACATCTGCGCCAGCTTCGAGCGCGCACTTGCCTCTGGCGGACCTTTCGACGGCGTGCTGCTTGTGCTGCACGGCGCGGCCGTCGCGGAAGGCATCGCCGATGCCGACGCCCATGTGCTCGGGATCGTGCGCGCGCGGCTCGGCGCGCGCATTCCCATCGCCGCGACCTTCGACTATCACGCCAATCTCGGTGCGAGCATGGTCGCGCGCGCCGATGTCCTGGTCGGCTACGACACCTATCCCCATACCGATATGCACGCGCGCGGCGAGGAAGCGGCGCGTCTTCTGATCCGCATGATCCAAACGGGCGCACGGCCGCACAAGGCGCACGTCAAATTGCCGTTGCTGACCGCGCCCATCGTCCAGCGTTCGGGCACGAAGCCGCTCTCGGAGGTCTATGCCCGGCTGCACGCGGCCGAGGACGGGCCGGGAATCTGGTGCGGCTCGATCGCCATGGGCTTTCCCTATTCCGATATCGCGGAATTGGGCGCCTCGGTGCTGGTGTACGGCGACGACGCGGGAAAGGCCGAGGACGTCGCGCGCGATCTCGCGGCGGCGCTGTGGGATGTGCGCCATGACCTGAGCCCGCGCCTGGTGCCGGTCCCCGAGGCGGTCGCGCGCGCCATCGCCGCAAGCGAGGGTCCGGTCGTGTTGGTCGATGCCGCCGACAATGTGGGCGGCGGCTCGGCGGGCGACGGCACCGCGATCCTGGCCGAGCTATTGGCCCAGGGCGCGCGCGACGCGGTCGTGGTGATCGCGGACGAGGCGGCGGCGCGCGCGGCACTGACCGCGGGCGAGGGCGGGGCGTTCGATTTTCCGGTCGGCGGCAAATGCGACATTTTGCACGGCCCGCCCGTGCGCGTGCGCGGATTCGTGCGCCGCACTTTCGCCGAGGCGCGTTATCGCCATGTCGGGTCGTACATGGCGGGGTACGAAACCTCGATGGGCGCCGCGGCCGTGGTCGATGCCGATGGCGTGCGCGTTCTGCTGACCACGCGGCGCACCATGCCGTTCGACGCGGGGCAGCTCTTGTCCGTCGGCCTCGATCCCGCGCGCCAGAGGATCATCGTCGTCAAATCGGCGATTGCCTGGCGCGCGGCCTATGGCGCGGTCGCGAAATCCTTCATCGAGGTGGACACGCCCGGGGTGTGCGCGTCCAATCTCGCGCGCTTTGCCTATCGCAATCGGCCGCGCCCGGCATATCCCCTCGAGCCGGACGCGGTCTTCGAGCCCGCGCCCAATCCGCACGCCGCATAGGACCGAACACCGCACAGAATAAGGAGCCGATCATGGCCGTCGAACGCGACGTCTATTTCACCGCCGCCGAATTCGCCGCCCGGCGGGGGCGCGTGCGCCAAGCCATGGCGGTGCGCGGCATCGATATCCTGATCGTCCATTCCGCGCCGAACATCTATTATCTGTGCGGCCACCACACCCTCAATCTGTGGGATTACCAATGCCTGCTGATGCCCGCCGAGGGCGAGCCGGTGATGGTGTTGTGGCAGTTCGAGCGCGGCTGTTTCGAGATGACCGCGGTCGCCTGCGGCGTCGATTATTACGATACCGGCGCGGATTACATCGCCGAGACCAAGAAATCGCTCGCTGCGCGTTCCTGGCTCAAGGGCACCATCGGGGTCGAGGACAATAGCCGGTATCTGACCCCGCGACTGCACGCCAAGCTTGCGGCGGCGCTGGCGCCCGCGCGCGTCGTCGGTTCCTCGACCGTGGTCGAGCTGGTGCGCCTGGTGAAGACGGACGCGGAACTCGCGCTGATGCGCCGCGCCTCGGCGATCACGGATGCGGGCATCGAGGCGGCGTACGCGGCCATCGCCGAGGGCGTAACCGATTCGCACATTTGCGCCGTCGCGGCGGGGCTTTTGATCGAGGCCGATTCGCTGGCGTTTTCGGTCCACCCCATGGTGTGTTCGGGCTCGAAATCGGGCATGCCCCACAACGGCAATAACGGCCGTACGATCAAACGCGGCGAGACCGTGTTCCTCGAGTGGTCGCCCTCGCTCTTTTGGTATCACAGCCCGATCATGCGCACCGCCGTGGTCGGCCCGCCCGCGCCGCGCATCGCCGATTTCGCCAAGCGCGCCGCGGCGACGGTCGAGGACATGATCGCCGCCACGCGCGCGGGTGTAACCGCCGCCTCGGTCGCCGAGGCCGGGCGCAAGCGCGTCGCCGAAATCCGCGACCAGATCCTGTTTCACGACGTTTACGGCTATCCCGTGGGCATCGGCTTTCCGCCCACCTGGGCCGAGGAATCGGGGTTCGGCCTCATGGTCGACAACCATCGCCCGCTCGAGGAAAACATGGTGTTCCACATTCCGATGACGCACCGGGTTTACGCCGAATGGGGCGTGGGGCTGTCGCAGGTCATCGTGGTCACGGAGAAGGGCTGCGAGGTGATGAGCCGCGTGCCGCTCGAACTGCGAGTCGTGGCGGCATAACCGTCGCCTATCAATTGACGGGCGACATTCGACCCCTTATCCTTCCCGCGTGATTCGGTCTTTTCGGCACCGTGGGCTCGAGGATCTTTACGAAGGTCGGACGGCGCGTCGCGTCGGGCCCGGCCACGTCGAGAAGCTGCGCGATATCTTGTCCGCCCTCGACCGCGCGCGGGGGCCCGCCGACATGAATCTGCCGGGATTTCGTTGCATCCGCTGAAAGGCCGTCTCAAGGGCCATTTTGCCGTCTGGGTGTCGGCCAATTGGCGGGTGACGTTCCGTTTTGCCTCCGCCGACGCCTTCGATGTCGACTATGTCGATTATCACTGATGGAGCTTCGATATGAGCATGCGCGATCCTCCCCATCCCGGCGGCATCGTGCGCCGCCAATGCCTCGAACCGCTTGGTCTCTCGGTGACGGCCGCAGCGAAGGGATTGGGCATCACGCGCCAGGCGCTATCCGAGTTCTTGAACGGCAGGACCGGCGTTTCGGTCGAGATGGCGTTCCGGCTGTCGAAGGCGTTTGGCTCGAGTCCCGAGACCTGGCTCGGCTTGCAAATGGCGTTCGACATTGCCGCCGTACAGGAGCAGGCGAAAAAATTGACCGTGCGGCCATTCAAGGCGGCGTGACGGCGCCCTAATATCCGACGATCGCTTCGCCGCCATTGGGCGAGAGGACCTGTCCGGTGACGAAGGCGCTTTCGGGTCCGGCGAGGAAACAGACCGTGTGGGCGATTTCCTCGGGCATGGCGTAGCGCCGGAGCGGGATGCGCTCCCGCGACACCTCGCGCATGCGTGCCTCGCCGCGCGCGCGCGTCGCGTCGGTCACCACATGGCCTGGCGCGACGGCGTTCACCAGGATGTTCCAGGGCGCAAGCTCGCGCGCCAGCGCGCGCGTGATGCCGAGAATGGCGGCCTTGGCGGCGTTGTAATGCGGGTCCGTGCGGTCGGCGATCATGCCGTTGATCGAGGAGATGTTGATGATCCGACCGCCGCCGCGCGCGCGCATGGGTGCTATGGCCGCCTGTGCGACGAAGAACGTGCCCTTGACGTGCACCGCCATCATGCGGTCGAAGGCGCGCTCGTCGATTTCCGGCGTGGTCTTGGCCTCGTCGATGCCGGCATTGTTGACCACGATGTCGAGACCGCCCGCCGTGCGCACGAGCGCGGCCAGGGCGCGGCGCACCTCGGCGACATTGGCGACATCGTATCCGTCCGACCAGGCGCGCCGGCCGAGCGCCCGGCAGAGCCGCGCCGTCTCGGCGGCGGATTTGGCGTCGATGTCGTGGATCGCAACATCCGCGCCGCGCGCGGCCAGGGCGAGCGCGTAGGCGCGGCCCAGGCCCGCACCGGCGCCGGTAACGAGCGCGACGCGGCCGTCCAAGCGCGCGCGGTGATCGGACGGCGCGGGGAATGGGGTCATCGATGGCCTCCCGCGCCAGGATGGCGCGTGCGCTCTCGGCCGTCGATGGGGCGTGCGATCCGGGAAGGGCCCTTGTGCGCAGCCGTCGCGCGCGATCCGGGAAGGGCCCTTGTGCGCGACCATCGCGCGCGATCCGGGAAAGGCCCTTGTGTGCAGCCGTCGCGCGCGGCCATCGCGCGCGCGGCTGTCAGGGGCTAAGCTTGCGCCGCCGCGCGATGATGGAAATCCTGACCAGCCCGATGATTTCCGGCCCGATGATTCGATGACGCACGCCCCGACCGAGGCGCGCGCGCGTCTGATCGCCATCGCGCTCATGGTCGCGACCGTGACGATCTTCCCGGTCATGGACTCGATGGCGAAACATCTCGGCAAGACCTATCCCATCCCCGAGGTCGTTTGGGCGCGCTACGCCTTCCACATGATCTTCGTCGGCGCCCTGTTCGCGCGGCGCGACGCGCTGCGCTATCTCAAATCGCGCAATCCGCGCCTGCAATTGCTGCGCGCGGTGCTGATCTTGTGCGCGACGGGGCTGTTCTTCACGGCCCTGCGCTTCGTGCCGCTCGCCAATTGCATCGCCATCAATTTCATGGCGCCGCTGCTCGCGGTCGGATTTTCCATTCCCCTGCTGGGCGAGAAGGTCGAGCGCCATCGTTGGGTGGTCTTGGCCATAGGCTTCGTCGCCGTGCTCGTCATCGTCCGTCCGGGGTTCGCGGGTTTCCATCCGGCGTCCTTGCTCGTCTGCGTGTCGGCCGCGTGCTACGGCATGTACCAGATCATCACGCGCAAGCTCGCGTCCTTCGATCATCCGCTCACGACGCTGTTTTACACCGGGGCCGTGGGCACGCTGATCGCGGGCCTGGCCTTGCCGTTCCTTTGGGTTGCGCCCGATTGGCGGGATTGGGCGCTCATGGCGACGATGGGCCTGCTTGGCGGGCTGTCGCATTATTTGCTCATCCAAGCCTATGCGCGCGCCTCGCCCGCGATTCTCGCGCCCTTCTCCTACTGCCAGATCATCGTCGGCACGGCATTGGGCTATTTGTGGTTCGGCGATTTTCCGGACGAGTTGACCGCGCTCGGCGCGACCGCGATCGTCGGCTGCGGACTCTATCTCGTCTGGCGCGAGGCGCGCGGGCGCGATGACAAGGTGCGGCGGGGCGGGTAGAGTTCGATCCGACAAGGGACAAGGGGAGACCAGAAATGACGCCGCTCAATGCCGAGGAACTCGCCGCGCTGCGCAAATTCGACACGCCGACGATCTGCAATATCCTCGAAATCGTCGCCCCCGCCCGGCGCGGCATCGGCTACACCACGCGCCAGCTGAATTGCATCTTCCCGAATCTGCCGCCCATGGTCGGCTACGCCAAGACCGCGACCGTGCGCGCGAAGGAGCCGGGGCCGCTCAAGGGCGAGGCCTACCGGGCGCTGCGCTTCAAGTATTTCGACTATCTCGGCGACGGGCCCCGGCCCTGCGTTTCCATCATCCAGGATCTCGACGACGGCCAGCCGGGCTACGGCTCGTTCTGGGGCGAGGTCAATTCGAACGTCCACAAGGCGTTGGGCTGTCTCGGGGTCGTCACCAATGGCAGCGTGCGCGATCTCGACATGATCGCCGAGAATTTCCAGCTTCTTTCGGGCGTCGTCGCGCCCTCGCACGCCTATGTCCATCTGGTCGATTTCGACGTGTCGGTGAACGTGCACGGCATGTTCGTCCACTCGGGCGATCTCATCCACGCCGACCGTCACGGCGCGGTCGTCATTCCACACGAAGTCGCGCGCGACATCCCGAAGGCGTCGGATAAACTCATCAAGCGCGAGGACGTCATCATCCGTGCGGCCAAGACTCCGGGCATCACGGTCGAACAGATGAAGCAAGCCTATATCGACGCCGACAAGATTCACGGTTGATCCGAGGCCGGCTCGGCCCGTCATCGGTCGGCTCAGCCCGTCATCGACCGGCTCGTCATCGGCCGGCTCAGCCCGTCATCAGAATACCGCCATTGATCTGGAGAACCGCGCCATTGGTGTGCGTGTTCCTCGGATCGCCGAGATGGCGCACGGCGCGCACGATCTCCGCCATGGTGGCGAGCGCGCGGGTGGGGTTGCCCGCGCGCAGTTTTTCCAGCGTTGCCTCGCCGAAATTCCGCACCATGTTGCCCTCGATCGGGCCCGGCGCGACCGCATTGCAGAGCACGCCCCATTTCGCGCCCTCGAGCGCGTAGTTCTTGGTCAGCGCATGAACGCCGGCTTTCGAGGCGCTATAGGCCGGGTGCACGCCCCGGCCGCCGAGCTGGCCCGAGAGCGAGCCGATATTGACGATCCGCCCGCCCGTCGCCTTCATCGCCGCGAGCGCGGCCGAGCAGCCGTGAAAGGTGCCGGTCAGATTGACCGCGATGATCTTGTGCCAGGATGCCTCGTCGGCGTCCGCGACCGAGGTTTTGACGAAGATTCCCGCGCCGTTGACCCACAGGGCGAGGCGGGTTTCCGCCGCCGCGCGGCGCGCGAGCGCAAAGCACGAAGCCTGGTCGGTCACGTCGAGGACGACGGGAACGATATTCTTGCCTTCCGGCGCGGCTACAAGATCGGCCGCATAGACCGTATGGCCGTCTTTGGCGAGCGATGCGGCGACCGCGCCACCGAGATCGCCCGCGGCACCCGTGACCACGGCGCCCAGAATTTCCGCCATTGCCATGTCTCCTCCGATTCCGGGTCTCCCCTGATCCCGGGTCTCCCCTGATTCTGGGTCTCCCCTGATTCCGGGTCTCTCCCAGTTTGCTGTCTCCCCCGATTCTGGCCGCGGCGCAATCGCCTCCGAGCGCCCCGTCCCGTGCTTGTCCTAGGCGCGCAAGGCGCGCGGCGCAAGAAGTTGCCGCTTGGGTGCGGGCGCGATACCGTCGGCGCGGCAATCGGGGAGGTGCGCATGGTCGCGGCGCGTGCGGTTCCAACGCTTCAAGTCGATAACGACCGCGTCCGTGTGACGCGGTGGGATTTCGCGCCGGGTGCCAAGACCGGTTTTCATCGGCACGAATATGATTGCGTCATCGTGCCCGTGCTCGACGGCGCCTTGGGTCTTTCAGGACCGCAAGGCTCGACGCGCGCCGCGCTCGTGGCCGGAGTCCGCTATTTCCGCCAGGCGGGCGTCGAGCGCGACGTCGAAAACGTCAATCCCAACCCCTTCGCCTTCGTCGAAGTCGAACGGAAGCAACCGGGCTAGGCGCAAGGTTAAGGACGCGAGCGCCGATGCGTCGTTTCTTCGCGAAGCGAATCCACCTTTGGCTGCCGCTGGCGATCTTGCTGGCGGCGGTTGGGTTGCGCGCGAGCGAGCCGTGGCTCGTGCAGCAGGTGCGGTTCTGGGTATTCGACGCCTATAACCGGGTGAAGCCGCGCCCGTACGATGCGGCGGCGCCCGTCCGGATCGTGGATATCGACGAGGAATCGCTCGCGCGTCTCGGCCAATGGCCCTGGCCGCGCATCAAGCTCGCGGAATTGACCGATCGCCTGGGCGCGCTCGGCGCCTCGGTCATCGCCTTCGACGTCGTCTTCGCCGAACCCGACCGCACCTCGCCCGCGTCCCTGGCGCGGATGTGGCCGCAGACGCCGCAATATCGCGAGATGCGCGCCCGCCTTCAGGGCCTGCCCGATCACGACGCGGTCTTTGCCGCGGCCCTCGCGCGCGGCCATGTGGTGACCGGATTCGTGCTGACCGATTCGGGCGGCCCGCGCCCGCCGGCGGCGAAGGGCGGCTTCGCCTTCGCGGGCGACGATCCGCGCCCCTTCGTGCCCGCCTATCGCGGTGCCGTGGTCAATCTGCCGGCGCTCGAGGCGGCGGCCGAGGGCAGTGGCAGCCTCACCGGCTTGCCCGAGCGCGACGGCGTCATCCGGCGCGCGCCGCTGATGCTGCGCATGGGCGACGAGCTGCTCCCCTCGCTCGGCGCCGAGGCCTTGCGCGTGGCGCAGGGCGAACAGACCTTCGTCATCAAGGCTTCGGGGGCCAGCGGGGTCGAGAGCTTCGGCGAATCGACTGGAATCTCGCGCGTCAAGATCGGCCAATTCGTCGTACCCACGGACGAAAACGGCCGGGTGTGGATTTATTACAGCGGCTTCCAGCCCGAGCGCTTCATTCCGGCCTGGAAAATCTTCGAGCCGGACTTCGATCCGGCCCTCGTCGAGGGCAGGGTTCTGTTCGTCGGCACCTCGGCCGCGGGTTTGAAGGATTTGCGCATCACGCCGCTCGATCCGGCGGCCGCAGGCGTCGAGATCTATGTCGAGCTGCTCGAACAAATCTTTTCCGGCGAGTATTTGTCGCGCCCCGATTTCGCGCTCGGGGTCGAGGTCGTGTATCTGCTGGGAATCGGACTCGTCTTGATCGTTCTGCTGCCGCGCGTGGGCGCGCGCTGGTGCGGCGCGCTTGGGATCGCGGCGGTCGGCTTCGCGGTCGGTGCCTCTTGGATCGCCTTCGATCGTTGGCGCTGGCTGTTCGACCCCGTCTATCCCTCGCTCGTCATCGTCGCGGTCTATGTGGTCGAGACGGGGCTTATCTTCCTGCGCACGGAATCCGAGCGGCGCTGGGTGCGCGGCGCGTTCGCGCGCTATATCTCGCCCGCGGTCGTTAACCGCCTGGCCGAGCATCCCGAACGCCTTACCCTCGGCGGCGAGATGCGCGACATGACGATCCTGTTCTGCGACATCCGGGATTTCACCGCGCGCTCGGAAAAGCTCGACGCCCACGGCCTCACGCGCTTCATCAACCGCTATCTCACGCCCATGAGCGAGGTCGTGCTGGCGCACCAGGGCACGATCGACAAATACATCGGCGATTGCATCATGGCGTTCTGGAACGCCCCGCTCGACGATCCGGCGCACGCCCGCAATGCCTGCCGGACGGCGGCGGCGATGCGCGCGGAACTCGCGCGCCTGAATGCGCTTTGGGCCGGTGAGGCGGGCGCGGCGGGCCAGCTCTTCGATCCGGTGCGCGTCGGCATCGGCGTGAATACCGGGATGTGCTGCGTCGGCAATATGGGTTCGGACCAGCGCTTCGACTATTCGGTGCTGGGCGACGACGTCAATCTGGCCTCGCGCCTTGAAGGCCAAAGCAAGATCTACGGCGTCGATATCGTGATCAGCGAAACGACGCGCGCCGCGGCGCCCGACGAACCCGCCCTCGAACTCGATCTTATCCGCGTGAAGGGCAAGACCAAGCCCGTGCGCGTCTTTACCCTGCTCGGCGCGGCCGAGGCGGAGGCCCTTGCCGTGCCGCACGCGGCGATGCTGGCGGCCTACCGGGCGCGCGACTGGGGCGCGGCCGAAGCGGCGCTCGCGCTTTGCCGCGCCGCGGCGCCTTCCTCGCTCGCGGCCCTCCACGCCCTCTATGCCGGGCGCATTTCCGCATGCCGCGCCGCGCCGCCGCAAGCGGACTGGGACGGGGTTTACACGGCGGCCGAGAAATAGCGGCCTAGTTCAGGCCTTTGCCCGCTATTTCAAGTGCTTGCGATGGCCATCCCTTGATCTGGCGATGGGAGTCGTGACAGCGTCGGCCTCAAAGAACCGGCCCGGGTTCGCACCCGAGGCTGGCAAGCGGGATTTGTTTTATTTTTCGGGGTCTTGGCCGTGGCGGCACGTCGGACGTGCGGGCGCTGGAGCGTCGTTTTCGCGTGCGGCTTGGCCGGTTACGCGCTTGCGCTCTCATGGGCCGGGGCTTGGGCCCAGCAGAATGCGCCACAAACCGTGCCCGGCAGCGTGACGACCGATACCCGCACCAAGCTCGAGGCCGAGCGTGCCGCCGAAGAGGCCGAACGCCGCCGCGCGCTCGAGGGCGTGGATGTGACCTTCGAGCAGATCCTGGCCGATCCCGATAACATCGATCTCAACTTCGCCTTTGCCGAAACCCAGATACGCGCCGGCAATGTGCGCGGCGCGGGTGCCACGCTGGAGCGCATCCTGCTGATCGAGCCGGATTTGCCGCGCGTGCGCCTGCTCTATGCCGTCGTCCAGTTCCGCCTCGAGAACCTGGAGGAGGCCGAGCGCGAGCTGCGCGCCGTGCGCGAACTCGAAATGCCTGACACGCTGCGCCGCTCGATCGACGATTATTTGAAACAGATCGATCAGAAGCGCCAACGCACGCGCTACGGCGTCTATACCTCCATCGGCGGGCAGTACGACACCAACCGCAATGCCGGCGCCAAGTCGCGGCGCAATCTTGTGCTCGGCATCGACACCCAGGTCGAGGGCCAATCGAACCAAATCGACGATTTCGCGGTTCAGGGCCTGACGCGCTTGGAGGCCAGCCACGATCTCGGTTGGCAGGCGCGCCACGAAATCTTCTCCAATCTGACCTACTACCACACCCAGCAGGCCCAGCTCGGCCGGCTCGATATCCGCTCCATGACGGGCGAGGTGGGCGGCAGTATCGACCTGACGCCGACGACCATCACGCCCGTCTATTACGAGCGCTTTTTACGTCTTGCGCGGCAGAACTACATGCACGCGCGCGGCACGCGGCTGCGCGCGACGGAACAATTGGTTCTCGGCTGGTCGGCGTACGGCGAATTTCAAGTCGAGGAGCAAAAGTATCGCACTATTTCGTCCGACACCTCCGCCCGGTTGCGCCAAGGCCCGCAATGGGAAGGTGCGGTCGGTACGGACATCGTGCTTTCGCCGACCATGCGGCTCAATCTCGAATACCGCTACACGCTCAAGCAGGCGCGCGAGAAGTTCAATTCCTATACCGAGAACCAATATTCGCTCAGCCATGTCTGGCTGCTCGGCGACGGCATGTTCCTGCTGTCGAGTTTCAGCAATCAACGCGATACCTACGACGATCCCGACACGCTGATCGCCGTGGTCGCGCGCCGCGAGGAGCTCTATCGGCTGCGCGTGACCTTCGGCGTGCCGCTGTCGACGATCCTCGGCGAGAACGGCGCGCTCGGCGGGTTGCTCGAAGGCGTCAATCTTTCGACCAGCGCGGAGTATTACCGCGCGGGGTCGAATCTCACGAATTACACCTATAACAGCAAAAAATACGCCGTCGCGCTCAGCAAGCGATGGGACTTTTAATGCGCGGGCGCATGGGGTGTATAATCGGGAATCGGAGGCGATGATGCGCCACGCGTTCCTTCCCGCCATCGCCCTGCGCCGGTTCGCTCTGGCGGCGATGCTGTGTTCGATGCTCGCGCTGCCCGGCGCCCCCGCGGCGGCCGAGGAGATCGCGCAGGCCCAGGTGGCGGCGATCAAGGCCGGCATAGCGGGCGCCGTGCGCGGCAAGGTCGAACGCGTATCGGCCAATGTCGTCGGCGCCATCAAGAGCGGCGAACCGGTATACCTCCGCGACGTCATCCGCACCGGATCCGATGCGGGGTTGCAGATCGTGTTGCTCGACCAAACCGTGTTCACCATCGGGCCCAACGCGGCCATGGCGATCGACGAATTCGTTTTCGATCCGCAGGTGGGCGCGGGCAAGGTCACGGCGCGCGTGGTGCAGGGCGCATTCCGCTTCGTCTCCGGCCAGATCGCCAAGAACGAACCCAAGGACATGCTGATCAGCTTGCCCCAAGGCACCATCGGCGTGCGCGGCACGGCGGGCGAGGGCGTGGTCGATGGGCCGAGCGCGCTCGTCGTGCTGCGCGGCCCGGGGCCGAACAACAACGCGGGCGAGCGCGAAGGCCGGCTCGTCATCGCCAATGCGACCGGCGAGGTCTTGATCACGCGGTCCGGCTTCGCGACGACCTTGGGCGCCAATCTGCCGCCGACCGATCCCCAGCGCTTGAGCGTCGATCAATCCCAGCGTCTGAGCGCGGCCTTCACGCCGCGCGCGGCCGGACCCGATACCCAAGGCCAAGGCCAGCCGGGCCAAGCGATCGCCCGAGGGCCGGCCGGTCCGGGCGGCGGAATCTCAACCGGCGGACTTACCGGCGGTGCGAATGTCACCAAGCAATCGGGGCAGGGCACCGGCGGCGCGCTCTCGACCGTCGGCAATGCGGGCGGGGTGGTGCGTCTTGCGCAATCGCTCAATCAGCAATCGGTGAAATCCGCGCAAGACACGGCAGCGAGCAATTTCAGCGAGATCACGACCTTCGCGCAATTGCGCACGATCAATTCCGGAACCGGCCGGTACGAGACCAACAATATCAATCTCGTCGCCGTGAACGGCACCGGCAGCGGGCTTTACAGCTTGCGCTTGGACGTGGATTTCGGGGCACGCACGTCCTCGATCACCATCACCGGCAATTTCACGGTGGGCGCCGTCACCGGCAATATCGCGCCCACGGGCGGCGCCATCAACGGCAACTATGCCGGCGATTCCGGGAACGTCACGAACCGGGTCGATTCGTTCACGCCCACCGGCGGCGGTTTCGGCAAGGTCATCAACTCGGCATTCAACAATGTGTCGTCGCGCGAGATCGCGCGCTTTGTCGAGATGCGCATCGAGATCACCGACAATACGGCCGGCACCAACAAAATCGCGACCCAAGGCGGCAAAGTCCGCGCCACCCGGCAATAGCCGGGTGCGGGGAAAGCCGAAAAATACCGATAAATCCGATACTTATTAGCTGTGATGCCGGTCACTGCCGGGGCTTTGCCTTGGTCCCATGATGGCTTTCCTCGGCGCGGGAAAAATATCTCCGCGGCGATTTGGAGGCGATCATGAAGGCATTTCTCGCAATCACCACCCTCGCATGCGCGGCCCTGCTATGCCCGACCGGCGATGCCTGGGCCCAGGCGCGCGCGCCGATCAAGGCGGGCGTCGCCGCCGCGGTGCGCGGCAAGGTCGAGCGCGCCGCCGCCTCCATCAATCCATCGTTCGGCCTCGCGCCAGCTTCGGGTCCGGCCATCGGCGTCGCGGTTTCGAGCGGCGACGTGATCTATCTCGGCGACCGCATCTCGACCGGCCCGCACGCGGGCCTGCAGATCATGCTGGTGGATGAAACGGTGTTCACCATCGGCCCCAATGCGGCGATGGCGGTCGACGAATTCGCCTTCGACCCGGCGACCAATAACGGGAAATTGACCGCGCGCATCATGCAGGGCGCGTTCCGCTTCGTCTCTGGGCGTATCGCCAAGCACGATCCGAAGGACATGACGGTAAATCTGCCGCAGGGCTCGATCGGCGTGCGCGGCACGGCGGTGCAGGGCGTGGTCGAGGGCGAGCGCGCGACCGTCATGCTGCTCGGCCCCGGCTTGTCCAACAACGCGGGCGAGCGGCCCGGCCGCATCGTGGTTTCGGGCGCGGGCGGGGGCGAGGTGCTGATCACGCGCCCCGGCTTCGCCACGACCTTTTCGGCGGCCGTGCCGCCGAGCGAACCCGCGCGTCTCGAAGCGCCGCAGGCCGCGCGCATCTCGAATAGCTTGGCGCCATCCCATTCGGCCGCGACGGACGGCGCCAGCGGCAGCGCGAATGAAGCGGCGCCCGGTCCCGCCCAGCAATCGCCATCCGCGCCGGGCACGAATGTGGTGCGCCAATCCGGCCAGGGCGCCGCCGGCGCGCTCGGGCCCTTGGGCGGCACGGTCCAGGCCGCGCTGCTCGGGCAAGCGACGGCGCAATCGACGGTCAAGGCGGCGCAGGATACCGGCGTCTCGATCGGCGAGCGATCGACCTGGGAACAGGTCCGCACCATCCAATCCGGCACCGCGACCTTCAATTTCGGTACGGTCAATCTGGTGCCCATCGCCGGCACCGGCAGCGGCAGCTACACCCTGACCGTCACCATGGATTTTGGCGCGCGCACCGCAAGCTCGGTCTATACCGGCAACTACACGGTGGGTGCCTTGACCGGCACCATCAACGCGGGCAACAACCCGACCAAGAATTACGCCCAGGACAGCGGCTTTGCCCAGTCCACGAGCAGCGGCGGCCATGCGCTGCCGGGCGGCGCCACGATGAAGGAGTTCTTCAAGCTCACCAACGACGTGACGAGCCGCACCATCGCCAAGACGCTCGAGAACCGCATCGAGATTTCCGATGCGACGAGCGCCAATGTGATCGCCACCCAAGGCGGCAAGGTCCTCGCCAGCCGCTGATCCAGGCTTGGTTTGCATCGCGCCGCCGCGAGGGGTAATCCCCCTGCGGCGGTTTTCGTTCTTGGCGATGGTTAAAATTGGCGCGGCGTTCGGCGCGTCTCGGGGTTAACGATGAAAATCGGCGCAAAAAACGGGCCGGAGTTGGGGGTTCCGGCCCGGGGCGCGCCTCGCGCCCGGTGCAAAAAAAACGGACCGGAGTTGGGGGCTCCGGCCCGTTTCGAGTTGCGTTTGGGAGAGGAGATTCCCCGAGGAAGGGGAACCATCGACGAGCAGCCCTTGCGCCGACTGTCCATCGATGGCGGCAATCTACGCTGGCCAAGGGAAGGGCACAGTGATCGCCATCACGCGGGAATCGCCGTCACGCGGGGATCGTCCTACACGGGGATCGCCATCACACGGGGACGTCCTACACGGGAATCGCCATCACGCGGGAATCGCCGTCACGCGGGGATCGTCCTACACGGGGATCGCCGTAACACGGGGATCGCCGTCACACCGGAATCGCCGTCACACGGGCGGGGATTTCACGACCGCCGAAATGTCGCGGTCGCGGGGAAGGCGGTGGGGCGGCGAGGCCGCCTGGGACCGCCTGAAGCGGCATCGGGCGATCACTCGCCGCGAAACTCCTCGACCATTGCGCGCAGGCGTTCGAGATCGGTCACCACGAAGCCGTCGTGCTCGCGCCGGACAAGGCCCGAATGCTGCAGCTCCGAGAGCACGCGCGCGACGGTTTCGCGCGTGGTCGAAACCCGGCTGGCGATTTCGGAATGGGTCGGCATCGGGGTGATCGTGGCGTTCGCCTTGGCGGCGGCCGATTCGTCCTCGCCGCGCGCGAGACGCAAGAGTTCGGCATAGACCCGGTTGTGCGCCCCGTGGGTGGACAGGTCCATGATGCGCTCGGTGGCCGCGCGCACGATCCGCGCCAGGCGTTTCATCAGCGCGATGGCGACCTGGGGATGTTTCACGGCCAATTCCAGCAGAGCGCCGGATTCGAGCGCCGCCACCGTCGTCGGCTCGCGCGCGACCACCGAGGCCGAGCGCGGCTTGGCGTCGATGGCGGCCAACTCGCCGAACGTGCCGCCGGTCGCGATGTCGTCGAAGCTGACCTCGCGGCCGGACATCGAGTAATTGACGATGCGCACCCGCCCGGAGGCGACGAAGTAGATGTCGCGCGAGTCGTTGTCGCGGTCGAAGATTTGTTCGTCTTCGCCGTAATCGTGCCAAACGCATTTCTTCTCGATCTCGCGCAGCACGGGCGTGGGCAGGCCCTTGAGCAGGGCGATCGATTCGAGGGCGTGGGGCTTGGTCATGGCGCGCTTCATCGCGGGACGGATGCTATATCGGATGAAGCCGCCCTCGATAGGGGGCTTAGCCGTCGTAGGGCCGCATGCGCATCACCGCGGCCTTGTTGATCAGGTGGACCTCGTCGTGTTCGTCCACCATGGGGAAAAACGCGCCGCCGGCATTCAGCATGTCCTGCATGCGCGAGGTCACGTCGATGAACACATGGCCCTTCAGCGTCGTGCCGTCGCGCAGCACGATTTCGGCGAATTCCTTGATCTTGGGTATGTGCAGGCTGCGCGCCAAGTTGGTGCGGCCTTCGGGCGCGCGGGCGGTTCGGGGGCTCGCGCGAAAATCGGACGGCATGACGCTCTCCTGGGACTATCCGTTGGACCGACCCGCTAGAGCAACGATCCACCGGGGCGATTCTCGGCGGCGATCCTTGGGGGTCCGATAGTGCCGGTCGCGTTCGATCCAGTTTCGTCTTTAACCTCTAATGGTTAAGAAATACTTGGTGCCCTACCATCGGTGCGTTGCCGCCTTGTTGCAGTGCCCACAAATCTGTATATTGCGGCGCAGTAATACCTGTTGCGTCGCAATAAGATGGGAAATGCCGATGTCGCCAGACGCTTCTCTCCGCGTGGCCCCGCTCCCGCTCGAGCGCTATCACGGTTACTACATCGAAGACTTGGCGGTCGGCATGAGCGCCTTTTTCGGCAAGACGGTCTCGGATGCCGACCTCGTGCTGTTCGCGGGCGTCTCCGGCGACACCAATCCCATGCACATCAATAACGAATTCGCGTCCGGCACGCGCTTTGGCGGGCGCATCGTCCACGGCATGTTGACCGCAAGTTTCATTTCGACCGTCATCGGCACGCGCCTGCCGGGGCCGGGCTGCATCTATTTGACGCAGAGCCTGCGCTTTAAGGCACCCGTGCGCGTGGGCGAGACGGTGCAGGTCCGCGCGACGATCAGGGAAATCAACATCGAACGCCGGCGCACGACGATCGATACCGTCTGCACGGTCGGCGAAACGGTCGTGCTCGACGGCGAGGCGCTCATCATGGTGCCGTCGCGCGTCCAGGCCGTCGCCGCGCAATAAGTTCGCGCGAGCTTGCGCGGGCCGCGCGCGAAGCTAATCTTGCGGCCACCATGCGTATTATCCAGGACGACGAAGCTATCCCCCGCGACCTCGCGGGCGCCGTCGCGGCGCTTGGCAATTTCGACGGCGTGCATCTCGGCCACCGCGCGGTCGTCGCACGCGCGGCGGAAGGCGCGCGCGCGCGCCGGGCGCCGCTGGCCGTCGTCACCTTCGAGCCCCATCCACGCGGGTTTTTTCAACCTTCCGCCGCGCCGTTTCGCCTGACGCCGCTTGAGGCCAAGGCGCGGATTCTCGCGGACCAAGGGGTCGTTGTCTTGTTCGCGCTTCGCTTCGGTGCCGAGCTTGCCGGCATGGGCCCGGCGGACTTCGTCGCGCGCGTGCTCGCGGAACGCCTTGGCCTTTCCTGCGCGGTCACCGGCTATAATTTCCGCTTCGGCCGCGGCCGGGAAGGCGACGCGGCGGGGCTCGCGGCGCTCGGCGAAAAGTACAATGTCGCGGTCGAGTCCGTGCCGCCCCAGGTCTCGCCCGACGGCGAGGCGTGCTCGTCGAGCCGCATCCGCGAGTACCTCGCCGCCGGCGATGTGCGCCGCGCCGCGGGGCTTTTGGGGCGCGAGTTCGAAATCGAGGGCATCGTCGCGACGGGTGCGCGTCTGGGCAACACCATCGGCTTTCCGACCGCCAATCTCGCGCTCGGCGAGTATGTGCGCCCGGCGCTCGGCGTCTATGCGGTGCGCTGCGCGGTCGAGGATGGTTCGGTGCCGGTTTGGCACGCGGGCGCGGCCAATATCGGCCGAAGGCCGACGGTCGGCGGCAGCGAGGAACGGCTCGAAGCCCATCTGTTCGATTTTTCGGCCGATCTCTACGGCAAGCGCCTGCGCGTGGCGCTCGTCGATCGCCTGCGGCCCGAGAGAAAATTCGACGGTCTCGATTCCCTGAAAGCGCAGATCGCCGAGGATTGCGTGCGTGCGCGCGCGATTTTGGGCGCGGCGTTTTCGCCCGCCGCCGACTGACGGATACCCCATGGCCACCGACTACAAGAGCACCGTATTCCTGCCGCGAACGGATTTCCCGATGAAAGGCGAATTGCCCAAGCGCGAGCCCGCCCTGCTCGCGCGCTGGGCCGCAAGCGGCCTTTACGAACGACAGCGCGCGGCGGCCAAGGGCCGGCCGAAATTCGTCCTCCACGACGGCCCGCCCTACGCCAACGGCAATCTGCACATCGGTCACGCGCTCAACAAGATTCTCAAGGACGTGGTCAACCGCTCCCAACAGATGATGGGGCGCGACAGCGTTTACGTGCCGGGCTGGGACTGCCACGGTCTGCCCATCGAATGGAAGATCGAGGAACGCCATCGCGCCGCGGGCAAGGACAAGGACAAGTTGCCCGTGCTCGATTTCCGGCGCGAGTGCCGCGAGTTCGCCCAGCATTGGATCGCCGTGCAATCGGCCGAGTTCCAGCGGCTGGGCGTGCTCGGCGACTGGGCCCAGCCCTACACGACGATGACCAATGCCGCCGAGGCCCAGATCGCCGCCGAAATCGCCAAGTTCGCGATGAACGGCGCGCTCTATCGCGGCGCGCGGCCCGTGCTGTGGTCGGTGGTCGAGAAAACCGCGCTGGCCGAGGCCGAGGTCGAGTACCACGACCATGTCTCGACGGCGATTTACGTGCGGTTTCCGGTCGCGCGCGCCGCGCACCCGGCGCTCGCGGGCGCGTCCGCCGTGATCTGGACGACCACGCCCTGGACCATTCCCGGCAACCGCGCCATCGCCTATGGCGAGAGCTTCGAATACGCGGCCGTCAAGGTGTTGCGCGTCGCCGAAGGCAGCCTTGCGCGCGCGGGCGAGACCTTGATTCTCGCCCCCGCCCTGCTCGACGCGGTTTGCGCCGATGCGGGCATCGCCGAGCGCGAGATCGTCGCGACCCTGCCGGGCGCGGCGCTGGCGGGCGCGGTCTGCCGCCATCCCTTCGCGGGTCGGGGCTATGACTTCGACGTGCCGTTGCTGGCGGGCGAACACGTCACGCTCGATGCCGGAACGGGCCTCGTGCACACGGCCCCCGGGCACGGCGCGGAGGATTTCGAGCTTGCCCGCAAGCACGATTTGGCCGTGCCCGATACGGTCGATGCCGAGGGCGCGTACTTCGACCATGTGCCCCTGTTCGCGGGCAAGCGCGTGCTCACCCCGCACGGCAAGAAGGGCGACGCGGATGGCGCGGTTTCGGCGCTTCTGCGCGAGACGGGGGCGTTGCTCGCCGAGGGCAAGCTGACGCATAGCTATCCCCATTCCTGGCGCTCGAAGGCGCCGCTGATCTTCCGCAACACCCCGCAATGGTTCATCTCGATGGACGCCACTGGCTTGCGCGCGACCGCGCTCGCCGCCATCGATCGCACGCGGTTCGTGCCCGCGAGCGGCCAGAGCCGTCTGCGCGGCATGATCGAAACCAAGCCCGATTGGTGCATCTCGCGCCAGCGCGCCTGGGGCGTGCCCATCGCCGTGTTCGTGCGCAAGAAGACCGGCGAGTTGCTGCGCGATCCCGAGGTCTTCGAGCGCATCCGCGCGATCTTCGCCGCCGAGGGCGGCGATGCGTGGTTTGGCTCCGCGCCCGCGCGCTTCTTGGGCGCGGCCCACGATCCGGCGGAATTCGAGCAGGTCATGGACATCGTCGATGTCTGGTTCGAATCGGGTTCGACGCATGCCTTCGTGCTCGAGGCGCGCGAGGATTTGGCGTGGCCCGCCTCGCTCTACCTCGAGGGCTCCGACCAGCATCGCGGCTGGTTCAACTCCTCGCTGCTCGAATCCTGCGGCACGCGCGGCCGCGCGCCCTACGACGCGGTGCTGACCCACGGCTTCGTCGTCGACGAGCAGGGCCGCAAGATGTCGAAATCGCTCGGCAATGTCGTCGCGCCGCAAGAAGTGATCGATCGGCACGGCGCCGAAATCCTGCGGCTGTGGATCGTCGGCAGCGATTATTCCGAGGATTTGCGCCTCGGACCCGAGATCATCAAGCACCAGGGCGATCTGTACCGGCGTATTCGCAACACGCTGCGCTTTATCCTCGGCAATCTGGCGGGGTTCGACGCGGCCGAGCGCGTGGCATGCGCCGAGATGCCCGAGCTCGAGCGCTGGGTGCTGCACCGGTTGTCGGAACTCGACCGCACGGTGCGTCAGGCGTGCGACGACTTCGATTTTCACACCATGTTCACCGTGCTGCACAATTTCTGCGCCGTCGATTTGTCGGCGTTCTATTTCGACGTGCGCAAGGATTCGCTCTACTGCGACCGTGCGGACTCCCCGACCCGTCGCGCGGCGCGCACGGTGCTCGACGAATTGTTCTCGTGCCTGACGGCCTGGCTTGCTCCGTCGCTGTGCTTCACCGCCGAGGAGGCGTGGCTCGCGCGCCATGGCGAGGGCGCGGAAAGCGTGCATCTGCGCCAGTTTCCCGAAATCCCCGCCGCTTGGCGCGACGACGCCTTGGCCGAGAAATGGCGGCGGCTTCGCACGCTTCGGCGCGTGGTCACGGGCGCGCTCGAACGCGAACGCGCGGAAAAGCGCATCGGCTCGAGCCTGCAAGCCCACCCCGTCATTCATGCCGACGCCGAATATCGCACGGCCATGCGCGGCATCGATGCGGCGGAAGTTTTCATCACCTCGGGCGCAACGCTGAGCGAGGCGCCGGCGCCGGCGGGTGCGTTCGCGCTGGCGGACGTGCCGGGCATCGCGGTCGTATCGGGCGCCGCGCTGGGGACCAAATGCGGGCGGTGCTGGCGCGTTCTGCCCGATGTCGGCACGCTCGCGGAGCACCCCGAGCTTTGCGGGCGTTGCGCCGATGCCGTGAACCTGCCCTTGGCCGCGGACTAGGAGAATGCTGCGGTTCGGTCTTGCGATCGCGGGTGCCATCGCCGTTCTCGACCAGGCGACAAAAGTCTGGATGCTCGAGGCGGTGCTGAACCCGCCTCGGCCCATGGAGATCGCGCCGTTTTTCAACCTCGTCGTCGTCTGGAACAAGGGCGTGAGTTTCGGGATGTTTTCCCAAGGGTCCTGGGGACCCTGGCCGTTCCTCGCGCTTTCCGTCGGGATCGTCGCCGGTCTGGTGGTTTGGCTCGCGCGCCTTAAGGACCGGTTTCCGGCTTGTGCCGTGGGCCTCGTGATCGGCGGAGCGGTCGGCAATGCGATCGACCGGGCGATTTTCGGCGCGGTCTTCGATTTTCTCGATTTTCACTGGGCGGACCACCATTGGCCGGCCTTCAACCTCGCCGATTCGGCCATCACGGTGGGGGCGGCGATGATCGTGACCGATGCCTTGTTCCGGCGCTCGCGCTGACCTACATTTGGTGTTCCATGGCTACCGGACATTGAACATGCGCGTCCGCCGATCCATTGGCCCCCTTCGGGCCGCCGCCCTTGTCCTGGTTTTGTCCGCCGGACTTGCCGGTTGTCAGGCCGTGAAGGACGTACAGGACGCGATGGAGGGCCGCACGCCGGAAAGCGAAGGCGCCGGAAGCTCTGCGTCCAAGGGCCCGACCCTGTCGGTCCCGCCCGATTTCACCTTGCGCCCGCCCGTGGGTGGCGGCGGCACGAACGACACCAAGGCAGCGTCCCAAGCCGCGCGCGCGCGGGTGTTCAACACCCCGGTTGCCGCCCAGCCGGGCGCGCCGGGGGCGGGCGGTTATTCCGCTGGCGAGCGCGCCTTCCTCAAGAAGCTCGAAAATTCCGCCGGCGTGCCAGCCGACCCGCAGGTTCGCCAGCGCATCGACCAGGAAACCCAATCGACCGGCGAACAGGAAAAGCAGTTGGTCGACAAATTGCTGACTTGGCGCGAGGCGCCCTCGGGCAAAGGCGCGGCGGCGGGTCAGGGCGTGACCGAGAAACCCGTGGACGACACCACCGTCGTGATCCGCAAAAAGCGCGGCCTGCTCGAAAGCATCTTCTGACGCGCCGCGCCCCAGGCGCCGTGTTCGGAGTTTCCGCGATTCGTTCGCTATTTTTCACCCGGTTGCTGGCCGCGTGCGCTTTGGGCTTATGGCTCCTCCCGGGAGGCATATGGCTCTTGCCGGCAAGCGCGCGCGCCGGCGTCTTCGATCCCCGCGTCTTTACCCTCGCCAACGGCCTCGAAGTCGTGGTCATCGAGGACCCGCGCATGCCCGCGGTCGTCCACATGGTCTGGTACAAGGCGGGCTCGGCCGACGAACCGCGCGGCAAGTCGGGTGTCGCGCATTATCTCGAACACCTCATGTTCAAGGGTACGCGCACCCATGGCCCCGGCGAATTTTCCCGCCTCGTCGCGGTCAATGGCGGACGCGAGAACGCCTTCACCGCCCTCGATTACACCGGCTACCACCAAACGGTGGCGCGCGACCGGCTCGAGCTCGTCATGAAGCTCGAGGCGGATCGGATGGCCAATCTCGCGGTCACCGAGGAACAGGCGGCGCCGGAATTGCTGGTCGTGCTGGAGGAACGGCGCACGCGCATCGACAACGAACCGGGCGCCCAACTCGACGAGCAGATGCGCGCGATATTGTTCCCCGACCACCCCTACGGCATATCCATCATCGGCCGGGAACACGAAATCCGCGCGCTTACCCTGGCCGATGCGCGCGCGTTCTACGCGCGGCACTACGCGCCGAACAACGCCATTTTGGTGGTCGCGGGCGACATCGCGCTCGACGCCTTGAAACCGTTGGTCGAGAAATATTACGGCGCGATTCCCGCGCGCGAGCTCGCGCCGCGCGTTCGCGCATCCGACCCGCCGCCGGTCGCGGCACGGCGCGTCGTGCTCGAAAGCGCTCGGGTCAAGCGCCCGAGCGTCCATCGCAACTATCTCGCCCCCGGGCATCGTTCGGCCTTCGCCGCGATGCCGGGCGCGCCCGGAATGGCGCATGCCCTCGAAGTGCTAGCCGAGATTCTCGGCGGCGGCGCCACCAGTCGGCTGTATGCGGCCCTCGTCGTCGCGCGCAAGCTCGCGGTCGGCGCCTCCGCGCACTACGATTCGGGCGCACGCGACGATTCGCGCTTCACCTTCGGCGTGGTGCCGCGCGACGGTACGACGGCAGCCGAGCTCGAGGCCGCGCTCGACACGGAAATCGCCCGCGTCCTCGATTCCGGGGTGACGGCGGACGAGGTCGCGCGCGCCAAACGGCGCCTGCAATCGGGCGCGATTTACGTGCGCGATTCCCTCCAGGCGGGCGCGCGCACGCTCGGTGCCGCGCTCGCGGTCGGGCGCGGCGTCGCGGACGTCGAATCCTGGCCCGAGCGCATCGGCGCGGTCGAGGTCGAGCAGGTGAATGCGGCGGCCCGCGCGATCTTGCGCCCGGAACGTTCGGTCACGGGTCTATTGCTGCCCAAGGCCGCACCGTGACGATGGCCCTGCTTTCGCGCCGCCAAGCTCTTGCGGCCATGGCAGGTTTTGCCGCCCTTGGCCTGCCCTGGCGCGGCGCCGATGCCGCGCCGCGCATCGAGCGCGTGGTCAGCCCCGGCGGCATCGCCGCCTGGCTGGTGTCCGACCGGCGCATCCCGGTGGTTTCGATGCAGATGGCCTTTCGCGGTGGCGCGGCGCTCGACCCGGCCGAAAAATTGGGGCGCGCCAATCTGGCTACACAGTTGCTCGACGAAGGCGCGGGGCCATACGACTCCCAAGAATTTCAGCGCCGGGTCGAGGATATCTCGGCCAGTCTCGGCTTCGACGATGGCCGCGATACGACCGGCGGCTGGGTCAAGACCTTGTCGCGCCATCGCCCCGAGGCGTTCGATCTTTTGCGTCTGGCAATGACGGCGCCGCGCTTCGACGCCGAGCCGCTCGAACGCGCGCGCAGCGCCGTCTTGGGTCGGTTGAAGCGCAATGGCGAGGATCCCGATTATCTCGCGGGCCGGCTGTGGTGGCGGCGAATGGCGGGCGATCATCCTTATGCTCGTCCGGGCAGCGGCGTGCCGCGGACGGTGGAAAAAATCTCGGCCGAGGATGTGCGCGCCTTCGCGGGCGAGCGCCTGGCGCGCGACAATCTGGTGGTCGGCTGCGTCGGCGATATTTCCGCGGGCGAACTGGCCGGCGCCCTCGACGCGGTGTTCGGCGCCTTGCCGGCGCGTGCGGCACCCTGGCGCCTGCCCGCGGCGCCGTTACGCGCTCTCGGCGGGACGGTCGTGCTCGAACGCCCCGTTTCGCAAAGCGTCGCCAGCTTCGGGCACGTCGGAATCAAGCGCGGCGATCCCGATTATTACACGGCCTTCGTGATGAATCACATTCTCGGCGGCGGCTCGTTCAGCTCGCGGCTGTACCAGGAGGTTCGCGAGCGACGGGGTCTGGCGTATTCGATCTACACCGTTCTGAATCCGCTCGATGCCGGCGGCTTCGTTCAAGGCGGCGTCGCCACCCAGAACGCGCGCATGGCGGAAACCATCGCCATCGTTCGCGACCAATGGCGGCGCATGGCGGGCGAGGGCGCGTCAACGGCGGAGATCGCCGACGCAAAATCATTTCTGACCGGTTCATTTCCGCTGCAATTCGACAGCACCGACCGCATCGCGCGCCTTTTGGTGTCCATCCAGCTCGACGATCTGGGCCTGGATTATCTCGACCGCCGCAACGCCTTCATCGAAGCGGTGAGCGGGTCGGATGTCGCGCGCGTCGCGCGCCGTCTTCTCGATCCAGCACAACTGACTTTCGCCGTGGTCGGCCAGCCCGCGGGGCTCGAGGCCGAACGCGTGGATGCGATCGAATAACCCCATGGCTCCGACCCCCTTGGAAATATCCCGCGCATGAGCGCTTCGATCGCCTACCGGCACGTCATCGACCATTGCTTTGCCGATCATATCGGCGCGGGCGGGCTGACCGAGGACGAGTACGCGCCGATGCTCGCCGCCTGCGCGCCCGCCTTGGCGACGCTTCGCGCCTGGCACGGCGACGGCAAGCATCCCTTTCTCGATCTGCCGGGGCGGCGCGACGACTTGGCCCAAATCGAGGCGGCGGCGCGGCGCTTGAACGAGATGTTCGACGACGTGGTGGTGCTCGGCACGGGCGGCTCGTCCCTGGGCGGGAGGGTGCTGACGGCCTTGATGCAGCCGGCGCACGCGCCGAGGCGGGAATCGGGCGCGGCAAAGACGGGCTGCGCACGCGTGCACTTCATGGAGAACGTGGACTCGCGGAGTTTCGCCGAGCTGTTCGCCGCGCTCGATTTGCGCCGCACAGGCTTCGTCGCAATCTCGAAAAGCGGGCGGACGATGGAAACGCTGGCCCAGTTCCTCGTCTGCCTGACCGCCGTGCGGGAAAGCGTCGATGAGGCGCGCGTGGCGCGTCATTTCCTCGCCGTTACCCAGCCGGGCACCAACCCCTTGCGCAATTTGGCCGAGCATCGGCGCATCGCGGTGCTCGACCACGATCCCGATCTCGGCGGGCGCTTCGCCGCGCTGTCGGTCGTCGGCCTGCTGCCCGCCAAGATCGCGGGCCTCGACATCGCCGCCGCGCGCCAAGGGGCCGAAGACGTGGTTCGCCAGACGCTCGAGGCGAAAACGCCCGGCGACAGCGCGCCCGCGGTGGGCGCCGCGATCAATCTCGCCCTTTTGCGCCACAAGGGCGTGACCAACGCGGTCATCATGCCCTATGCCGACGCGCTCGCGCCCTTCGGCCTTTGGTTCCGCCAGCTTTGGGCCGAGTGCCTCGGCAAGGACGGCCACGGCACGACGCCCATCCATGCCGTGGGTACCATCGACCAGCACAGCCAATTGCAGCTCTATCTCGACGGCCCGGCCGACAAGCTCGTGACCCTGATCGCCGAGGATTGCGCGGGCCGGGGTCCGGTTGTCGAGCCAGATGGCGGCCCGGACGCCGAACTTGATTGGCTGGTCGGGCGCACATTGGGCGATCTCATGGACGCCTCGCAGCGCGCGACCTGGCAGACGCTCGCCAAACGCGGCCGTCCGGTGCGCGTGTTCCGCCTGGCGGCGCTTGACGCCCGCACGATGGGCGCGATGATGATGCACTTCATGCTGGAAACCGCGATCGCCGCGCATCTTCTGGGCGTCGATCCGTTCGACCAACCGGCGGTGGAAGCGGGCAAGGTTCTGGCGCGCGACCATTTGCGGCGCATCGTGCCGCGCCGGAGCTGAAGCGTTAGCGAGGACGCGCCGCGTGACCATCCGCCGCCTGCCCGAATCCGTCGTCAACCGCATCGCCGCGGGCGAGGTGGTCGAGCGGCCCGCGGCCGTGGTCAAGGAACTGGTCGAGAACGCCATCGACGCGGGCGCCGCGCGCATCGAAATCGTGCTGCGCGAGGGCGGACGCGCCATGATCGCGGTCGGTGATGACGGCTGCGGCATGGAGCGGGCCGAACTGGCCCTGGCGATCGAGCGCCATGCGACCTCGAAGCTGCCGGACGAAGACCTGCGGCATATCGCCACGCTCGGCTTTCGCGGCGAGGCCTTGCCATCCATCGGCGCGGTCGGGCGGATGTCGATTTCGAGCCGCAAGCGCGGCGCGGATTCGGCTTGGCGCATCGCGGTCGAGGGCGGGACGGTATCGGAGCCCGCGCCTGCGGCCCAGCAAGCCGGCACGCGCGTCGAGGTGCGCGATCTGTTTTACGCGACGCCCGCGCGGCTCAAGTTCCTAAAGACCGAACGCACCGAGGCCCAGCACGCGCTCGAGGCCGTCGAGCGTCTGGCGATGGCCCATCCGGAGATTGGCTTTTCGTTCTCCGATGACGGGCGCACGGTGCTGCAATTGACGCCCGGCGCGGACGATCTGTTCGAGGCGCGGCACGCGCGTCTCGCGGCCATCATGGGTCGCGATTTCGCCGACAATTCGGTCGCCATCGAGGCCGCGCGCGAGGGCGTGCGCCTCACGGGCCGCGCGGGCCTGCCGACCCTCAATCGCGCAACCGCGCGGGCCCAGTATTTGTTCGTGAACGGCCGGCCGGTGCGCGACAAGTTGGTGCACGGCGCCGTGCGCGCGGGTTATCGCGACGTGCTCGCGCATGACCGCCATCCCATGGTCGCGCTTTTTCTCGAAATCGATCCCGAGGAGGTGGACGTGAACGTCCACCCGGCGAAAACCGAGGTGCGCTTTCGCGACGCGGGGTTGGTGCGCGGCTTGATCGTCGGCGCGCTGAAGCACGCCCTTGCGGGCGCGGGCCACAGGGCGTCCTCGACGGTCGGGGTGGCGGCGCTCGGCGCGCTGCGGCCCGGCTCGGGATTGCCGTATTCGTCAGGCCCGTATTCGGGGGGCTCGTATTCGGGCCACGGCGCGCCGCCGTCCCATGCGCCGCGCGGCTTGGCCGAGGAGGCGGCGCAATTCCAATCGCCGTTCTCGGATCTTGCCCGGCCCTCTGCCCCGCCCGCCGAGGGCGGCGCCGAGGCGCGCGATTTTCCGCTTGGCGCCGCGCGCGCCCAGTTGCACGAGACCTATATCGTGGCGCAAACGGCGGATGGCGTGGTCATCGTCGATCAGCACGCCGCGCACGAACGCCTGACCCACGAACGCCTGAAGCTCGCCATGCATGCGGGCGGGGCGGCGCGGCAAATCCTGCTTATTCCCGAGGTCGTTGAGCTCGACGGACCCTCGGTCGGGCGCTTGGCCGCGCGCGCGGCCGATCTTGCGCGCCTGGGTTTGGTGATCGAGGCCTTCGGGCCGGGCGCGGTCGTGGTGCGCGAAACTCCGGCCCTTCTCGGCGAGGCGGACGTGCAGGGCCTGGTGCGCGATCTCGCCGACGAATTGGCCGAACTCGGCGAATCGCTGGCGCTCGATGCGCGCCTCGACCAGGTCTGCGGCACCATGGCCTGCCATGGCAGCGTGCGCGCCGGGCGCAGGCTGGCGCTCTCGGAAATGGATGCGCTCTTGCGCCAGATGGAGGCGACGCCGCTTTCTGGCCAATGCAGCCACGGCCGGCCGACCTATGTCGAATTGAAACTCGCCGATATCGAACGCCTGTTCGGACGGCGCTGAACGCCAACGCCCATCATCGGGGAATAATCCATGACCATGCTCGACGGCCAACGCGCCCTCGTCACCGGCGCCGCGCGCGGCCTCGGTCTCGCCATGTCCGAACGCTTCGCCGCCGAAGGCGCGCGGGTGCTGATTCAGGATTTGGATTTGGCCGAGGCTGAGAAGTCCGCCGCCGCCTTGCGCGCCAAGGGCCGCGACGCCTTGGCGATGGGCGGCTCGGTCACGAGCGAATCGGACATGCGGGCGTGTTTTGCGCGCCTCGACCGCGAATGGGGCGGCCTCGATATCCTCGTCAACAATGCCGGCGTGTCGGCGAACAAATCGGCGCTCGATCTGCCGCTTGTGGATTGGAGCCGCGTGATGGACGTGAATTTGAACGCGCCCTTCATGTGGGCCAAGGAGGCGGGCAAGCGCTTCGTCGCGCAGAAAAGCGGCAATCTCGTCAATATCTGTTCCATTTGGGGCATCGACGCCGCGCCCGACCGCATCGCCTATTGCGTCTCCAAGGCCGCGCTCATCCAGATGACAAAATGCCTGGCGAACGAATGGGCGGGTTCGAACGTGCGCGTCAACGGCATAGCACCCGGCTATACCGAAACCAAGATGTTGCGCGAAGTCATCGACGCGGGACGGGTGGACGTGCAATCGCTCCACCGCCGCACGCCCATGGGACGGCTCGGCACGCCCGAGGAGATCGCCGACATGGCGCTCTATATCGTCTCCCCGGGCGCGTCGTTCCTGACCGGCCAGGTGATCGCCGTGGACGGCGGCTGGACGGCGTATGGATTCTATTGAGCCGCGATCAGCCCGGCTTGGCGCAGACCGCCATCAGCTTGTTGCCGTCCGGATCGCGCACATAGCAGGCGTAAGACCCGGACTTGTCCGGCGGCCGGTAGCCGGGCGCGCCCTCGTCCGAGCCGCCCTGCGCCAGGGCGGAGGCGTGGAACTTGTCCACCGAGGCCTTGTCCTTGGCGATGAAGCTCACCTGCGCGCCGTTGCCGGCGGTGGCCGGCTGGCCGTTGCGCGGAATGCAAACCCATAATTGCGGCTTGCCTTGACCCGTGCCGTAGCCGACGAATTTTTCGGACGCGCTGTGGCGCACATAGCCGAGAGCGCCGAGCACGGTGTCGTAGAACTTGGTGCCGCGCGCGATATCGCGGACGCCGACGATGGCATTGGCTAGCATTCGGATTCTCCCTTGGCCGTTATGGCACCCGAGTTTAACGCGCCCGGGCCGCGCCGCGAAACCGCGTAAAAACCAGGCGCGCATCGCCGATCTTGCGCTCGTCCACGACCTCGAAACCCTCGGGCGCGGCGAATGTGTCGCGCGCGCCGAGCTCGACGACGGCGAGGGCGTCCGGGGCCAGCCAGCCCGATTTGGCAAGAGCAGCCAGCGCCGGCGCCGCAAGGTCAAGCCCGTATGGCGGATCGAGCAAGGCCAGATCGACGGGCGACCGCGCGCGCGGCGGCTTCAGCGCATCGGCGCGCAACACCTCGGCGCGCCCGCGCTCGCCCAGGGCTTCGAGATTGGCGGCGATGGCATCGAGCGCATCGCGCGCGTTTTCCATGAACGCGGCATGGACGGCGCCGCGCGACAAGGCCTCGATGCCGAACGCGCCCGAGCCCGCGAAGGCATCCAGCACGCGGCTGCCCTCGAGCGCCGGGGCCCCGCCCAAGGGATTGTGCGCCAACACGTCGAACAAGATCACGCGCACCCGGTCGCTGGTCGGGCGGATGCCGGGCGGCGCGCCGAGGCGCCGGCCCTTATGCCGTCCCGCGACGACGCGCATGTTCGCGGTGCGCGCGCTGGGGCACGAGGCGCGCGGCAGCAACGGGTCCGAGTTGATCGCGCAAAACGCGCGTCGGCACTTCGGCGAGCATGCCGGGCGGCAGATCGCCCAATTGGAACGGGCCGTAGGCCACGCGGATGAGGCGGCCGACGCGCAAGCCGAGATGGGCGCAGATCTTGCGCACCTCGCGGTTCTTGCCCTCGGCCAGCGCGATCCCCAGCCAGACATTGCTGCCCTGCACGCGGTCGATCTCGGCCAGCACCGGACCGTAGCGTTCGCCCTCGACGGTGACCCCGTCCTTGAGCCGGGCAAGCGCCTTGGGATCGGCCAGGCCGTGCGCGCGCACCCGGTAGCGGCGCATGAGACCCGTCGCGGGCAATTCGAGATGGCGCGCCAGCGCGCCGTCGTTCGTCAGCAGCAGCAAGCCCTCGGAATTGAGATCGAGCCGTCCGATCGACACCACGCGCGGCATGCCGGGCGGCATGTGGTCGAACACGGTCGGGCGGCCCTGCGGGTCGCGGTGCGTCGAGACCAGGCCCGCCGCCTTGTGATAGCGCCACAGCCGCGGCCGCTCGGCCTCGGGCAGGGCCTTGCCGTCGACCAGGATCGCGCTTGCTGCCGTGACCAAGGTCGCGGGCGTGGTCAGAACTTGGCCGTCAACCGCAACCCGCCCGCTTGCTATCCAGCGTTCCGCGTCGCGCCGCGAGCACAAACCCGCGCGCGCCAGGCGCTTGGCGATGCGTTCGCCCTTAGGGGGATCGTCCGCCACCTCTGTCCGCCTAACGCCGGCAGGCGGCGAGGAAGGCGTCGAAGATGCGCGCATCGCCCTGACCGATGGCGAATTCGGGATGCCATTGCACGCCGAGACAGAAACGATGGCGCGGCGCCTCGATGCCCTCGATCACGCCGTCGGGCGCGCGGGCGTTCACGACGATGCCTTCGGGTTCGTCCCTGGCCGCCTGGTGATGGGCGGAATTGACCGCCATTTCGTCGAGCCCGGTTGCGCGGTGCAGCAAGGTGTTCGCAACGATGGCGACCATATGGCCGGGCTCGTTGCGCGGGTTGGGCTGTTCGTGGGCAAGGGCATTCGGGACCGAATCGGGGATGTGCTGGTGCAGCGTGCCGCCGAGGATGACGTGCAGCAATTGCTGGCCGCCGCAGATGCCGAGGATCGGCATGTCGCGCTCCAGCGCGCCCTTGGTGACGGCCAGTTCGAAGGCGGTGCGCTTGGACTTGAGCTTGACCGTGGGATGGGTGGTCGTTTCCCCGAACATCGCCGGATCGACGTCGAAATGCCCGCCGGTGACGAGAAGGCCGTCGATGCGGTCGAGATAGGCGCGCGCCTGTTCGGGCTCGTGGGGCAGGGGCACGGGCAATCCGCCCGCGCGCAGCACCGCCTCGCAATAGTTTTGCCGCAGCGCGTACCACGGAAATTTGGAATAGCCGCCCGGCTCCTCGGAATCGAGGGTTACGCCGATCAAGGGAACGGAGGCGGTCGCGCGTTTGGCCATGGCCGCGAGTCTAAGGCCGCGCCAAGCGCGCGCGCAACCGCGCTTGACCGGCTCGGCCTATCCCCTTCAGGGTCCGGCGATGGTGGAGGCGGCAATGCGGCCCGATTACATGGCGCTGGCGCTCGAGGAGGCGCGGGGTGCGGCGGCGCGCGGCGAGGTGCCGGTCGGCGCCGTGCTCGTCGATCGGGCCTCGGGCAAGGTCATCGCCGCCGCAGGCAACGCGGTCGAGGAAAGCGCCGATCCGACCGCCCACGCCGAAATCCTGGTCTTGCGCCGGGCCGCCGCCGCGCGCGGCCGGCCGCGCCTCGATGGCTGCGAGTTGCACGTGACGCTCGAGCCCTGCGCCATGTGCGCGGCGGCGATTGCCCTCGCGCGCGTGGACCGGGTGGTGTACGGCGCCCCCGATCCGAAAATGGGCGGCGTCGCCCACGGCGCGCGAGTCTTCGACCAGCCGACCTGCCATCACCGGCCGGAAATCGTCGCGGGCGTGCGCGAGAGCGAAGCGGCGGAGATGCTGCGCGCCTTCTTCCGCGCGCGGCGCTAGGGGCCGATTGTAGGGTTTGCGGGTAACTGGAGTCGTTTGGGGGTAACTGGGGCCATTCGTGGGTTTGCGCATCGGCGCCATCGCGCGAGCCGGTCTTCGCCAAGCTCAAGGCCGGGCTCCGATCGGTCGGCGCGCCAAGCGTGGACACCCGGACGCCATCGGCATCACCCTTGATTCCACCCTCGATGCTTTTTCTCCAACCGAATGCGCCGCCTACTTCAAAAACGCGGGTTATGTTCTGCCTGCGCGCAAAGCCACTCCAGCCCTCGGTCTTTAGGCCCGAGCCCGTAGACCCGATGCCCTAGCCGAGCGGCGCGAGCGAGGGCGCGGCCAGCGCCCGGCGAACCTGCGCCATGCCGACATTGCTGCCCGTGAGCAGCACCACGACGCGGCGGCCTTTAAGTTCGCCGCGATGCTCCCACAAGGCGGCCAAGCTCGCGGCGCCCGAGGGCTCGACCAGCATGTGCGCGCTTTCGAGCAAGGCGTGCATGGCGCCGAGGATGGCTGCGTCCTCGACCAGCCAGCCCTCGTCCATGTGCTTCCAGAGGACCGCCATGGTTTCGGCGATCGGCTCGCGCTGGGTGAGGCCGTCCGCGATCGTCTCGCCCGGCGCGATCGACAGCATTCTCCGCGCCCGGAAGGATTCGACGATGACGGGCGAGGCCGTGGGGGCGATCCCGATGACGCGCGTCTTGGGCGAGAGGGATTTGACCGCCAGCGCGGTGCCGGCCGCGAGATTGCCGCCGCCGATGGGCGCGATCACGTCGTCGATGTCGCGCAAGCGGTGCAAGACCTCGTGCGCCGCCGTGCCCGCGCCCGCCAGGATCTCGGGCGACACGCCGTCGTTCACGAAATAATGGCCGTGACGCGCGGCGAACGCGATGGCCGCTTCGCGCGCGTCGTCGATCTCGCGCCCCGTGCGGTGCACCGTGCCGCCCATGGTGGCGATGACGCCGCGTTTGCCGGGACCGACTTGCTCGGAGACGAAGACATGGCAGCGCGCGTCCAGGCGCCGGGCGAGCCAGGCGCAAGCCAGGCCGTGATTGCCCGAGGAGGAACAGACGATCTCGGCGCCCTCGCGGGCCAGGCGCCCGTCCTCGCGCGCGCGTAAAAGATCGTTCGCGGCGCCGCGTAGCTTGAAGGAAAAAGTCGGGTGCCACAGCTCGCACTTGAACCACAGCTCGCAGCCAAGCGCGCGCGACAGCGGTTCGTTGCGCAGAAGCGGCGTTTCGGCCACGAGCGGGCGAATCCGCGCGACCGCGTCCTCGATATCGTGGAAAAGGGCCTCGCGCGCCAAGTCAGACCTCGGGCAGGGCGATCAGGGGCGGGGTCGAGAGCGCGCGGCGCAGAAGTTCCATGGTCAAATTCGCGCCCGAGAGGATGAGCACCACGGTCTTGCCCTTGAGCTCGGCGCGCCGAGCCCAGGCGCCGCACAGGGCGGCGGCGCCCGCGGGCTCGACCAGGACGTGAACCTGTTCGGCGATGGCATGGACGCCCGCGAGCAAGTCCTCGTCGCCGGTCAGCATCATGTCGTCGGCCAGCTTGGCCATGACCGCGAATGCGAGTTTCGGCGGCACGCGTTGCGTCAGGCCGTCGGCGATCGAATCGATCGGCCGCTCGACGATGCGCTTGGCGTGGAAGGAATCGTGGAGCGAGGCCGAGCCCTTGGCTTGCACGCCGATGATTCGCGCCTGCGCGCGCCTGCCCTTCACCGCCGTGGCCACGCCCGAGATGAAATTGGCGCCGCCCACGGGCACGAACACGACATCGACCTTCGGCACCGCGTCGGCGATTTCGAGGCCGCACGTGCCCGCCCCTTCCATCAAATCCAAATCGTCGCCGTCATCGACGAACAGAACATTGTTGTCGCGCGCGAAGGCGCGCGAGGCGTCCTTGGCTTCGTCGATGTCGCGGCCGATCTTGTGCAGCGTGCCGCCGAAGGCCGCGATCATCGCGGCCTTCACCGGATTGGCCTTGGCGGGCAGGAAGATATCGGCGGGCGCGCCGAGCAGGCGCGCGGCATAGGCGATGCCCTGGCCGTGATTGCCGGTCGAGGAGGTGGTCGCGCCCTTGAAGGCGCCGTGCTTGCTCGCGCGCACGAGACAATTGAGCGCGCCGCGCAGCTTGAACGAGGCGATGGGCGTCGTGGTTTCGTTCTTGACCCAAAGATCGCACCCGAGGGCCTTCGACAGCAATTCCGAGCGCACCATGGGCGTTGCGGCCATGTGGGCGTGGACATTGGCCAGCGCGTCTTCGATGCCGGCAAGCGTGGGAAATTGCATACCCGTTCTCCGTTTTTCCGCTAGACCTTATTCGCGCGCTCGCGCATCAACTTTTATTTGCGCGCTCTCGCGCGACCGCGCGCCAGCCGATATCGCGCCGGCAAAATCCGCCCTTCCAGTCGATCGCATCGATGGCGCGGTAGGCGCTGCGCTGCGCCTCGGCGACGCTGGGGCCGCGCGCCGTCACGCCGAGCACCCGCCCGCCCGCGGCCAGAATCGCATCGCCCTCGGCGCGCGTGGCGGCATGGAACACCTTCACCCCCGGCACCGCGTTGGCGCGCGCGAGGCCTGCGATCTTCGTGCCGGTCTTGGGCTCGCCCGGATAGCCCTCGGCCGCCATGACGACGCAGAGCGATGCGTCGTCGTGCCAGCGCAAATCGAAATTCCTCAGCATGCCGTCGCGTGAAGCGAGCAGGGCGGGCAGCAGGTCGGATTTGAGCCGTACCAGCAATGCCTGACATTCGGGATCGCCGAACCGGGTGTTGAATTCGAGCACCTTGGGGCCATCGGGCCCGATCATGAGCCCGGCATAGAGCACACCCTTGAATGGGCAGCCTTCGTCCTTCATCGCCGCGACGACGGGGCGGATGATGCGCGCCATCACGTCTTCGACCATCGCTTGGTCGAGCACGGGGGCGGGCGAGTAGGCGCCCATGCCGCCGGTATTGGGGCCGGTATCGCCGTCGCCGACCGCCTTGTGATCCTGGGCCGAGGCGAGCGGCAAGGCGTGCTCGCCATCGACGAGGGCGAGGAAACTCACCTCCTCGCCGATCAAACATTCCT
>CAMAPP010000009.1 GCA_945860095.1 Rhizobium sp. Q54 | reverse complement strand
TGGAAGCCTTGCTTTACGGCAGCGTGGCCGAATACCGCTATCAGCACGGACTTAAGGAGGAACCGTCGATCGGGTTCTCGGTGCGACTGGTAAGCCGGGACGGCGTGGTGTTGTGGGCGTCCTCGCGCGCGGCGGTCGGCGGTGGCGTGTTGCAGCGCGCGAGCTTGACCGGCCTTGCCCAGGACCTGGTGACGATCATGGTCCGATCCTTGGACGGCTCGTCGCAATGATCTCGTGGCCGCGCCGCGCGACGGGCGAAAATATTCGGATCCACGCGCCATGAATGCGTCCGCGGGCGGCGCCGATATCTGCTTGGTGCTGGAAGGCACGTACCCTTATGTCGCCGGCGGCGTATCGAGCTGGACGCACGACTTGCTGCTTGCCCACCCCGACCTATCGTTTGAATTGGTCTCGCTTCTGCCCAAGCGCGAGACGATAAAGCCGCGCTTCGAGGTGCCGAGGAACGTTCTCGGCATCACCCATGTTTACATCCAGGACCTCGACCGCCGCGGCCGGCGGTTGCGCGGCTTGTCCGAGCTGATGGCGGATCTGCGAGAGCCGCTCGAGTCGTTGCTCTCGCCCCGGGGCGGGCTTGGGGATGTGGAGCGCGTGCTGACCGCGCTATCGTCGCGCGGGCAAAATCTCGGCGCCACGGCCCTGCTCAATTCGCCCGAGGCCTGGGATTTGCTTGTCGAAATGTACGAATCCAATCATCCCAAGAGTTCGTTTCTCGATTTTTTCTGGTCCTGGAGGGCGCTCGTCAGCGGTCTCTATTCCGTCCTGTTGTGCGCGATGCCGAAGGCGCGGCTCTATCACACGGTATCGACGGGCTATGCCGGATTGTTCGCGGCGCGCGCGCATCTCGAATCGGGCCGGCCCGCGATCGTGACCGAGCACGGGATCTACACCAACGAGCGGCGCATCGAGATCGCGATGGCCGATTGGCTGTTCATGGCGCCGTCGGACGGCATGAACGTGAATATCTGGCAGCGCGACCTGAAGGACATGTGGACCGATGCCTTCGCCAGCTATTCGCGCGCCTGTTACGGCGCGTGCGCGCGCATCCTCACGCTCTACGAAGGCAATCAGCAGTTCCAGATCGCCGACGGCGCGCCGCGCGAAAAACTCGCCATCATTCCCAACGGCATCGACGTGCGCCGCTACGCCCCCCCTGCGGCCCGAGAACGCCGCGCCGGGTTCGGGCGGCGCCGCGCCGCACGTCGCGCTGATCGGGAGGGTCGTGCCGATCAAGGACATCAAGACCTTCATCCGGGCGATGGGCATGTTGCGCGATGTCGTGCCGAACGTGCGCGTCAGCATCATCGGGCCCTATGAAGAAGACCGGGATTATTTCGAGGATTGCCGCGCCATGATCGCCCAAATGGGCCTGGGCGAAACCATCGCCTTCACCGGCCCGCAAAAGCTCGACGCGGTGTTGCCAGGTATCGACGTCCAGGTGCTCACCAGCATCTCTGAAGGGATGCCGCTCGTCATCCTGGAGGCGGGCGCCGCGGGCATTCCGGCGGTGGCGAGCGATGTCGGCGCGTGCCGGGAAATGATCCTCGGCCGTTCGGACGAGAGCCCGCGCCTCGGACCCGCGGGCGCGATCACCGGACTGTCGAACCCGAAGGCCACGGCCGATGCTTGCCACGCGCTTCTGGCCGACCGCGATTGGTATAGCCGCTGCAGCGTGGCGATGCGCGCCCGCGTTCGGCGCTATTTCGACAAACGCGATCAGGACCGCGACTACCGCGCGATCTACGATACCTGCATGGCGATGCCGACGGTCGCGCGCGGCGCGACCATGAAGCGCGCGGCCGAGTAGAGTCGTGGCCGGCATCGGATTCGCGCTTCGCAAGCTGACGCGCCGCGACGATCTCATTGGCATCATCCAGGGCTATGCCCATTCGGCCCTGGCGGCAACGGGGCCTTGGCTGTTCACGGTCGCGGCGCTCGGCGCGATTTCCGCGCTCACCTCGGGCGGGGCGCCGGTGGCGGAGATCGTCGAGTTCCGGCTGGTCGTGATCTACAACTTCGCGTTCTCGCTGGTCGCGACGGGTTCGGTCATGATGGTCGCGACGCGCTATCTGGCGGATTCCATTTATTTGAAGCGGGTCGAGGGCGCGATCGGGCTATTCCTCGGGACGTTCGTGCTGGCGGCGGCGGTGCAGTTGCCGGCCGTGCTCGGGTTTTATCTGGTTTTCGCCGAACTCGATCTCGCCATGCGGCTTCTGGCGATCGCCAATTTCTTCGTCGTCTCCGGCATCTGGGTCGTCAGCGTGTTCCTGTCGGCGCTCAAGGACTACGCCTCGATCACTCGGTCGTTTTTCCTCGGCATGGTGATCGCGGCCGTGGGAGCGGCCGCGCTGGCCGGCCCCTTGGGGGCGCCGGGACTTCTAGCCGGGTTCACTGGCGGCTTGGCCGTCATCCTGTTCGCCCTCGCCGGGCGGATCTTCACCGAGTATCCGTACCGGGTCGAAAAGCCGTTCGTCTTTCTCGCCTATTTCCGCAAATACTGGGATTTGGCCCTGGCGGGGTTGGTGCAAAATCTCGCCATTTGGGTCGATAAATGGGTGATGTGGACGGCGCCCGAGCGCGACGTGCATCCGGCTGGCTTCGTCTATTACAGCCATTACGACAGCGCGACGTTTCTGGCCTACATGACGGTGGTGCCGGCGATCGCGGGCTTCGTCATTTCGGTCGAAACCGGCTTCTTCGAGAAGTATTTGCGGTTTTACCGCGACATCCAGCGCCATGTGACTTACGCGCGCATCGTCGAGAACCAGCAAGCCCTCGTCGACCAGGTGCTGCGCGGCATTCGCAATCTCGTCATCCTCCAGGGCAGCGTGTGTTTCGCATGCATCGCCGCGGCCCCTGTCTTGTTCGAATGGAGCGGCATCCCGGCGCCCCAGCTCGCCATGTTCCGCATCGCGGTCATGGGTTCGTTCTTCCACGTCCTGGTCATGAGCCTGACGGTCGTTTTGTCCTATTTCGACCTGCGCCGGGCCGTGCTCACGGTCAATGCCGTTCTGCTCCTGACCAATGGGGCGTTCACCTGGATCACCCTGCAATTCGGATTCGCCTATTACGGTTACGGTTTTTTCGTCTCCGCGATCGTGACTTTCGTCGTGGCCGCGGTCATGGTCGGCCATTGTCTCGGCCAATTGCCATATCTGACCTTCGTGAAGAATAATACATCGGTAAAATAAGGGCGCGAGTTCCGGCGGTTTCGGAACCTTGGTCGCGCCGGATGGCGCTTATTGGGAGGCTCATGTGCGCAAGGCGATAATGTTCGGTATTTTTGTCGCGCTCGCGCTCGTAGGTCCAGCGGAGGCCAAGGTCGAGGGCGACACGATCACCCTCGGCGCCGCGGTCTCGTTGACGGGGCGCTATGCCACCGAAGGCGGACAGACCAGGCACGGCTACGATCTGGCGGTGAAGCGCATCAACGAGATGGGCGGCGTCAAGGTCGGAGGAAAATCCTACAAGCTCGACATCCGCTATTACGACGACGAATCGAGCAACGACCGGGCGGCCGCCCTCGCCGAGCGCCTGATCAATCAGGACGGCATCAAGTTCGTGCTCGGGCCCTACAGCTCGCCCCTGACCGGCGCGGTCGCGCCCATCACCGAACGCTTCAAGATTCCCATGGTCGAGGCCAATGGCGCCTCGCGCTCGCTGTTCACCAAGGGCTATCGCTATCTCTTCGCCGTGCTCTCGACCTCGGACCAATATCTCTCGAGCGCGGTCGATCTCGCCGCCGAACGCGCGAAGGAAGATGGTCGCGCGCCTGCGAGCGTGCGCCTGGCGCTGGCCATGGGCGACGACTCGTTCTCGCTCGACGTGCGCGCCGGAATCCTCGAGGCGGCGAAGGCGCACAACATGCAAATCGTCATCGACGACAAGGTGCCCGACGGCTTCACCGATATCTCCGCCACGCTCGCGCGCGTGAAGGCGGTGAAGCCCGATGTCCTGCTGATCAGCGGCCACGCCAAGGGGGCCGCGACCGCGACGCGGCAAATCGCCGAAGCCAAGGTCGACGTGCCCATGCTGGCGATGACGCATTGCGATTCCGCCCAGATCGCCGAGAAGATGGGCGCCGCCGCCGAATACACGCTCTGCGCCTCCCAATGGGCGCCGACGCTGACCTATTCCGACAAATGGTTCGGCTCCGCGCAGAAATACGACGAGCTGTTCCGCAAGACCTACAACTACGACGCCAGCTATCAGGCGGCGGAATCGAGCGCGGCCGTGCTGGTCTATGTCGATGCCTTCGAGCGCGGTCAATCCCTCGATACCGAAAAAGTTCGCGATTCCCTGGCCGCGACCAATCTGGCGACGTTCTACGGCCCGGTGAAATTCGACGATACGGGCAAGAACACGGGCAAACCCATGGTCCTGTTCCAGGTTCTGGGCGGCGATTACAAGGTCGTGGCGCCGACCAAATGGGCGGTCGCGAAACTGGTCCATCCCCGACCGCCCTGGTCCAAGCGCGGTTCGTGATTTGCCGCATTTCGATCGTCGCGCTCCGCATGGCCGGCGCTTGGATCGCGGTGGAACGCGGGCCGTGACGGCGCGCCCGCGCCCGCGCGCTCGCCCATGCCCGCGCCCATGACCAATCTCTTGTTGTTCCTGGAGGCGCCGGCCCTGCTCGTGCAGGTATTGCTCGACGGCATCTTGATCGGCGCGATCTATGCGCTCGCCGCCTACGGCATGGCGCTCGTCTGGGGCGTCATGAACATCGTCAATGTGGTTCAAGGCGAGCTCGTCATCCTGGGCGGCTATCTGGCGATCATGTTCTCGGGTCTCGGGGTCTCGGCGTTCCTGACCGTGCCGCTCGCCGCCGCCGCATTGTTCGCCCTCGGCTGGGTGATGTATGCGGGGGTGGTGTTCCGCGTGACCGGCAAAGACATGTTCGTGTCGCTTCTGGCGACCTTCGGGCTCAGCATCCTCATCGCCCAGCTCATCAATCAAATTTGGGGCGCCGATGTGCGTTCGCTGGATGCCGAACTCGGCAGTTGGCTGATCCTCGATTCCGTGGTGACGATCTCGCGCGCGCGCGTGGCGGCGCTGGCGGCGGCCCTCGTTCTCGGCGCGGCACTGGTGGTTTTCTTGCGCACCAGCCGGCTTGGCCGCGCCATTCGCGCAACCGCCCAGAACGCGCGCGCCGCGCGCGCGCTCGGCGTCGACACCGACTGGGTCTATGCCGCGACCTACGCCATCAACGGCGCGATTTGCGGCGCGGCGGGCGCGCTCATCGCCATGATCTGGGTGATCCATCCCTTCGCGGGCCTTGTCTTCACCATCCGCGCCTTCGCCATCGTCATCCTCGCGGGTCTGGGCAATCTCGCCTTGGTGATCGCCGCGGCCTTGGGCCTGGGGGCAGCGGAGAATTTCGTCGGCTTCGTCCTCGGCGCCCAGTTCCAGGGCGCTTTCGTGTTTTCGCTTCTGGTCGCCATCCTGGTGTGGCGCAGTCGGCGCTTGGCGCGGTCGCGCAAGGTGTTGCGATGAGCGCGCGGCGCTGGGCGCTCCATGGGGCGCTGGCCCTGCTGACGGCGGCGGCGCCGTTTCTGCTGCCCGCGCTCGCGGTCCAGCTCGCGATGTTGTGGATCATGGTCACGCTCGCGCTCACCTGGGACACCCTGGGCGGGCAGATGGGTTACAACTCGTTCGGCAATATCCTGTTCTTCGGCATCGGGATGTACGCGAGCGCCATCGTCCAGGTCGGACTGTTCCACGACGTGGCGGCGTATACCGATCCCGCGGGTTCGGGCAGCCTCACCTTCACGCCGCGCGAGTATTATCTGGGCCTGGCCGCCGGCCTCCTCGCCGCACCCATCGCCGCGACCCTGGCGGCCTTGGCCTTCGGCGCGCTCATCCTCGGTTTGCGCGGACCCTATTTCGCCATCGCGACCTTGGGTTTGGGCATCGCAGGCGGCGAGTTCGCGGCCGCGTGGGGCTATGTCGGCGGCGCCTCGGGCTTTCTCATGCCGGTCTTCCCCGGCGAATTCGGGCGCCGCGCGCTGTTCTTCTATGCCCTTGCCGCGAGCCTCGGCATCGCGACCTTCGCCGCGCTGCGCTGGCTTTATGGCCGGCGCTTCGGCTTGGCGCTCAACGCCATTCGCGACGACGAGGACAAGGCCGAGGCCTTGGGCCTGCCGACCGTGCGCGTCAAGATCGCGGCGTGGGCGGTGTCGGCGTTCTTTCTCGGCCTCGCGGGCGCGATATTCGGCAACCTGAACGGGCTCATTGAGCCGCGCGAGGTGGCGTTCTCCGGCGCGACTTTCGGCGTCTGGATGGTCCTGATGGCGATTCTCGGCGGCAAGGGCACGATGTGGGGCCCGGTCGTCGGTGCCGTGGTCTTTCATGTCACCAAGGAATTGTTCTGGACCTATCTGCTCGGCTGGCAGCGCGTGGCCTTGGGCGTTCTGATCGTCGTTATCGTGCTGTTCTTCCCGCTCGGCATTCTCGGCCATGCGCGACGGCGTTGGCCGGAAACTTTCCGTGCGCGTGTGGAAGGGGCGGCATGAGCGCGCTGCTCGAGGTGCGCGGCGCGTCCAAGCGCTTTGGCGGCGTCGTGGCGAACGAAAAAATCTCGATCTCGGTGCGCGCGGGCGAGATCGTCGGGCTGATCGGCCCCAATGGCTCGGGTAAGACGACCTTGTTCAATTCCATCGCCGGAACGCACCAAATCGATGGCGGCGCCATCGCGTTCGACGGCGCGGAGATTTCGCGCCTGCGCACGGTCGATATCGCGCGGCTTGGCCTCATCCGCACCTATCAGACGACGAGGGTGTTCAAGCAGATGACGTGCGTCGCGAATCTGCTGGCGGCGGCGCCGGCGTTCGGCGGCGGCACGCCGGCCCTGCTCGCGCGACCCGAGCGGGCCGAGCGCGCGCGGGCGGACGAATTTCTGTTTTTCGTGGGCCTCGCGGACAAGCGCGGAATGGTGGCGGGCGAATTGTCGTTCGGCCAACAAAAGCTGCTTGAATTCGCCATGGCCTTGATGCGCCGGCCGCGACTTCTGCTGCTCGACGAGCCGACGGCGGGCATCAATCCGACGCTCATCAACGCCCTCATGGACCGGATGCGCCGCGCGAATGCCGAGCTTGGCGTGACGCTGCTCGTCATCGAGCACAACATGGCCGTGATCATGAATCTCGCGCGGCGCATCTATTGCTTGGCGCACGGCGAGCTTCTGGCCGAAGGCACGCCCGAGGATATTCGCGCCGATCCGCGCGTGCTCGACGCCTATTTGGGGGCGCGCTGATGGCGGGACCGCTCGACGATCGCCCCGCGCCCGGGCGGGCCGCGCTCGAAGCGCTTACGGGCGGGGCGCCCTATCTCGATTTCTCGAACCTGTCGGTCGGCTATGGGCGCGCCGAAATCGTCCACGGACTCGACCTCGCGCTGGGGCGCGGGCAATCGCTCTGCTTCATCGGCCCGAACGGCGCCGGAAAATCGACCGTGCTGCACGGCCTGTTCGGCTTCGCCGATATTCTCGGCGGCACCGTTCGCCTCGACGGCCGCGACGTCACGCGCTTGCCCTCGAGCCGCAAGCTCGCCGAGGCGGGTATCGCCTATGTCCTGCAGGACAATTCGGTTTTTCCCGATCTGACGGTCGAGGAAAACCTGCTGATGGGCGGCTATTTGCTGCCCGCGGCGGCGGCGAGGGCGGCGATGGAACGCGCGCTCGCGCGCTACGACCGCTTGGCCAAGCGCCGGCGCGAACGCGCGGGCGTTCTGTCGGGCGGCGAGCGCCGCTTGCTGGAGATCGCGCGCGCCCTCGTCATGGAGCCGGCGGTGCTTCTGATCGACGAGCCGTCCATCGGCCTGGAGCCGCGCTATATCGATCTCGTATTCGAGGTCTTGGCCGATCTCCGCGCAAAAGACGGCAAGACCATCGTCATGGTCGAGCAGAATGCCAAGAAGGGGCTGGAGTTCGCCGATATCGGCTATGTGCTTGTGGCGGGAAGGCTGGCCCTTGCGGGGCGCGGGAGCGATCTTCTCGCCGATCCGCGGGTCGGCCGCCTGTTCCTCGGCGGTTGAGCGGGCGAGGGGGCGGCGGTGGAGGCAAAAACGATTTACACCATCGGTCATTCGAACCATCCGCTCGCGCGTTTTCTCGAACTTCTGGCGCGGCACTTCATCCGGCGCCTCGTCGATGTGCGCGGCCGGCCGTTCTCGCGCTTCAACCCCCATTTCAACCGCGCCCGCTTGAGCGCGGCTCTACAATCGGTCGATATCGAATACCACTGGTCGGGCGAGCATCTATCGGGCCGACCGACCGACCCCGCCGTGATGGACGGCGCGGGCAAGCCCGATTGGGCGCGCGTTTCGTCCTCGCCCGGCTTTTGCGCCAGCCTCGGAGCGGTCATCGAGAAGGCTGGGGTGCGTTCGGCGATGATGTGCGCCGAGGAAGATCCGCGCCGCTGCCATCGGCGGTTTCTTCTGACGCCGCCCCTGGTCGCGCTTGGCGTCGAGGTTTTGCACATTCGCGGGAGCGGTCGAATCGAAAGCGAAACCACCTTGCGCGCTGCGGGGAAAGGCCCGCAGGGCGATCTCTTTGGGGCCTAGGCGCATGGCATTTCGCGAGCTCGGAAGAATCTCCCAGGAAGTCGACCGCGCCTTCGAGGACGAGGTGCGTTTCCTCGCCGCCATGGTGCGCCAGGCTTCGGATAATCCGCCCGGCGATTGCGCGCCCCATGCCGAACTTGCCGCGCGCGAACTCGAAGCGCGCGGCTTCGCGGTCGAACGCCACGCGGTGTCCGAAACGCGCGCGGCGGCGAGCGGGATGCGAAGCGCCGTCAATCTCGTCGTGCGCGAACGCTTCGGCCCGGGCCCGGTCGTCGCGCTATCCGCGCACGGCGATGCCGTGCCGCCGGGCGAGGGCTGGACGGAGAATCCTTACGGCGGGGCGGTGCGCGCGGGCGCGCTCTACGGTCGCGGGGCGGCGGTCTCGAAATCCGATTTCGCGACCTATGGCTTCGCGCTTCTGGCCCTCAAGCGAGCCGGCATCGCCCTTGCCGGCACCATCGAGCTGCATTTCACCTATGACGAGGAATCGGGCGGTGCGATCGGCCCTGAACTTCTGCTCGCGGAAGGCATCGTCCGGCCGGACGCGGCGATCTATGCCGGATTTTCCCATGCCATCGCCACGGCGCACAAAGGCTGCCTACATCTCGAGATCGAACTCCGCGGCCGCTCGGCGCACGCGGCCGAACCGTGGCGCGGCCGCGACGCCCTCGAAGCGGCGAACGCGGCGCTTGCCGCGCTCTACGCCCACCGCAAGACCTTGGGCGGGCGCGTGAGCGCCGTGCCAGGGATAGGCTCGCCCTCGCTCGTGATCGGCACCATCGGCGGCGGCATCAATACCAATGTGGTGCCGGACCGGATTGCGTTCCGCCTGGATCGCCGCCTCTTGCCCGAGGAAGACGCGGGCGCGGTGGAGCGCGATCTGTCCGCGCTCGTGCGCGCGGCGGGCGCCGCCGAAGGCATCGAGATCGCCGTGCGCCGCCTCATGCTCGCCCACCCGCTTGTACCCGTACCGGGCACCGAGCGCCTGGCGGAAATCTTGCGCGCGCGCGCGGAGGCGGCAATCGGCGCGCCCGTGCCCGTCATCGGCTTGCCGCTTTACACCGATGCGCGGCATTACGCCGCGGCGGGCATTCCCGTCGTCATCTACGGCGCGGGGCCGCGCACCCTGGCGGAGGCGGGCGGGCACGGCGCCGACGAACATGTGCGCCTCGACGATTTGCGCTTGGCCACGCGCGTGGTGGCGGAGACGCTGGCCGACTTGCTCGACCCGGAAGCGCCGTTCCGGCTCTCTTCCCCCGGCGCAAAAATGCGAACCGCCTAGAGCGAGCGCGCGACCAATTCCTTCATGATTTCGTTCGTGCCGCCATAGATGCGCTGGACGCGCGCGTCCACCCAGGCGCGCGCGATCGGAAATTCGCGCATATAGCCGTAACCGCCGAAGAGCTGCACACATTCGTCGATCACGCGGCAGGCCATGTCGGTGCACCAGAACTTCGCCATGGCGGCGGTCGGCACGTCCAGTTCGCCCGTGAGATGCGCCTTCGTGCAATTGTCGATGAAGACGCGGCCGATCGCAATTTCGGCGGCGATCTCGGCCAGCTTGAAGCGCGTGTTCTGAAACTCGAAGATCGTGCGCCCGAATGCGGTGCGCTGCTTGACGTAATCGAGCGTCCATCGATAGGCGGATTCGGCCTGTGCGACCGCGATCACCGCGATCGCCAAGCGTTCCTGCGGCAGCTTCTCCATCATATAGGCGAAGCCCTTGCCCTCCTCGCCGATGAGATTGCCGGTGGGCACGCGCACCGAATCGAAGAACAATTCGGCCGTATCGGCGGCGTGCTGGCCGATCTTGTCCAATTGCCGGCCGTGCCGGTAGCCTGGCCGCGCGGCTTCGACGACGAACAGGCTGATGCCCTTGGCGCCCGCGCCCGGATCGGTCTTGGCCGCCAGCAGAACGAAGTCGGCGCATTGGCCGTTGGTGATGAAGGTCTTCTGGCCGTTGATGACGTACTCGCCGCCGTCACGCTTGGCCGTCGTGCGTAGTGCCTTGACGTCGCTGCCGCCATTCGGCTCGGTCATGCCGATCGCGCCAATGGCATCGCCGCTGACCATCTTGGGCAGCCACCGGTTTTTCAGTTCCTCCGTGGCGTAATCGACGAAGTAGGGCACGACGATGTCGTTGTGGACGGAGATGCCGCCCAGGCCCGTGGCGCCCACCCGCACGATTTCCTCAAGCACGACGACGTTGAAGAGATAATCGCCGCCCGGCCCGCCATATTCCTCGGGGACGGTGGGGCCGAGAAGCCCCGCGCCCGCCGCCTCGCGCCAAAAGGACCGCGGAACATGCCCGTCCTTTTCCCAGCGGACATAGTGCGGCACGACATGGGCTTCGACGAAGCGGCGCACGGATTCGCGAAAAATGCGGTGTTCTTCGCCAAACATGGCGCGCGAAACCTGGACTGCACTGTTCACGTTTGATCCTTTCGCATAAAAATTTTCCGTTCCGGGTGGCGGCCCCGGAGAAGCGCCGGCCCCGGGAATTCACCGACTGCGGCGAAACGTGAAGCTCCAGGGCGTGTCCGTCTCGCCCCGCGACTTGGCTTCGGCGATGACAATGCCCGGGCAGTCATAGGCGATGACGGTATCCCAGGCGCGCGCTGCCGCGCGTTCGAGCGATGCGGGAAAGGGCGAGGCAGGCGGGGCGAACTCGCCCACTTCGTGCAGGCGGCTGCGCCGCACCTCGCCGGCCATGCCGTCGTCCTTGCCCTTCGTGACTTGCACCTCGTCGCCCCAGGAGTAGTGCCATCCGGCCCAGAGCGCGGCCGCGCGCGCCGGACTCGGCTCGCCCGCGATACCCATGATTCCTTGCACGCGCTCGCGGTGCTGGAGAATCGCCAAGCGCAGGGCGTATTCGAACAAAGAGGCGGTTTCCTCTTCGCCGAGTGTTCGGAGCATCCAAAAAAGACGTCCCCCCACATAGGCGACCGAGAAATTGCGCCACGCCTTCGCTTGGCGGTCCAAGGGCCAGGCCGCCAAGTCCAGCTTGGGCGCTTCGAGCTTGAGGCCTGGCGGAATCCCTTCGTCGAAGCGCAGTTGCAGGCGCTCGGACGGGTCGAGTTTGCGGTGGGTATCGAGGAAATAGCCCGCATCGCACGCATCGCCCCGCGGCACCAGGGTCGTCATGACATAGGCCAGGCCCTCATTGCCGAGAAGCGCGCCGTTATTGCCGTGCCAGGCCGCCATCGTCCGGATCAGCATGTTCGGACGGATGGCCGCGACCGCTACGCTCGGAGTCCATGGGCTGTCGATCCAATACGGCGTGTCGTAAACCACCCAGGCCTTGTCCGGTGATTCCTCCGCATAGCGCACCCTGAGCCCGCCGAGAAAGTTGGATAGAACGTGGAACTTGGCGCAGCGCACGGCATCGGATGATTCGCGGTCGAGGCCGAGCTTCTTAAGCCCGGCGAGAAAGAAATGCTCCTGGTGCGAGCGTAGGACCCGGAACTGAATATCCTCGGCGGGTTCGTGCCCGTGGCGCTGGATGATCGCGAGCGAAAGCGCGTTATCGACGCTGAAGGCGAGGCTGCCGCCCAGGCGGCAGAGATCGACGACCGGCAGGGACGAGAATTCGCGCATGGCCGTTGGTTCTCCTTGTGCGAGGGTAGGTTGGCGTGTACGCAAATAACGCTGGCGGACGCCGCGCGGTCATCGCGTGGCGGGCGCGAGCGCGGCGACGAGCTTGTGGCGCTGGATTTTCCCCGAGGCGGTCGTCGGCAATTCAGGCACGAATTCGAGGCGCTGGGGCAGTTTGTAGGTCGCCATGCCCGTCGCGCGCAGCGCGGCTACTATGGCTTCAAGCGTGACGCGCCCCGAGCCGTCCTCGACCACGCAGGCGCAGCAGATCTCGCCCAGGCGATCGTCCGGCAGACCGATCACGGCCACCGCGATCACGCCGGGCAATTTGGTGATCTCGTCCTCGATCTCGCGGGGCGTGATGTTCATGCCGCCCCGGATGATGATTTCGGACTTGCGGCCGACGATGGCGACATAGCCGTCTTGGTCCATGACCGCGATATCGCCGGTTTGGACCCAGCCGCGCTTGAATTTCGTTCGCGTGCGCTCGGCGTCCTTGTAATAGCCCAGACTCATGCCGGGGCCCGTGACCCACAGCTCGCCTTCGGTGCCGCGCGGCAATGGCCGACCTTCGTCGTCGCGGATGTCGCACGTCATCCCCGGCACGGTCGCGCCATCGGTGTCGATGCGTTTTTTCAAGGGCGATTCGGGCGTGTTCATCGTGGCGACCACGACTTCCGTTTGCCCATACAGGCGCAGGCAATTGATCCCCCGCTCGGCTGCCTCGATGACGACGTGCGAGGGAATGGGAGCGCCGCCGCAGCCGAATATTCGTAGCGACGACAGATCGACCTTCCGCGAGCGGACTTCCCTCAGGATATCGGTCAGGAACACCGTCGCAGCGAGGGTGTAGGTCGGCCGTTCGCGCTCGATCAGCGCCACGGCCTCCTCCGGACTCCAGCGATCCTGGAGCACGATCTTGGCGCCGTGAAACAGCCCGATCCGAATGCCATAGCTGAAGCCCGAGGAATGGCCGACGGGCGAGGGCATCCAGACGATTTCGCTGTCTCCCATGCCGAAGCCACGCCACACCGCGCGGATATTGGAATTGAGCGTTTCCTCGGTGTGCATGATGGCCTTCGGCGCGGCCTCGGTTCCGGAGGTGAAAAGAATGACCGTGACGGAGGATGGCTTGGGGTCGCGCGGCACCGGATGGTCGGGAAAGCGCTCAAGGCTCCGCAGCCATGCCGAGCCGGCGGGGCCCGAGTCCGGCGCTTCGATCGCCACGGCGTCAAGCGGATGGCCGATATCCCGCGCAATGTCGGCGGCGAGCGCGCGATGGGAGAAGCCCCGATAGGTGACCGGGGTGAAGATCGCCTTGGCGCGCGTGAGTTCGAGCATGTACCGGAGTTCCTTCGCCCGGTACACGGTCAGCATGGGATTGACCGCGACGCCTGCCTTGTTGGCGCCCACGGCAATGACGGCGGTTTCGATCCAGTTGGGTAGCTGCACGGCGATGATGTCACCCTGCTCGACTCCCGAGGCGGCGAGGAAATGCGCGAAGCGATTTGTGACGCGGTCTAATTCGCCGAAGGTCATGCGCCGCGCGCCTTCAAAATCGACGACAGCCTCGGCATCCGGTTTCAAGCGCGCATGGTGCTCGACCATGGCGCCCAGGCGCGCGCCGTCCCAATGACCTTCCGCCCGGTAGCGCGCGTGGAACGGTCCCACGTCTTCGGCCAGCGCCGGATCCATTCCAGGAACCGATCGCCCCACGGCCGTCTTCGGTGTGGTTGTCCGCGCGCTCATCGCCCGAGCCTTCGCGCCTCGGCTGCTAAGGGATATTCGCCCGTCCGGTCTAGTATTCCGAACCATTCATCCACATGGCGGCGCTGGCGTTGGCGGCTCAGGGGGTGCTTGCTGAACATGGCCTGAACCGCGACGCCGTCGGCCATGGCGACGAGCATTTCCGCCAGCAATCCGGCGTCGAGTGCGCGCAACCAGCCCTCTGCTTGGCAATGCTCGACTGCCTCGCGGATGAGATTGCGCCACCAATCGTAGTAATTCGCGAGTTCTGCGGCCAAGCCGGGATCGCCGACGCCCTCGGCCCAAAAGAAAAAGAATATCCGGCAGAACGCCTCGCGCCGTTCGTCGAGCGGCATACCCTCCTCGATGATCGAGCGCAATCGTCGGCGCCCCGATCGCTCCTTCATGGCCCGGGACATGTTCTTTCCCGCTTCGCGCGCCGCCTCGCGCAAGCCGCCGACCAAAAGTTCCTGCTTGTTCTCGAAATAATGATTGAGCACGCCGGTGGACCAACCGGCCTCGGCGGCGACCACCCGCATCGTCACGCCGCGCACGCCCTCGCGGGACACGACCTTTAGAACCGCCTTGGCGATCTCGCGTCGACGCTCGTCGTGATCGACAATTTTCGGCATGTCACCGAGGCATCCGGGGTCAAGAATTTGGCAAGGCGGCGTTCCTTGCCGCGCGTGGAAGTTTAATTTGGACGCATGATATAAGTCAACGAAGGGCCTTGTCGCGATTGCCCCGTGCGTCGGGGCTTGGCGGCGCTAGGATGGCGCGGTCCGGCCTGCCGGGTTGGGCACCAAGGGAGGGAGGGTAGCCGTGGATGTGTTTTCCAAGACCTCGCCGCTGGCCGCCACGGCCAATCGAGGCAAGATTGCCCTTGTCACCGGCGGCGGATCGGGAATTGGGCGCGCGAGCGCGCTGGAGTTGGGGCGCACCGGCGCCAAGGTGGTCGTCTGCGGCCGGCGCCGGGCGCCGCTCGATGCGACGGTCGCGGCGCTGCATGGTGCGGGAATCGAGGCCCTGGCCGTCGAAACCGATGTGCGCGAGCCGGCCGAGGTCGATCGCCTATTGGATGCAACCCTCGAACGGTTCGGGCGGATCGATATTCTGATCCATTGCGCAGGCGGCCAGTTCATGGCCCCGGCCGAGGAGATCACGCTCAAGGGCTGGCGCGCGGTGCACCGGGTCAGCCTCGACGCCGTGTGGGATATCACCCAAAAGGTCGCGAGCCGCACGATGATTCCGAACCGCGCGGGTGTGGTCGTTTTCATCGGTTTTAGCCCGCGCTCGGGCATGCCCGGCCTGGCGCCCGCCTTTGCCGCGCGCGCAGCCATCGATTCCCTAACCTCGACCTTGGCGATGGAGTGGAGCCGTTTCGGGATCCGCACGGTGTGCGTCGCCGCCGCACACATCGAAAGCGAGGGCATGCGCGAAAATTACAGCGCGGATTTGCAGCAAGATTGGCCAAGGCAGGTGCCGATGAAACGCTACGGTCGGCCGGAGGAATGCGCGACCGTGATCGCCTTTCTCGCGTCCTCGGGGGCATCCTACATCACGGGCACGACGATCTATGTCGATGGCGGCGTGAACGCCTGGGGCAATGCCAGCCTGCCGCCGGAGCCGGTGGGGCCCGGCGAGGCGGCGGGGGATGCGCCGTGGGCGGGGACGGCGCGACAAAAAAAGAACTAGCCCGGCGCGCGCGATCGGTCTGGTCGCGGGTCGCTCCTCGCGGTGGCGCGGGCGCGCGGTTAATATGCTCGCGGCAAGGAGCAGGACATGGCAAAGCGGATCGAGACGTGGCGTTGCGCGGCCTATCCGTGGAATTGCGATTCCATGGGCCATATGAACACGCAGTTTTATTGCGCCGCCTTCGACGGGGCGACGGTCCATTTTCTCAACATGCTCGCCCCCTATGCCAAGCTCGCCCAATCCCAGCTTGGCTGGGCCGATGTGCGCCAGCTCATCGAATACAAGCACGAGATCTTGGCGGGCGCGCCCTTGGTCGTTCGGACGACGCCCACGCGTCTTGGCAACAAATCGGTCGAATTCCTGCACGAGCTCGGCGATGCCGACGGCGATATCCTGCACGCGACCAGCGCCATGACGACGGTGTTCTTCGATCTGTCGGCGCGCAAAAGCGCGCCCATTCCGGATTGGATTCGCGCCCGCGCCCAGGCCATGCTGGATGAGACGTAAAGTCCGAATATCCGCGCGGCCATCGTTCCCGCGACCGCCGACACGTACCGCGACCGCCGGCGTTCTCGCGACCGTCATCGTTCCCGAGACCACCGTCATTCCGCGACCGCCGGCGTTTTGCGGCCGGCCGAACACCCACGAGGAGAGGTTCCATGCGCGCCGCCCGCTATCACGCCCCCGGCGATATCCGCGTCGAAGACATTCCCGCGCCGCGCCTCAGGCCCGCAAGCGTGCGCATCCGCGTGCTCGCGACATTCGTATCGCCCTCGACCAAGGGGTTCCTGACATCGCCGCGCATGGTGGATTATCCGCTGCCGCCCGCGCCCTTCACGCCCGGCATGAGCGCGCTCGGCGTTGTCGAGGAGGTGGCGCCGGGCGTTCAAGGCTTCACCCTCGGCGAGCGGGTGTATTGCGATCCCTTCATCGCGGCGCACAACGTGACGGGACCGGCCGCCGGCGCCTTCATCGGCTATTTCGGCTTTGCCGCCGACACGGCGCCGCTTCTTGCCGAATGGCCCGATGGCGGCTTTGCCGAGCAAGCAATCTATCCCGCCGAATGCGCGATCCCGCTGGGGCCCGCCTCGGCGGTCGATCCGGCCCTGCTCACCCGCACGGGGCATTTCGGCACGGCCTATGAAGCCTTGCGGCGCGGCGGGTTCGAGTCGGGGCGCGGCGTCATCGTCACCGGCGCCACGGGCATTCTCGGCGTGTGCGCGGTCATGGTCGCGCTCGCCATGGGGGCGGGGACGATTTACGCGCTTGGCCGACGCACGGACGTGCTCGCGCGCCTGGTCGGCATCGCGCCCAAGCGCGTGGTGGCGGTGCCGGCGACCGGCGCGCCCGAGGACGAGGCGCGCATCCGCGACACCGTGCGCCATGCGGAAATATTGGTCGAATGTCTCGGCCCCGGCGCGGATACGACGATGGTGCGGCACGCGGCCTTGGCGCTTCGTCGCGGCGGCCAGGCGGTGCTCGTCGGCGGGCCCCGCGGCGATCTTGCCTTCAGCTACGGCGAATTCCTCATGCGCGAACTCGTGGTGCGCGGCTCGGCGTGGTTTCCGCGCTGGGTCCCGCGCGAGCTGTTCCGTCTGATCGGCGCGAACGCGATCGACATGACGCCCCTGCGCGCGCGGCGCTTCCCGCTTGAGCAGGTGAACGAGGCCATTGCCGCCGCCGCCGATCCGGGGCGCGCGGGCGGCTTCGAGCACGTCGCGGTCGTTCCTTGAGGTTTGCGTGCCACCCCTCATGCAAGGCCCAGAGGCGGCACGCAAGATTCAGACGCGGTGACGGCTGAAAGCGGCGCGGAGTAGCCCGGTGCCGCGGATTTTCCGCGCTCGATGCGCACGGCGCCCCATCCGCCGATGGCGCGGGCCTCGTTTCATCGCCTTTGACCGGGTGATAAAACGAGTCCCGAAAACGCCAAAGAGAGGGGGATGGGTTTATGAAGTCGATAATTGCGTATTGTTTTATCGCGGCCCTGGCCCTCTTCGTCGCGGACGCGCGTGCGCAGGTGATCGAATTGCCGCCGAGCCCGCATCCCCACGGCCATCCCATGCTTCTTTATCTCAAGTCCTCGAAGCCGATTCCGGACGCGCATGCCCTATGCTTGCGCCATCTCGAACGCTCGACGGATAGGTCGCTCGGCTATTATGCCTCTTACGGCATCGCGCTGGACGCCACGCTCCGCGAATCTGGCTTACAGGTGTTGCGCGACCGGGTTGCGGTCGACTGGGGCGTCACGCCGCGCGTGGTGCTTGTTGACATGCGCGATACGGCAAAAGCGGATATCGCGAGTGTAGACAAGGAATTGGCCGAGGCAAAGGCAACGCTGGCGCGGCGGCTCAAGGGCAAGGTTTGGCGAGGCGATGATTTCGCGAACGCGCTCGATCGCAAGAATTTTGCGAACATCGGGGAGTTTGCGGCCAATCTCGTTCAGGTCCTGGCTATGTTGAACGAGCGCACCGTGGTCGTGAACGCGGAGGCCGCGCTCGAGGCCCACCATATGTACCTGCGTTACGCGGAATGCGCGCTTAAGAACAATTTGCCGGCGACGATCGCCGAATAGGCGCGGCCAATGTCGGGATGGGCCGAAAGAAATGGTCGGAGTGAGAGGATTTGAACCTCCGGCCCCCACGTCCCGAACGTGGTGCTCTACCAGGCTGAGCTACACTCCGGAGCCTGCCCCTCGGGGCGGCGCTATATAACCCGCGCCGGGCGAGGCGCGCAACGCCGCCTAAAAGGCGCGCTCGATGGCGAAATCGATGACGCCGAGCAGGGCTTGCTTCTCCGCGCCGTCGGGGAAGATGCCGAGCGCGTCGCGGGCAACCGCGCCGTAATGCCGGGCGCGCTCGATGGTGTCGCGCAAGGAGCCGTGCCGTTCCATGAGCATGATCGCGCGTTCGAGATCGCCGTCCTTCTGGTCCATGTCCTCGAGCGTGCGCCGCCAGAATCCGCGCTCGGCCTCGTCGCCCCGGCGGAAGGCCAGGATGACGGGCAGGGTGATCTTGCCGTCGCGGAAGTCGTCGCCCACCGCCTTGCCGAGCGCCGCCTGCTGGGCCGCGAAGTCGAGCACGTCGTCGACGAGCTGGAAGGCGATGCCGAGATTGAGGCCGTAGCCGTACAGCGCGTCTTCCTCGGCCTTGGGCCGATCGGCCACCACGGCGCCGATGCGGCAGGCGGCGGCGAAAAGCGCGGCGGTCTTCGATTCGATGACTTCGAGATAGGCTTGTTCGCTGGTCGCCGTGTCGTTCGCGGTGATGAGCTGCGCCACCTCGCCCTCGGCGATGATGGCGGAGGCGCGCGAGAGAATGGCGAGCACGGCGAGCGAGCCGTCCTCGACCATGAGCTCGAAGGATCGGCTGAACAGAAAATCGCCGACCAGCACGCTCGCCTTGTTGCCCCAAACGGCGTTCGCCGTCGCAAGCCCCCGGCGCAAATCGCTTTCATCCACCACGTCGTCGTGCAGCAGCGTGGCCGTGTGGATGAATTCGACGCAGGCCGCGAGCTTGATGTGGCGGTCCTCGCGATGGCCGCACAGCCGGGCCGAGGCGAGGGTGAGCACCGGGCGCAGGCGCTTGCCGCCCGCGGCGATGATGTGGCCGGCCAATTGGGGGATCAACGCAACCGGGCTTTTCATCCGTTCGAGGATGAGCTCGTTCACGCGCCGCATGTCGTGCGCCACCAGTGCTTGGAGGCGATCGAGTCCCGCGCGGCCGCCCTTGGCCAGCTCGGTGTCGAGTTTGACGACGACCGCCAACTGGTTTCTCCTCGATTTCGGCTATGGATGGGCGCGAGAATGGTCGCGGCTCCGCCCCCGGTCAAGCGTGCCGGAAGATGGCGAAGCGCGGCGAAACCGCCGACGGATTTCAGGCAAAAATCCCGGGAGATCGGTCGATGCGCGAATTGCTGCGGACCACGGACCCGGTGACGATTTCCTGGGCCGTCGCCATGCTTGCGGCCGAGGACATCGAATCCTTCGTGTTCGACCGTCACACCAGCCTGATCGAGGGCTCCGTCATGGCGATCGCCCAGCGGGTCATGGTCGCGGACGAGGATTATTCGCGCGCCCGGCGGCTCATGCGCGAATGCGGGTTCGCTTCGCTCTCGCCCGACCGGGCGCCGTGGTAATTGGGCGCGCGGTGGGGCACGAAGTCCTAGGGCGCCTTGGCCTTGGCCTGGCAGAGATCGCGGGCGGCGCGGTACATCTTGGCCGGACTGCGATTGGCCCAGAGATCGTCGCGCTGGCGGATATACTCGAACAGGTAACGGCGGAACTCATCGATGCCGATCTGGCCCGTGCATGCCAGCAGCCAATCGACGTCCTCGTTCTTGGCGCCGAAGGCGGGGGCGAGGAAAATGCCGTCGAACAGGCCGCGCACATAGGCGCTCTTCTCCAGGCCGTCCATGTCCATGTATTCCCGGCCCGAGACAAAGCCGCCCATGATGCGCGGGCTGGGCTTTGCTTCCTGGGCGGAAGCGGAAGCGGCGAAAACCAGAAACGCGGCGGCGATGAGCAAGCGCATGGCGGAACACCTCGAGGGCGGGAGCGGTCGATTGGCCGGACGGGACAGTAACGCAGACGACGGCGCGGGCGCGATGGGGGCGCTCCGCGAGAATACGCTGCTCGGCGGCGCCGTCCGCATGAACCAGGCCGCGCGCGGCTACCGCAGCGCGATCGATCCGGTGTTCCTGGCCGCCGCCGTGCCCGCGCGCGCGGGCGAGCGCGTGCTCGAACTCGGCCTCGGTGTGGGAGCGGCGGCCTTGTGCCTGGCCCGGCGCGTGTCCGGCTGCCGGATCACGGGAATCGAGCGCGACGCGCAAGCGTGCGAGCTTGCGCGGGCGAACGCGGCGCTCAACGGCTTCGCCGGGCGCATCGAGGTTTTGGTCGGCGACGTGACGCGCGCGCCGCGCGCGCTCGGCGGTTTCGATCATGCCATGGCCAATCCGCCCCATCTCTCGGCTGCGCGCGCCGATATGGGGCGTCCGGGCCAGGCGCCCGCGGCGAATGTCGAGGACGGCCCGGGCACGCTCGAAGCCTGGATCGCCTGCGCGCGCCGCGCGCTCGCTCCGGGCGGCAGTTTCACGCTCGTCCATCGCGCCGACCGGCTCGACGACATCCTTGCCCATTTGCGTTCCGGTTTTGGCTCCGGCGTGGTGTTTCCCTTGTGGCCCAAATCCGGCACCCCGGCCAAACGCGTGCTCGTCCAGGCATGGAAGGGCGCGCGCGGCCTCGTCGCGGTCGCACCCGGCCTTGTTCTGCACCAGGCGGACGGCGCCTATACCCAAGGGGCCGAGGACATCTTGCGCGCGGGCGCTGCACTCGACCTCGCGGGCGCGATTGGCAGGGGACGGCGCGCGCACTAAGGTTGCGCCGATCATGGCGTGGCGCGACGTACTTGGACGACTGACGGCGTGGCGGGCGGGCCCGCCCATTATTGCCGTGGTGCGCCTTGCCGGCATCATCGGGCAGGGCGCGCCCGGGCGGCGCGGACTCAATCTTTGGGCCCTCGACGAGGCGCTCGAACGCGCCTTCAAGACGCGCAATCTCAAGGCCGTCGCCCTGGCGATCAATTCCCCGGGCGGGGCGGCGGTGCAATCCTCGCTCATTCACAAGCGCATCCGGTCCCTGGCCGCCGAGAAGGGCGTGCCGGTCATCGCCTTCGCCGAGGATCTGGCGGCGTCGGGCGGCTACTGGCTCGCGCTCGCCGCCGACGAGATTTTCGCCGATGAAAGCTCGATCGTGGGTTCCATCGGCGTCATCTATTCGGGCTTCGGCCTTGTCGATTTGATCGCCAAGCTCGGCATCGAGCGGCGCGTGCACACCGCGGGCGAGAAGAAGTCCATCCTCGATCCCTTCCGGCCGGAAAAAGCCGAGGACGTGGCGCGTCTTTGCGCCCTCCAGGGCGCGGTCCATGCCCAATTCCGCAACGCGGTGCGCGCCCGGCGTGGCCGCAAATTGCGGGCGCCCGACGAGGAGCTGTTCAGCGGCGAATTCTGGACCGGCGCCCGCGCGCTCGAGCTCGGCCTTATCGACGGCCTGGGCGAGCTCAAAAGCACGATGCGCGAACGCTTTGGCGCCGCCATCCGTTTTCGCACGGTGCGCGCGGAGCGGAGCTTCCTGCGCGGCCTTCTTCGCCAAGACACGGGCGCATTCGGCGGCGCGCCGGACGCACGCTGGATCGACGGCGCGCTGGACGCGCTCGAGGACCGCCTCGCCTGGGCGCGGTTCGGGCTGTGACGGCCATGGCGGCGCGGCCATGTTGAGCCTCGGGAAGATTCTTTTGTTGCTTGCCGTCGGCGCCGCCGTCTGGCTCGGCTACCGGGTTCACAAGCGCATCGAGAGCGTGCGCGCGCGCCACGAGGACGAGCTCAATCGCCTGCGTTCCCAGGCGCTCAAGCCCAAGGCGGAAATGGTCGAATGTTCGCGCTGCGGCATCTATGTGGCGGGCACGCAGCCCTGCGGCCGGCGCGATTGCCTGTTTCTCTCGCGTTGAGAGCGTTTTGAGGGGCGCAGCGCGGGGTTTCCGGCCTTGCCTGGCCTTCGGGTGCGGCCTACTGTCCGGCCGCGCCACCGCCCCCGAACCCGCGTCCCCATGACCGAAACATCCGCGGCAAAGCTGTCGTTTCAGGACTTGATCCTGCGCCTGCACCTCTATTGGTCGCGCCAGGGCTGCCTCATCCTTCAGCCCTACGATGTCGAGGTCGGGGCGGGCACCTTTCACCCGGCGACCACCTTGCGCGCGCTGGGGAAAAAACCCTGGAAGGCGGCCTATGTGCAGCCCTCGCGCCGGCCCTCCGATGGCCGCTACGGCGAGAACCCGAACCGGTTGCAGCACTACTATCAGTACCAAGTGATCCTCAAGCCGTCGCCCGAGGACGCGCAAGCGCTCTATCTCGGCAGTCTCGCGGAGATCGGCATCGATTCCGCCGCGCACGATATCCGCTTCGTCGAGGACGATTGGGAAAGCCCGACCCTCGGCGCCTGGGGCTTGGGCTGGGAGGTGTGGTGCGACGGCATGGAGGTATCGCAGTTCACCTATTTCCAGCAGGTCGGCGGCATCGACTGCGATCCGGTTTCCGTCGAGTTCACCTATGGCCTCGAACGTCTCGCCATGTACGTGCAGGGCGTCGAGAACGTCTATGACCTGGCTTTCAACGATTCCGGTACGAGCTATGGCGAGATCTTCAAGCAGAATGAGATCGAGTTCTCCGCCTATAACTTCGAGCACGCGAATGTCGAGGCGTTGTTGCGCCACTTCAAGGACGCCGAGGACGAGTGCCGGGCTTTGCTCGCCGCGAAGCTGGCCTTGCCGGCCTACGACCAGTGCATCAAGGCGAGCCATCTGTTCAATTTGCTCGAGGCGCGCGGCGTCATCAGCGTGACCGAGCGCCAATCCCATATCGCCCGCGTGCGCGCCCTCGCCAAGGGCTGCTGCGAAGCCTGGGTCGCGAGCCAAGGCAAGACCGAAAGCGCAAGCGCCTAGGCCATGGCGGAACTGCTGCTCGAAATCCTGTCCGAGGAAATTCCCGCGCGCATGCAGGCACGCGCGGCCGAGGATTTGCGCGCCCTCGTCGCGGCGAAGCTGAAGGAAGCGGGACTGGCTTTCACCTCCGCGCGCGCCTTCGCAACACCGCGCCGCCTGGCCCTCGTCGTCGACGGCCTGCCGGAAAAACAACCCGATACGATCGAGGAAAAAAAAGGCCCGCGCACCGATGCCCCGCCCCAGGCGATCCAGGGTTTCCTCAAAGCGGCGGGACTCGATTCGGTCGGGCAATGCGAGGTGCGCGAGGTCGGCAAGGCGAAGGTGTATTTTCACGCGGTGAAGCGCGCGGGGCGCCCGACAAGCGAGGTTCTGCCCGCGCTTCTGGCCGAAGCGATGGCGGCCTTGCCCTGGCCCAAATCCATGCACTGGGGCGGCGGAGCGGCGCGCTGGGTCAGACCCGTCCATTCGATTCTTTGCGTCTTTGCGGGTGGGCCGGTGTCCGGTTCGGCCTTGGGCTGTACCTTTGGCGCGGCCACGCGGGGCCACCGATTCCTGGCGCCCGATGCCTTCGAGGTCTGCGACTTCGCCGATTACGCGGCGAAACTCTTGGCCGCCAAGGTCATGCTCGATCCGGCCGAGCGGCGCGCGGAAATCGCGCGGCAATGCGCGGAGGGCGCCGGGGAGGCGGGCCTCGGAGTCAAGGACGACAAGGCCCTGCTCGACGAGGTCACGGGCCTCGTCGAATGGCCGGTCGTGCTCATGGGTTCGATCGATGGGCGGTTCATGGCCTTGCCGCCCGAGGTGCTGACGGCATCGATGCGCGCGCACCAGAAATATTTCTCCCTGCTTGCCGCCGACGGCGCGCTGGCGCCAAACTTCCTCGTCGTCGCCAATACGACCACGACGGATGGCGGGACCGCCATCGTCGCGGGCAATGAGCGCGTGCTGCGCGCGCGGCTTTCGGACGCGAAGTTCTTTTGGGACCAGGATCGCAAAATCGCGCTCGGCGACCGAGTGCCGGCTTTGGCCAAGATCGTCTTCCACGCCAAGCTCGGGACGCTCGGCGCCAAGGTCGAGCGCATGGCGGCGCTGGCAGCGGATCTTTGCGCCCATGTTCCGGGCGCGGGCCGCGACCAGGTTCGTGGCGCGGCCCTGCTCGCCAAGGCCGATCTCACGACCGGCATGGTCGGCGAGTTTCCCGAACTCCAAGGTGTCATGGGCCGCTATTACGCGCTCCATCAGGGCGAAAGCGCGGCGATTGGCGATGCCATCGCCGAGCATTACGCCCCGCGCGGGCCCGACGACCGCTGCCCGCGCGCGCCCGTCTCGGTCGCGTTGGCGCTCGCCGACAAGCTCGACACCTTGACCGGGTTTTTCGCCATCGACGAAAGACCCACGGGCTCGAAGGACCCCTACGCGCTGCGCCGGGCGGCCCTGGGCGTCATTCGCCTGATACTCGAAAACCACATCCGATTGCCGCTGGGCGCGATCGTTCGGACGGCTCTGTCGCTCTATCCGCTCGAACTTTCCGAATCGGTGCCGGAGTCCCGAGACTCGCTGACGACGGTCTTGCTGGAATCGCAAGGGTCGGAACCCGCGCGGCGCGTCCCGGCGCGCGATTCGCGGTCCGATAGGATTTCCGGCCAAGTGCTCGAATTCTTCGCCGACCGATTGAAGGTGCATTTGCGCGAGAAGGGTGTGCGCCACGATCTCGTCACCGCCGTCTTCGCGCTCGGCGACGAGGACGATCTCGTGCGCCTGCTCGCGCGCGTGGACGCGCTGGGCGCATTTCTCGCCACGGACGACGGCGCCAATCTTCTCGTCGCCTACAAGCGCGCGGCCAATATCGTTGCCATCGAGGAGAAGAAGGACAAGGTCAAATACGACCAGCCGGTCCATCCCGGGCAGCTTCTGGCTGTCGAGGCGGATGCGTTGCGTCAGGAGATGGAGAGCACAGTTCAATTTTTTGATCGGTCGCTGATCGCGGAGGATTTCGAGGGCGCCATGACCCGCCTCGCGCGGTTGCGGAGGCCCATCGATCTGTTTTTCGACAAGGTGAAGGTCAACACGGACGACGCCGTGGCGCGCCCGAACCGCCTCCGCCTACTCTCGCAGATTCGCACGACCATGAACCGGGTCGCCGATTTCTCCAAGGTCGAGGGCTAGAGATGGCCAAATGGATTTATGGCTTCGGCGATGGCCGCGCCGAGGGGCGGGCGGACATGCGCGCCCTGCTGGGGGGCAAGGGCGCCAATCTCGCCGAGATGAGCGCCATCGGTTTGCCGGTGCCGCCCGGCTTCACGATCACCACCGAGGTTTGCACGTATTACTACGCCCATGGGCGGAGCTATCCGTCCAAGCTCGAGAGCGAGGTGGCCGCGGCGCTGGTGGAAATCGAGCGCGTGATCGGCGCGCGGTTTGGCGACGCGGCCAATCCGCTGCTCGTTTCGGTGCGGTCGGGCGCGCGCGCCTCCATGCCGGGGATGATGGATACCGTGCTCAATCTCGGCCTTAACGAGGCGACCGTCGCGGGTCTCGCCGCGCGCTCGGGCGACGGACGGTTTGCCTATGATTCCTATCGACGTTTCATCCAGATGTATTCCGGTGTCGTGCTCGGCGTCGAACATTACCGCTTCGAGGAATTGCTCGACCAAGCCAAGGACGAGCGCGGCGTCACCCTCGACACCGAACTCGACGAGGGCGCGCTCAAGGCGCTCGTCGCCGCCTACAAGGCGAAGGTGCTTGAGGAACTGGGCGCGCCCTTTCCCGAGGACCCGCGCGCCCAGCTTTGGGGCGCGCTCGGCGCCGTGTTCGGTTCGTGGATGAACCAGCGCGCGATCACCTATCGCCGCCTGCACGACATTCCCGAGGACTGGGGCACGGCGGTCAGCGTCCAAGCCATGGTGTTCGGCAATATGGGCGAGGATTGTGCGACCGGCGTCGCCTTCACCCGCAACCCCTCGACCGGCGAACGGCAGCCCTACGGCGAGTTTCTGGTGAACGCCCAGGGCGAGGACGTGGTGGCGGGCATTCGCACGCCGCGACCCCTGACCAAGGCCGAGCGCGGCACGGGCAAGCGCCTCTCGATGGAAGAGGCGATGCCCGAGGCGTTCGCCGCGCTCATCCAAATCCAAGCGCGGCTCGAGAGCCATTACCGCGACATGCAGGACATCGAGTTCACCGTCCAGAAGGGCAAGCTCTGGATGTTGCAGACGCGCGCGGGCAAACGAACGGCCCAGGCCGCGCTCAAGATCGCGGTCGATCTCGTGGCCGAGGGTACGATCGGCGAGCGCGAGGCCCTGGGGCGCATCGATCCCTCGGCGCTCGACCAATTGCTCCATCCGCGCCTCGATCCCGATGCGCCGCGCCATGTCCTGACGAAAGGCCTTCCCGCGTCGCCGGGCGCGGCCTCGGGCGTGGTGGTCTTCAATGCCGACGAGGCCGAGATTCGGGCGGACAAGGGCGAGGCGGTCATTCTCGCGCGCACCGAAACCAGTCCCGAGGACATTCACGGCATGCATGCGGCCAAGGGCATCCTGACCGCGCGCGGCGGCATGACCAGCCACGCGGCCGTGGTCGCGCGCGGCATGGGCCGGCCCTGCGTCGCCGGCGCGGGCGAGGTGCGCATCGATTACGCCAAGGGCGCCATGACCATCGGCAAGACGGTCGTGCGCGCGGGCGACCGCATCACCATCGACGGCGGCACGGGCGAGGTGATGCTGGGCGCGGTTGCGACGATCCGCCCGGAACTGACAGGGGATTTCGCGACCGTCATGGCGTGGGCGGACAAGGTGCGGCGCTTGAAGGTGCGCGCGAACGCCGATCAGCCCGAGGACGCGCGCGCCGCGCGGCGCTTCGGCGCCGAGGGCATCGGGCTGTGCCGCACCGAGCACATGTTCTTCGACGATTCGCGCATCGTCGCGATGCGCGAAATGATCCTCGCCGCCGACGAGGCCGGGCGGCGGCGCGCGCTCGACAAATTGCTGCCCATGCAGCGCGAGGATTTCGTTGGCCTGTTCGAGGTCATGGCCGGATTGCCGGTGACCATTCGCCTACTCGATCCGCCCTTGCACGAATTCCTCCCCCACGGCGAGGCCGAGATGGCGGCGGTCGCCGAGGCGGCGGGCGTGGGCGTGGACGCGGTGCGCCAGCGCACCCAGCGCCTGCAAGAAACCAATCCCATGCTCGGCCATCGCGGCTGCCGGCTCGGCATCAGCTATCCGGAAATCTACGAGATGCAGGCGCGCGCGATTTTCGAGGCGGCGATCGAGGTCCGACGCAAATCGGGCGCCGCCGTCGCGCCCGAGGTCATGGTGCCCCTCGTCGCGACCAAGAAGGAACTCGACATCTTGAAGGCCGTGATCGACCGGGTGGCCGTGGAGGTGCGCAAGGCCACGGGCGAGACGCTCGAATATTCGGTCGGCACCATGATCGAGTTGCCGCGCGCGGCGCTGCGTGCGGGCGAGATCGCCGAAAGCGCGGCATTCTTCAGCTTCGGGACCAACGATCTGACGCAAACGACGTTCGGCCTGAGCCGCGACGACGCGGGCAATTTCCTCGACGCCTATCGGCGCCAGGGCATCGTCGAACAGGATCCCTTCGTCACCCTGGACCAGGCGGGCGTGGGCGAGCTCATCGCGATCGCCGTCGAACGGGGCCGGAAGACGCGGCCCGATCTCAAGCTCGGCATTTGCGGCGAGCATGGCGGCGATCCGGCCTCGATTCGTTTCTGCGAGACGGTGGGGCTCGACTATGTTTCGTGTTCGCCCTTCCGCGTGCCCATCGCGCGCCTGGCGGCGGCGCAAGCCGCGCTGGCCGCGACCGAACGCGATGTATGAGCGGACGAACTTCGCCTAGCCCTCCGATTCCGCGGGCAGCTTCAGCCATTCGGGCTTGATCGGCTTGAGGCGCGCGCCGGCCGATTCCAGAATCTCGCCGCCAAGGGCCGCATCGAGGCGCAGCAGGGCAAGGCCGCGCCCGCCCTTGGCGCTGCGCATGGTGCCGATATCGGCTCCTGCGAGCGTGATCTCGGACCCTGGCGCGGGCGCGTCGCCTTCGATTTCGACCGGGAACAACCGCTTTTTCACGAGGCCCCGGTACTTCGTGCGCGCGGTCAATTCCTGGCCGATATAGCAGCCCTTGTCGAAATCGACGCCGTTCAATTCCTCGAAATTGCTCTCGAGCAGGATGGATTTTTCGATTTCGAGATCGCGGCTGCCATCGGGCACTCCGTGGGCGAGGCGCCAGGGGTCGTATTCGCCCTCGGCGCACACCGCGAACCCCGACGACGCCAAATCATTCTCCGCGCCCGCGGGCAACAGCGCGCGCGCGCCCAAGGCCGCCAGGCGCGGATCGACGAAGGCGATGCCGCCGGCGAAGGGTCGCGCATGTCCGGCCTTCTCGGAGCCGGAAAATCCCAGGCGCGCGAGCGCCCCTTCGCCCCACAGCGCCCAGACGCAAAGGCCGTCCTCCGCTGCGATGGCGGCCTTGGCGCGCAGCTTGTAGATAGTCAGGCGGCGCTTGAGATCGTCGCGCCGCGCTTGCTCGCAATCGAGCAGCAGGACGCCTGCGCGCTCGGCGAGAAAGAAATCGTGGAGGTATTTACCCTGGGCGGTCAGAAGCGCGCCGTAAATCGCGCGCGACTCTCCGACCTTGCCGACATCGTTGGACACGAGGCCCTGAAGGAATGGGCGCGCCTCCTCGCCCGAGATGGCGAGCAATGCGCGCGAGGCGAGACGGGCGACGTGGGTCATGGCGGGCGATTTTCCCATCGGGCGCTGCGAAGGAGTCCGGGCACTTGGTCCGGGCACGAACCAAAGCCCAGGCACGAACCAAAGCCCAGGCACGAACCAAAGCCCGGGCACGAACCAAAGGTGGAATGGCGGTTCGTCCGAGGCAAGTCCCCGCTTTCCGCCGCACGGTGCGGGCGACATGCCGCGCCGGCGCGGAGGCGAGATGCCATGCTGGCGTTCTGGCGCGCGGGGCGGCTAGAGTGCGGCCATGCACATCACGCTGATCGACGATTCGATAGCCTTCGACGGGGCTTCGCCCGCGACGATGCCCTTGGGCGCGGCGGAAAAATCCTTCGCTCTCCTGCCCGGCGCGCTCGCGAAATCTGGCCATGACGTGCATGTCTTCAACCGCGCCTTGCAGCCGGGCGTCGTCGATGGCGCGCATTGGGCGGGCTGGACCGGCGCGCGCCCGCCCAAAACCGACGCGCTGATCGCCTTTCGCAAAGCCGAACTCCTGAACTTCGTGCCCGAGGCGCGCAAGCGCATGATCTGGCTGTCGGGCGCCGCGTCCTATCTCGGAGATTCGCCCCATCGCGCGTGGCTGGCGACGAAAAAGCCCATCGTCGTTTTCATGAGCCGGTCGCACAGCGACGGCTTCGAGAACTTGGACCGCTTGCGCCTCGCGTTGATTCCACCTGGGCTTGATGCGCCCTTCCTGGTCGAGGCCATTCCCGAGCCCGCCGATCCGCCGCGCGCGATTGCGACCGCGCACCCGCTGCACGGCGTGGATTGGCTGGTCGAGTTGTGGCGCGAGAAAGTTCATCCCATTCTTCCGCGCGCGGAATTGCATCTGTACTCGGCCGCGCTCGAGAAGGCCGGGCGCGGCGAGCCCGTCGCACCCGCGTTCGCTCGCGTGGCGGCCATCGTCAAGGCGGCCGTCGGCGCGAATGTCATGGTGAAGAAGCCCTTGGCCGATCCGGCGATGGCCGAGGCGTTCCGCGCGGCGCGTGTTCACCTGCATCCGGGCCATGCGAGCGATGTTTATTGCCACACCGTCGGCGAATCGCAATCGTGCGGCCTGCCCGCCGTCGTGCGGCCGCGCGGCGCCGCGCGGGAGCGCATCGCGCACAATGCGACCGGCTTCGCCCATGCGGACGACGATGCTTTCGCCATGGCGGCCTTGCGCCTGCTCGGCGACGAGGCCACCTACAGACGCATGAGCAATGCCGCGCGCGCCATGCAACGGGGCCGGAGCTGGGCCGAGGCCGCCTCGGATTTCGAGATGCACTGGGGATGAGGGTGCTGTTCGTCACCGGCACGCGCATCGGCGACGCCATTCTATCGACGGGCGTCCTGGCCCATCTCCTCGACACCCTGCCGCGCGCGCGCTTCACGGTCGCGTGCGGTCCGCTCGCGGCACCCCTGTTCGCCGCCGTGCCGCGCCTCGACCGCATCGTCGTGATGCGGAAACGCAAGGATGGCGGCCATTGGTTGAAGCTATGGGCCTACGCCGTTCTGCGCCCTTGGAGCCGCGTCGTCGATTTGCGCGGCTCGCTCGTCGCCTATCTGGTGTGGACCCGCGCGCGTGCCGTGAAAACCTCCAAGAGCCACGAGGGTCACGTGGTCGAGCAACTCGCGCGCGTCGCGGGTCTAACCGAGCCGCCAGGCCCACGCCTTTGGACCGCGCCCGAGCATTGGGCGCAAGCCGCGCGCCTGGTGCCCGATGGGCCGCCCGTCCTCGCGCTCGCGCCGGTGGCCAATTGGCGCGGCAAGGAATGGCCCATCGAACATTTCGCCGAGCTTGCCCTGCGGCTTACGGGACCGAACGGCATTCTGCCCGGCGGGCGCATCGCCGTGTTCGGCGCGGCCGAGGACCGGGCGCGGGCCGAGGTGCTGTTTGCGGCGCTGCCGGCCGGGCGTACGATCGATCTCATGACCGGGCTCGATTTGCTGACGGCGCACGAATGTTTGCGGCGCACGGCGCTTTTCGTCGGCAATGATTCGGGCACCATGCACCTCGCGGCAGCATCGGGCGTGCGCACGCTCGGCCTGTTCGGGCCGAGCAAGGACCGGCTCTATCGGCCCTGGGGCCCGTGCGGTGAAGCCGTGCGCACGCCGGAAAGCTTTGACGAACTGGTCGGCCGGCCCGGTTACGATCATCGCACCACGGGCACGCTCATGGGTTCGCTCACGGTCGAGGCGGTCGAGATCGGCGCGCGCGCGCTGTGGCGGCGCGAGGGCGGCGCGCGATGACCGGGACACCCGCGCCGCGTTTGTCCGCGCTCGTCGTCGCCCATGACGAGGCGGCGCAATTGGCCGCGGTCCTCGCCAGCGTGCGCTTTGCGGACGAGGTCGTCGTCGTGCTCGACCGCTGCACCGACGGCTCGCGCGCGATCGCGGAAGGCCGCGCCGACAAGATCGTCGAGGGCGCCTGGCCCATCGAGGGTCCGCGCCGCCATGCCGGAATCGACGCGTGCTCGGGCGATTGGATTCTCGAGGTCGATGCCGACGAGCGCGCGACGCCGGCGCTGGCCGGGGAAATTCGCGCCCGCCTGGCTTCCGCGCCGTACGGGCATTTTCTGGTTCCGGTGGACAATTACGTCGGCGACCGCCTGGTTCGCCACGGCTGGGGCGGTTCGTGGGGCACGAGCGCGACCGCGCGCCTGTTCGCCAAGGGGGCCAAGACCTGGGGGGCGCAAAACATCCATCCGGCGACCGAATTGCGCGGCGCGCGCATGCGGCTTGTCGAACCCCTCGTCCATTACGTCGACCGCGACATCTCCGACATGATCCGCCGGCTCGACCGCTATACCACGGCGAAAGCGCGCGACCTGCGCGCCAGCGGCAAGCTCGGTACGTTCGGGGGCAATCTGCGGCGCCTGTTTTCGCGCTTCTACAAGTGCTACGTGACCCGCAAGGGCTACCGCGAGGGCTATTACGGCTTCCTGATTGCACTGTTCGCGGGCCTCTATCCCTTGCTGTCCCATCTCAAGGCGCGGCTCGAACGCCAATGACGCGGCTCCTGCAGGCGATGGCCGGCGGCCGCCACGGCGGCGCCGAGAGTTTTTTCGAGCGCCTGACGGTCGCGTTCGCGCGCGCGGGGCTCGTGCAGCGCGTCGTCATTCGCCGCGAGGCGGGACGGGCGGCGTTGTTGCGGGCGGCCGGCATCGATCCGGTCGAACTCGAATTCGGCGGCCCGTTCGATTTCCGCACCCGCCCGGCGTTGAAGCGCGCGATCGCCGCCTTCAAGCCCGATATCGTGCTGTCGTGGATGAGTCGCGCCGCGCGCGCGGTGCCCAAGGGCGATTTCGTCCATGTCGGGCGCCTGGGCGGCTATTACGACTTGAAATATTTCCGCACCTGCGATCACCTCGCCGGCAATACGCGCGCCATCCGCGACTGGATCGTCGCCCAAGGCTGGCCAGCGGAACGCGCGCACTATTTGCCCAATTTCGTCGACGCCGAGCCCCAGCCGCCCACCGACCGCGCGAGCCTCGGCGTGCCCGCCGGCGCAAAGCTGCTGCTCGCGCTCGGCCGCTTGCACGAGAACAAGGCGTTCGACGTCCTGATCGACGCCATGGTGCGCCTGCCGGGCGTGCATTTGTGGATCGCGGGCGAGGGGCCGCTGGGCGCCATGCTCGCGGCGCGCGCGCGGCGCATGGGCGTGGCGGCGCGCGTGCGCTTCCTCGGCTGGCGGCGCGACGGCGCGGCGCTTCTGGCGGCGGCCGATATCCTCGTCTGCCCCTCGCGCCACGAGCCGCTCGGCAATGTCGTGATCGAAGGCTGGGCGCACGGCCGGCCGGTCGTCGCCGCCGCCGCGACGGGCCCGGCTGCCTTGATCGAGGACGGACGCACGGGGCTTCTGGTCGCCCCCGACGACGCGGGCGGGCTGGCCGGCGCCCTCGGGCGCGTGCTCGCCGACCGGGCGCTCGGCGACAGCCTTGCGGCGGCGGGGCGGAAAGCCTACGAGGCGGATTTCACCGAACAAGCGGTGGTCGCGCGGTACCGGGCCTTCTTCGACCGGGTTGCGCGCTGATGTGCGGTATCGCCGGACTGATGACGACGAACGGCCGCGCGCCCGACGCGGGCGTGCTCGAGCGCTTGGCGGCGGCACTGGTGCATCGCGGGCCCGACGGCGAGGGGCGCTATGCGGCGGGCGATGTTGGGTTCGTGCAGCGCCGCTTGGCGATCATCGATCTTGCGACCGGGGATCAGCCCCTGTTCGGCCCCGACGGCACCGCGCTCGTCGCCAATGCCGAGATCTACAATTACCTCGAACTCAAGGCCGCGCGGCCGAAGGTCGCCTGGCGCACGGCGTCGGACTGCGAGCCGCCGCTCCAGCTTTACAAGGAATACGGCCTCGACTTCGCGCGGCATTTGCGCGGGATGTACGCGATCGCGCTGCACGATCCGACTGGCGGACGCCTGGTGCTCGCGCGCGATCCCTTCGGCATCAAGCCGCTGTACTATGCCGAGACCACGATGGGCCTGGCGTTCGCCTCGGAGCCGCAGGCGCTGATCTCATCCGGCCTCATGGTCGCCAAGCTCGAGCTCCAGCGCCAGGGCGAACTCGTCCAGCTCCAGTACACCACCGGACGGCGCACGATATTCGAGGGCATCCAGCGCGTGTTGCCCGGCGAAACCATCGTCGTGTCGGCGGGGCGCATCGTCGAGCGCCGGCGCGTCTTCGCCTTGCCCGAAGGCGGCCCGGAGGATATCGGCGAGGCGGAGGCGATTCTGCGCCTCGACCGCGCCCTCGAGGACAGCGTCGGCGTGCACCAGCGCTCGGACGTGCCGTACGGCATGTTCCTGTCGGGCGGGGTCGATTCCTCGACCGTTCTCGCCCTCATGGCGCGGCTCAACGCACGGCCGGTGCGTGCGTTCACCATCGGATTTCCCGGCACGCACGCGCGCGACGAACGCGCGCTCGCCCAAAACGTGGCGCGCGCGCTCGGCGCCGAGCATGTCGAGATCGCCTTCGAGGAAGCGGATTTCTGGACCCTTCTGCCGCGCGTCGCCGCCGCGCTCGACGATCCGTGCGCCGATTACGCCACCCTGCCGACGTTCAAGCTCGCGCTCGAGGCGCGCAAAAGCGTCAAGGTCGTGCTGTCGGGCGAGGGCGGCGACGAGCTGTTCGCCGGCTATGGCCGTTATCGCAGCGCCATGCGCCCGTGGTGGCAAGGCGGGCGCGCGATGCGCGGCCGGGGCATGCTCGACGGCCTTTCCATCCTCCGCCGCGAAGCGACGGGCTGGCGCGACGGCGTGGTTTCCGCCGAGGCGATGGCGTCCTCGGGCGGGCGGTCGCGCCTGCAAGCCGCGCAAGCCGCCGATGTCGCGGATTGGCTGCCGAACGACCTCCTGACCAAGCTCGATCGCTGCCTCATGGCCAATGGCGTCGAGGGCCGCACCCCCTTCCTCGATCCGGCCGTCGCGGCGGCCGCTTTTTGCTTGCCCGACCGCATGAAGGTGCGCGACGGGCGCGGCAAGTGGCTGCTGCGCCAATGGCTGGCCGAGCGCGTGCCGACGGCGCAAGCGTTTTCGCCCAAGCGCGGCTTCACGGTTCCGGTCGCGGAATGGATCGCGCGCCATGGCGGCCGGTTGGGCGCGCTCGTGGCGGCCCAGCCCGGCATTGTCGAGTTGTGCCGACCCGAGGCGGTGCGCAAGGTGTTTCGTGCGACCGGCAAGCGCGCCGGCTTTGCCGCGTGGTCGTTGTTGTTCTATGCGCTTTGGCACCGGCGGCATATCCTGGGTCTCGTGCCCGAAGGCGATGCCTTCGAGGCGCTGGCGGATGTGCCGCGCGAGGGGCGGGGGGCGATATGACGGATAGCTACGATCTCGTGATCACGGGCGGGCGCGCCGTCACGCCCAATGGGGTGGAGACGGTCGATCTCGGCATCCGAGGCGGGCGCATCGCGGCGCTCGGCGCGCTCGAGGGCGCGCGTGCGGCGCAAACGCTGGACGCGCGCGGCCTGCACGTTCTGCCAGGCGTGATCGACACCCAGGTGCATTTTCGCGAGCCTGGCCTCGAGCACAAGGAAGACCTCGAATCCGGCACGCGCGGCGCGATCATGGGTGGGGTTACGACGGTGTTCGAGATGCCGAATACCCGCCCCAACACCACCGGGCCCGCCGAAATCGCCGACAAGCTCGCGCGCGCGCGCGGCCGGGCGTGGTGCGATCACGCCTTCTTCGTCGGCGCGGCCATGGACAATGTCGATCGGCTGGCCGAGGCCGAAGGCGTTCCCGGGTGCTGCGGGGTCAAGATTTTCATGGGCGCCTCCACCGGCAACCTTCTGGTGCCCGACGACGCGACGCTACGCCGCGCGCTGGCCTCGGGTCGTAGGCGCGTCGCGATTCACTCCGAGGACGAGCCGCGCATGAACGAGCGCCGGCACATAGCCGAGGCGGCGGGCCGGCCGCATGCCCATTGCGAGTGGCGCGACGTCGAATCGGCGGTGCGCGCGACGCGGCGCGTTCTTGCCATCGCGCGCGAGCTTGGCCGCCAGATTCACGTCCTGCACATCACCACCGAGGAAGAAATCGCGATCCTGGCCGAGCACCGCGACATCGCGACCGTCGAGGTCACGCCCCAGCACCTCACCCTGTCGGCGCCCGAGTGCTACGACCGTCTGGGCACGCTGGCCCAGATGAACCCGCCCATCCGCGAGGCGCGCCACCGCGAAGGCTTGTGGCGCGGCGTGACCTCGGGCGTCGTCGACGTGCTCGGCTCCGATCACGCGCCGCACACGCTCGAGGAAAAAGCCAAGCCCTATCCCCAGAGCCCCTCCGGCATGCCCGGCGTGCAAACGCTTCTGCCCGTCATGCTCGATCACGTCCATCGCGGCCGGCTGTCGCTCGAACGCCTGGTCGATCTCGCCTCGCACGGCCCTCAGCGCATCTACAATATCGCCTGCAAGGGCCGGCTCGTCGTCGGCTACGACGCCGATATCGTGCTCGTGGATTTGAAGGCCAAGCGCGCGGTCGCGCGCGAATGGATCGAAAGCAAATCCGGCTGGTCGCCCTTCGAGGGGCTTGAGCTGACCGGCTGGCCGGTTGCGACCATCCTGCGCGGCCAGATCGTCATGCGCGATGGCCAGAGATTGGGCGTGCCCATGGGCGTGCCCGCGCGCTTCCTCGACACGCGCGCGAGCTAGGCCGCAATCGCCGACGCACGCGGCCGTCTGTGCCCGGCGTCAGTGCCCGGCGTCAGTGCATGGTGACGTAGTCGGTTGCCGGTCGCCAATCGCCGGTCGCGCGCTCGCCCGTGTAAAGACGCACCGAATGCAAGGCGCCGTCGAGCGTGCGCGACCACCAGGCGAGAAATTCGTGCAGTCGCGGGTAGTCGGGCGTCTCGTCCCGGGTCTGCCACACGAAGCTTTGCAACAGGCCCGGGTGGTCGGGCCGCCGGTAAAGGATCTCGGCGGTGACCAAGCGGTATTGGGGAACGATGAGGCGGGTCGCGGCCATGGGCTCACCCTCGCGTGGTGCGCGGCCCTGCCACCGGCCAAGGGCCAGGACGGAAATTGTACCAAAATCATCATTCCGATTATCGGTAAATATTTGATAAACAACGGCGAACTGTCAGCACACGGGGTCCGCGGCTGCCAGGACGGTGGCCCCATGCATCCCGCTGACGGCGGCAATGGCGGTCTGCTAAGGTGCGCCGCACGTTCGGGCGCCACGGGGCGCCGAATATTCCGAAACCCAAATATTCCGAAACAAGAGTTAAAGACGGGGATTTGCATGACGGCTTGCATCGTCGGCTGGTCGCATATGCCATTTGGCAAGCACGAAGGCGAAGATTACGAATCGATGATCGGGCGGGTGACGACGGGTGCGCTCGCGGACGCGGGCATCGGCGCGGGTGAGATCGACGCGATCTATCTCGGCTTGTTCAACGCCGGCATGATGGCGCAGGATTTTCCCGCTTCGCTCGTGCTGCAGGCCGATCCGGCGTTGCGCTTCAAGCCGGCGACGCGGGTGGAAAACGCGTGCGCCACCGGTTCGGCGGCGATCCATGCGGGTCTCGACGCCATCGGCGCGCGCCGGGCGCGCCTTGTTCTCGTCGTCGGCGTCGAGAAGATGACGGAGGTTCCGGTCGACCAGTTGGGCGCCATCCTGACCAAGGCCAGCTACGTGAAGGACGAAAGCAAGGATTATCCGAGCTTCGCCCATGTGTTTGGCCATCTGACTCAGCTCTATTTCCAGCGCTACGGCGACCAGTCGGACGCGCTCGCGCGCATCGCGGCCAAGAACCACAAGAACGGCACCGCCAATCCCTATGCCCATGTGCGCAAGGATCTCGGCTACGAGTTTTGTCGCCAGGTGTCGGAGAAAAATCCGCTGGTGGCGGGGCCGTTGAAGCGCACCGATTGTTCCATGGTGTCGGATGGCGCGGCGGCGCTGGTGCTGGCGGACGCCGATTTCGCCGGGACGGCGCGGAAGGCGATTTTCGTGCGCGCGGCACAGCAGGTGAACGATTTCCTGCCCATGCGCGGCCGCGACATGACCTATCTCGAGGGTTGCGAGATCGCCTGGCGGCGCGCGCTCGCCGAGGCGGGCGCGACGCTGGACGATCTCGATCTCGTCGAAATCCACGATTGCTTCACCACCGCCGAACTCATCCAGTACGAGGCGATGGGCTTGACCAAGCGCGGCCAGGGCGCGCGCGCCGTGCTCGAGGGTTGGACCGAGAAGACCGGCAAGCTCCCGGTCAATCCATCGGGCGGGCTCAAGTCCAAGGGCCATCCCATCGGCGCGACCGGCGTGTCCATGCACGTGCTTGCCGCCATGCAGCTCGCGGGCGAGGCCGGCGGCATGCAGATCGCCGGCGCGGAACTGGCGGGCGTATTCAACATGGGCGGCACCGGCGTCGCCAACTACTGCACCATTCTCGAGCCGTGGCGCTGAGGCGCCGCGCTCGATCGCAACGCATAGACGGGGAACACAATGACAAATATGTTCAGGGCGCTCGTACTCGAGGAAAAGGACGGCAAGGTCGTAGGCGCCATTCGCGAGCTTGCCGATGACGCGCTGCCCCAGGGCGACGTGACGGTCGCGGTCGAATACTCGACCCTCAACTACAAGGACGGCTTGGTGCTGAGCGGCCTCGGCCGTCTGGGGCGCCCCTATCCGCATGTGCCCGGCATCAATTTCGCGGGCACGGTCGAGGCGTCGAGCCATGCGGGCTACAAGGCCGGTGACAAGGTCATCCTGACAGGCTGGCGCGTGGGCGAGGCCCATTGGGGCGGCTATTCGACGCGCGCGCGCGTGAAGGGCGATTGGCTGGTCAAGGTTCCCCAAGGCTTGGACACGCGGCGCGCCATGGCCATCGGCACGGCGGGCTTCACGTCGATGCTGGCCCTCATGGCGCTCGAGGATCGCGGACTCGCCCCGGCGGCGGGCGAGGTTCTGGTGACCGGCGCCGCGGGCGGGGTCGGCAGCATCGCGGTCGCGCTTCTGGCCGCGCGCGGTTATACGGTCGCGGCTTCGACGGGGCGCAAGGAAACCCACGACTATCTCAAGGCGCTCGGCGCCAAGACGATCCTCGATCGCGCGGAAATCGGCGCGGCGCCGACCCGGCCCTTGGGCGCCGAGCGGTTCGCGGGCTCAATCGACAGCGTCGGCGGCGACACGCTCGCCAACGTGCTCACGCAGATGAAATACGGCGCGTCCATCGCTTCCTGCGGCCTCGCGGGCGGGGCCGAGCTTAAGACCACGGTCCTGCCGTTCCTGCTGCGCGGGATCAATCTGCTTGGCATCGATTCCGTCATGTGCCCGAAGCCCCGCCGCGAACTGGCCTGGGCGCGCCTGGCCAAGGAATTGCCAAAGGACGCGCTCGATTCGACGATCAGCGAAGTCGGTCTCGGCGATTTGTCGGCGCTCGCCTCCGCGATCCTCAAGGGCCAGGTGAAGGGGCGGACGGTCGTCCGGCCCGGTTCATGAGGCGCGCCCGCGCCGCGCTTGCGCTTGCGGTGGCGGTCCTGGCCGCTTCATGCGCGCGCGAAGCGGAATCCGAGCTCCGCGCCTCCGGCTGGGCCAAACGCGACATCGTCGCGACCGCGCCCGAGGTCTATTGCTATTCCACGCTCGCGGCCAAGGATTGCCATGCCGCGCCGGTCAAGGGGCAGGAATACCGCTACGTGATGCCCCAGGCGCCGATCGCCGTGCCCTAGGGAATCAAGCGCCCCAGATCGTCTTCAGCACGCGGCGGAGATTTTCTCCGAGCAGGCCCCTGACCTCCGGTTCCGACCAGCCGTGGGAGAGTAGGGCGTCGGTCATGTTCGGCAGGTCCTTGGGCGACGCGCAATCGGCGAGATAGCGCGTGCGGATGTCGTTGCCGAAATTCTCGGCGTATTTCGACACGGCACTCGGATAGCGCGCGAGCGTGGTTTCGATGATGGCGCCGACCTTCGCCAAATCGGCGACGCCCGGAAAATCCGTGCCGAAGGACAGCCTGTCCCGCCCGATGAGGCCCGCGACGTGATCGACGTGGCGCATGAAGTCCATGAGACTCGGGCGCGCGGTGGACCGGCCGTCCCAACACATCGGTCCGTACACCGAGACGCCGATCAAGCCGCCCGTGGCCGCGACCGCCTTGATGACCGCATCGGACTTGTTGCGCGGCGCGTTCGCCACCGCCTTGGCGTTGGCGTGGGTGACGAGAACGGGCTTGGCGGAGGCGGCGCAGGCATCGAGCGTGGTGCGCTCGCCCACATGCGACAAATCGACCGCGATCCCAAGGCGATTCATTTCGGCTATCGCCCGCTCGCCGAACGCCGACAGGCCACCATTACCCGGCTCGATGCAACCATCGCCCAGGAAATTGCGCTCGTTATAGGTGAGCTGCATCACGCGCAGGCCCAGGGTGTGAAAGAACGCCAGGCGCGCGAGCTTGTCGTCGATGGGCCGCATGTTCTGCCAGCCCATGACGAGGCCGAATTTGCCCACGGCGCGCGCGTGTTCGAAATCGCCGGTCGTGCGGACGAGATGCCAGGGCGAGCCCGGTTGCGCCAGCCGCTCGGCCCACACGGCCATCTGGTCGCAAGTCTCGGCGAAATCGGTATTGAAGCCCGTGACCGTCACGTTGGCCGCGTGCGCGCCGCCCGCGCGGATGGGTTCGACCGTGCCGTCGGATAGGAAGATCAGCCCGTCGATGACGAGGCTCGATCGGTGGAGCGCTTGGGCGCGTTCGGAGGCGGCCATGGTCAGGCGAAGTGTGGCATGACGCGGGTCGCGAACATTTCGACCGAGCGCATGACGTCGCGGTGATTGGCGCCGAAGTTCATGTTGAGCTGCATGTTGTGGATTCCCAAAGTCTCGTAGGTTTTCAATTTCGCGATGCATTGCTCGGACGTGCCGATGATAAGCGAGTTCTCGGCTTCCTCGGGCGTGATGTCCACGTCAATCGGCACGATTGCGCCGCGCTTGACCTGGCCCGGCGTGTTGAAGACGCAGACGAAGCGGCGGTGGTTCTCGACCGCCATCTCGAGCTTTTCCGCGATGTCGGCGCGGTCCTCGGAGACGTAGCACATGCGCAGCATCGACAGCTTCTGATTGCGCGCGGCGGGACCGATTTCGGCGACCGCATCGAAGAACGATTTTGCTTGTTGCTTAGCGGCTTCGAAGGGATCGCGCAGGGGCGTGGTCATGATGTGATAGCCCTGCTTCACGCACCAATTGATGCTGCCGGGCGCGAGTGCCGCGATCCAAATCGGCGGGTGGGGCTTGGTCATCGGCCGGGGCGTGATCGTGATCGGACCGAATTTGTAATACTTGCTGTCCCAGGAAACCTCTTCCTCGGTCAGAAGCGTCTTCAACAGCGCAAGCGCGTCGCCGAAGCGTTCGCGCGATTCGGCGACCGGCACGTTGAACTGGTCGAATTCGTACTGGAACGCGCCCCGTCCGAGCCCCAACTCGATCCGGCCATTGGTCAGGCAATCGGCCTGCGCGATTTCACCCGCAAGGCGCCGGATGTCGTAGAACGGCAGAACCAAACAGGCCGTGATGATGGGAACGCGCTTGGTTTCGCACGCGACGCGCACGGCGGTCAGAAGCGGGCTGGGATGCGTCAGATAGTTGATGAAATGGTGTTCCGGGATCGACACCGAGGTAAAGCCCGTGTCCTCGGCGAGTTTCGCCTCCTCCACGGTCTCGCGGTACATGTGCTGGGCGGGATAGCTGGTGTCCGGCCAATAGCAGGGTAGATAGAAACCGAAATCCACGTCGTTCTCCGACTAAATATTGGGCCGATTGCGCGGTTGGATATCCGACTGAATGTCCGCGCTTGGTTTAGGCGCGCGGCCGTCCGGCGGTCTTGGCGCGCAGCTTTTTGATCGCGGCGATGGCGGCTTCGGCGGCGCGAGGATCGTCGGGATAGAACGCCATCTTATCCCGAATGGTCGCATCGAGGCCGAGAAATCCTTCGATCGTCGCGTGCATGCACAAGGCGGCGTAAGTCATCTGATAGCCGCCCTCCTGGACGATGCACAACCTGCCGCCCGTGTGCTTGACGGCGAGCGCGCGCGCCTCGGCGCCAAGCGCTCGGAATCCCGCCATGGTCACGAGCTGGCGGCCATTGGGGTCGAACTGATTGGCGTCTTGGCCATTGGCGACGACGATGACCTCGGGCTTGAAGGCGTCGATGGCGGGTTTCGCGACCGCGCGCATCGCCTTGATGTATCCCGCGTCGCCCGTGCCCATGGGCAGGGGGATGTTGACGTTGAAGCCCTTGCCGCGGCCGCGACCGATCTCGTCGGCCTTGCCGGTCTGGGGGTGGACGCGCGGATGCCATGCGCCGTGGTCCATGTGGAACGAGATCGTCAGCACGTCGTCGCGGCCGTAAAACCCTTCCTGCGTGCCGTTGCCGTGGTGGACGTCCCAGTCGAGAATCGCCACGCGCTTGGCGCCGCGCCGGATCGCGCGCTCGGCGGCCAGCGCCGTGTTGTTAAGAAAACAATAGCCGTCCGAGGTGCCGGGTCCGGCATGGTGCCCTGGCGGGCGGACGAGGGCGAAGGTCTTCGCGGCCTTGCCGTCGAGCATGTGGTCCATGGCGGCGATCGCCGTGCCGGCCGCCGCCGTAACCGGGCCCATGGATTTCGGCGTGAACAG
>CAMAPP010000008.1 GCA_945860095.1 Rhizobium sp. Q54 | reverse complement strand
AATTCGACCGCTACCGCATGGCCCGTTGCCGAGGCCATCTCCGCGCCGCGCGGCATATACCGGAACGCCGCCCGCGATCATCGACGAAGGCAGCGCGGCCAGACCCGCGCCACGCCGGCCGCCGACCCGGCCGCGCCCGCGGCGCGGATCACCATTTCACCAAATAGTGCTCGATTTCCCAGGCGGAGACGGTGTTGTGGTAGTCCCACCACTCCTTCTCCTTGAGCTCGATGAAGCTGCGCGCAAGCTCCTCGCCGAACACGCGCTTGCCCAAGGGGTCGGCGGCAAAAGCCTCGACCGCCTCCAGCAGCGTGCGCGGCAGGGTCTTGATCTTCCGCCGCTTCAAATCCTCGGCGGTCACGAGATAAAGATTGTCCTGATTGGGATCGCCCGGATCGAGGCCTTGCTCGATGCCGTCGAGGCCCGCGGCCAGCATGATGGCGGCGGCGAGATAGGGATTGCATGACGGATCGACCGCGCGGCATTCCAGACGCGCGCCCGATAGATAAACCCCGTGCCGCTCGCTTTCCGGACCTTCAATCTGCGGGCGCACCCAGGGCACGCGCATCATGTTCGTGCGGTTGTTGTAGCCGTAGGTCACGTAGATCGGCGCCCAGGTGAATCCGGTCATGGACCCGGTCTTCACGAGGCGCTTGTAGGAATTGACGATCGGGCATGTCACCGCGGCGATGGCGGGGCCGTGGCGCAACACGCCGGCGACGAAGGAATAGGCGAGCTTGGACAGGCCGCACCCGCGCTTGTCACGCGCGTCGCCGAACAGGTTCTTGCCGGTCTTCGTGTCCTCGATGGACATGTTGAAATGGGCGCCCGAACCCGTCTTGTCGGCCCAAGGCTTGGGCATGAACGTCGCCTCGTAGCCGTAGCGGCGCGAGATTTCCTTCGCCATCATGCGAAACAGGGTGAAGCGATCGGCCATGGTCATGACGTCGGAATAGGCGAAGTCGAGCTCGAACTGGCTGTTCGCGTCCTCGTGGTCGAAGGAATGGACGTCCCAGCCGAGCTCGTTCATGGTGCGGACCATTTCGTCCATCCAGTCGAGCTCCTCCATCAAGCCGACCACGTCGTAGGCCGCGCGCGGAATGACGTCGCGCGGATTGGCCGGCACGATGCGATCGCCGTCGCGCCGCACGATGTAGATCTCGCACTCGACGCCGAGATTGAACTTGAAACCCATCTTGGCCGCGCGCGCGACCTGTTGGGCAAGAATCGTCCGCGCGCACATGTGCCAGGGATCGTCGTGGAACTTGAGATTGCCCGGGCACCACGCGACATCGGGGCGCCAGGGAAGCTGGGTGACCGCGCGAGGGTCGGGGAAGACCGCCAGTTCGTCCTCGTTGGGGCCTTGCCCGATGCCGTCGATGGCGGCGCCGGTAAACAACTCCGAGCCGCGCATCATCCGTTCGAAATGCTCGATCGGAACGCCCTTGGCCTTGGGCACGCCGTGGATGTCGACATAAGACGCCAAGCAATATTTCACGCCCTTGTCGATCAACCGGCGCTTGAGCGCCTTGAGATCGCCCGTAGCCGTTTTGGCGCCGCTTCGTGCCATGACGTTTCTCCCCGTTGGCGCCGCCCGCATGCTTGCGCCGGATCGCGATTACGCGCACTTTCGCGCCGGCCAGATCATGACGGACGGAACGCGCGCGGGTCAACGCGCGCGCGCGGGCCGGCGACGGACAAAGGGCGCACGGGGAACGCGATGGCGGGCAATGCGGCACGCGAGAAGGCGAACGCCGAGGTCTTGAAGCGCTTCGCGGCAGCCGAGCCCTATGTCGAGGACGTGCGGCCGGCGATCGAAGTCATGGCCGGATTCACGCGCGACACCATCCTCACCTCCGGACCGCCGCTGCCATGGCCGGACTACACCGGCGGCCAGCGCGCGGCCATCATCGGCGCGGCGCTGTTCGAGGGCTTGGCCCCGGACGCGGCCGAGGCCGAGGCGCTGCTCGCGCGGGGCGCCATCCGGGTGCGCGGCTGCCACGATCTCGGCGCGGTCGGCTCCCTGGCGGGCGTGTATTCGGCGTCCATGCCGGTGTTCGTCGTGCGCAATCGCAAGCACGGCAATCTTGGCTTCTGCAATTTCTACGAGGGCACCAATCCGCGCCGCCTCAATTACGGCGTGTACGACGACGGCGTGCGCGAACGCCTCCGGCACGTCCAGAACGTGGTGGCGCCCGTGCTCGGCGAGGCGGTGCGCCGTTCCGGCGGCATCGCGCTCAAGCCCATCATGAAGCGCGCGCTGCATATGGGCGACGAATTGCACAGCCGGAACACCGCGGCCGCGCTGCTGTTTACCCGCGAAATCCTGCCGCAATTCCTGGCGCTCGCCGAGACGCGGCGCGCGGAGACCGAGATCTGCGCGGCCGCGTTGACCGAGGACCATTATTTTTTCCTGCGCCTTTCCATGGCCGCCGCCAAGGCGACCGCCGATGCCGGGCACGCAATCGCGGGCGCGAGCATCGTGACCGCCATGGGCTTCAGCTGCCGCGAGTTCGGCATTCGCGTTTCGGGACTCGGCGATACCTGGTTCACCGGCCCCCATCCCAAGGTCCAGGCCAAGCTGTCCCCGGGCCACGCGGAAGACGAGATTTCCTGGATGGGCGGCGAGAGCACGATCTGCGAGACCATCGGTCTCGGCGGTTTCGCCCAGGCCGCCGCATTCCCGTTGCAGGCTTATCAAGGCGGATCGCCCGAGGCGATGGTCGAGCGCAATCTCGAGATGTACCAAATCACCGCGGGCGAGAATCCGGATTTTCACATTCCCTATCTCCGCTATCGCGGCACGCCGACCGGCATCGACATCTTCAAGGTGATCGAAACCGGCATCGCGCCCGTCATGAATATCGGCATCGCCGGCCGCGATGGCGGGCAAATCGGCGCGGGCGTGGTGCGCGCGCACGCTTCGTGCTTCCAATCCGCCGTCACCGCCCATCACGCGCGCTATCCTTGATCGAGCCCCGCCCGCCCGCTCCGGACGAGCACGTTTGGGCGCAATGGGGCGCCGAGCGGCCGTATCTGCCCATCCTCGCCGTCGCCTTCGGCGCGGTCCTTTGGGGATTGTGGTGGCTGCCGCTGCGCCTGTTTCACGAGCGCGGCCTGCCCGGCGATTGGGCGGGTGCGCTCACCTATCTCGCGGCGGCGCTGGTGCTCCTGCCCGCCATGCTGTGGCGCTGGCGCCAGGTCCGGGCGCAATTCGGCGCCATCGCGGCCATGGCGGCCTTCGCCGGGCTGTCCTCGGCGGCGTTCAACCACGCCATCGTCCACGGCGAGATCGTGCGCGTGACGTTGTTGTTTTTTCTCACGCCGGTCTGGGGCACGTTGTTCGGCGCCCTGTTCCTGCGCGATCCCATCGGGTCCGACCGAGCCTTGTCGATCGCGCTCGGCATCGCGGGCGCGGCCGTCGTGCTCGGATACGAAGATGGCATTCCGCTGCCCCGAAGCCGCGCCGATTGGGCCGGACTTGGCGCCGGGGTGCTTTGGGGCGCGTCGCTCACGCTCTTTCGCCGCGGTACCGAAGTGCCGGCGATCGACAAGGCCTTCGCCAGCTTCATCGGCGCGGCCCTATGCGGCGCGGCCGTCGCGGGTCTCGTGCCCGGGCTGCGCCCGCTCGCACTCGGGCCGCTCGTCGAATTGTGGCCGCTCTTGTTCGCCGTGGGCGGGTTGTGGCTCGTGCCGAAGGTCATCGTCGAATTGTGGGGCGCCTCGCGCCTCGATCCGGGGCGCGCGGGCGTCATTCTGCTGCTCGAAGTGGTCGCCGCTGCGGTTAGCGCCGCGCTCTGGACGGGCGAACGCGTCGGCGTGCGCGAGGCCATCGGCTGCGCCTTGGTCATCGGCGCGGGGCTGGTGGAGGTCCGCGCGCAGACGCGGTCCGCGCGGCGCGCCGGGAACCAGGCCGGGGACAATGGCCGAGGCTGACAGGCGGCGGCGCGGCGGTTAAGATTCGCACGCCGCCCGAACTTGGCACGGCATCTTCAAGGAGGCCCGAGATGGTCCGCGAACTTGTCGGCCCGCGCGACATCGAAAGCTACGAACGAAACGGCGTGGTGTGCCTGCGCGGCGTTTTCGGGCGGGAATGGCTCGAGCTGGTCGCTTCGGGCATCGAAAAGGACATCGCGGATCCGGGCCCGCTGCACACGGTGCAGCAAACCGCGAACGATCCCGGATTTTTCCTCACCGATTTCTGCATGTCCCAGCGCCTCGAGGAATTCCGGCGCTTTGCGCTCGAATCTCCCGCCGGAGAGATCGCCGCGCGCCTCATGCGCTCGGCGCGCGTGAATTTCTTCTACGACGGCATTTGGGTGAAGGATCGCGGCACCCCGAAGCGCACCCGCTGGCATCAAGACCAGCCCTATTATTCGGTGAACGGCCAGCACATGTGCATCCTATGGCTGCCGCTCGACCCGGTGCCCAAGGACGTCTCGCTCGAACTCATCGCCGGCTCGCAACGCTGGGGCCGCTGGTTCCAGCCGGAACTCACGCGCTCGGGCCAAGATCTTTACCCCGAGAACGCCGCGTTCGAGCGCATGCCCGACATTCAGGCCGAGCGCGAGCGTTACGACATCGCAAGCTTCGAGATGGCGCCCGGCGACGTCATCGCCTTTCAAGGCATGGTGGTGCACGGCGCGCCGGGAAACCCGGGGATGGCCCATCGCCGGCGCGCGCTCTCGACCATTTGGCTCGGCGATGACGCGGTTTTCGCCGAACGGCCCGGCCCCGTGCGGCCGCGTTTCGACGGCCATGGCCTGAAGCCGGGCGATGCCATGGACAGCCCCTATTTCCCGCGCGTCTGGCCCAAGCGCGTGGCGGAGGCGGCGCGCGATTTGCGCTTCCACGACCCGAATTTCCGGATCGGCGCCTGAGCCACCCGACATTGCCATCGGAGCCCGCCATGAACCCCGCCATGAACAAGGAACCGGTGCATCCCGTGACCGAGGACGATGTCCGGACGTTTCGGCGCGACGGCGTTGTGCGTCTCGAAGGCGTGGTGGACCTCGAATGGATCGAGCTATTGCGCCGTGGCGTGGACAAGAGCCTCGCCCAGCACGGCCCGCTCAGCACCGTCCAGACGCGCGACGGCGAGGCGGGCTTTTTCCTCTCGGACATCTGCATGGCGCAGCAGCACGAGGAATATCGCGAATTCATGCTGAACGGTCCCGCGCCCGCGATCGCCGCGCGCCTCATGGACTCGGCGCGGATCAATTTTTTCGCCGACACATTGTGGGTGAAGGATAGCGGCACCGCCAAGCGCACGCGCTGGCATCAGGACCAGCCGTTTTTTTGGGTCGATGGCCATATGTGCGTGATCTGGTTCCCGCTCGATTCCGTGGCGCTCGACAGCGCGCTCGAGGTCGTGCGCGGCTCGCATCGCTGGGGCAAGCAATACGCGCCGGAATTGTCCAAGGACGGCCGCGAGCTCTACGGCGCGGCCAAGACCGCGAGCTTCGAACGCATGCCCGATATTTCGGCCGAACGCGAAAAATTCGACATCGCCGCCTGGCCCGTCGAACCCGGCGATTGCATCGCCTTCGACGGCCTGACGGTGCACGGCGCCGCGGGCAATGTGTCGGGCGAACGGCGCCGGCGCGCGGTATCGACGCTGTGGCTCGCCGAGGATGCGCGCTACGCCGAACGCCCCTCGCCTGGCCGACCGCATTTCGAGGGCCATGGCCTGAAACCGGGCCAGGCCATGGATAGCGGCTATTTCCCGCGCGTCTGGCCGCGCGCGGGACGGCTCGAGCCGCAAGGCTACGCACGCTTTTCGGACCCCGACCTGCGGATCACGAACTGAGCGCGGCGTTCCTTGCCGCTCCTCGCCGCTCTGGGCCTCTAGGCGCCGTTCATGACGAAAATGCCGGCAACCACGACGGCCGAGGCCGCGATGCGTCTCGCGCCGAAGGTCTCGTTCAGAAACAGCGAGCCGATCAACGCGGCGATCAGCACGCTCGTCTCGCGCAGCGCCGAAATCGGCGCGACCGGGCCGGAGGCGTAACACCAGACGACGATGGCGTATCCGACGATCGATAGCAGTCCGCCGGCAACTGGCCGCGGCCAATCGCGCCGCAAGACGCCGAACACGGCTCGGCCGCGCGACCACAGCGTCAAGGCCGCCATCGCCGTGCCGTCGAGGAAGAACAGCCAGGCGATATAGCCGAAAGGACTGCCTGAGCTCCGCACACCCAGCGCATCGGTCACGCTGTATGCCGCGATGGTGCAAGCCGTCGCGGCGGCGAACATCAAGGACCGCCGATTGCCGCGCCCAAATGCCAGCGCCGCGATGCCGATCGATATCAGACCCACGCCGGCATACTGGCCCCACGACAACGCCTCGCCGACGACCGGCCATGAAACCAAAGCGAGCACGAGCGGCGAGCCGCCGCGCGCGATGGGATAGACCTGGCTCAGATCGCCCGATTGATAGGCCCGAACGAGGAATACGTAGTACCCGAGGTGGATCGCCGTGGTCAGGGCGAGAAAGCCCCAGGACTCGGGCGCGGGTGGCACAACGAAGGGCAGTGCCACCAAGCCCGCCAGCCCCCCCACCGCCGAGATCATGCCCATGGCCACGGCGCGGTCCGCGGACAACTTGACCAAGGCATTCCACGACGCGTGCGTCACGGCGGCCAAAAGCACCAGAAGGAATATCGAAAGGCTCATCCGGCCTCCCGGGCGCCTGCGCGCCGCGCCGTTCGAGGCGGCGCGATCCGGCCGGAGACCCTAGTACTGCAACTTGCCGTCGACGATGTTGACCGGCTTCTTGCCCGCCATGATGAGCTGAATATTGCCGAGCACGATGTCGAGGGTCTTGGGCGTATAGGCGACGGAATCATCGGAGGCGCAATGTGGCGTCATGATGAGATTCGGCGTCGTCCACAAGGGCGAAGTCGGCGGCAAGGGCTCGGGATCGAAGACATCGAGGACCGCGGTCAGCTCGCTTTTGAGCAGTCGCTCGCGCAGCGCCGAGTAATCGACCAGATCGGCGCGGCTGTAATTGATGAACCCGGCGCCCTTGCGCATGAGATTGATCTCGCGCTTGCCGAGCAAGTGCTTGGTGTGGTCGGTCGCCGGCACGCACATCAGGACGAAATCGGCCTTGGGCAACAGGCGCTGGAGATCCTTGGGCTTGTGCATCTTGTCGACCGAGCGGTGCGCCTTGCCCGACCGGCGAATACCCAGGACGTTCAGGCCGAATTTCTTCGCCCAATCGGCGGCCGATCCACCGATATGCCCAACGCCGATGATCAGAATCGTCTTGCCCGTGATGACCGTGTTGTAGCATTGCTGCCAGCGCGCGGCGCGCTGATGGGTCACGGTTTCCGGCACGCGGTTGTTCAGCATCAAGATGGCCATGATGAGGTATTCCGCCGCGCGCGGGCCGTGCACGCCCCGGCTATTGGTCAGCACGCAGCCCTTGGGCAACCAGTCGAGCGGCATGACGTGATTGACGCCGGCGCCGTGGACATGAATCATTTTCAGGTTGGGCGCGCGCTCCGCCAGGTTCATGCGATCGAACCTCCAGCCGAAGACGACATTCGCCGTCTTGATCGCGTTCGGGTAGATGTTGCCGTCCAGGCCGATCGTGACCTTGAGCTTGCCCTTGAGCTTGGGATGGCGTTTCAACGCATCGCTCACGCGCTCTGGCGTGATGGAAAAAACCTCCGCCATGTTGGAGCTGTTTTCGCAGTGAAGATGCCACTGGGCGGCCGGCTGCTTCATGGGGGACTCCAGGATGCGGGCGGGATTCCAAACCTGGCCCATGATCCGTCGAGATACTCCGCCTGACAAGGATTGATGACGGGCCCGAGGGACGGGGGCCCAGGGCGATTGATGACGGGCCCGAGGGACGGGCCCAGGGCGATTGATGACGGGCACGAGGACGAATGACTGCGGGTAACCCGGCGGGTCACAATGGGCCATAAGCCGTCCGGCACCTCCGGAGCGGCGGGGCGGGGTTAAAAAAAGGGCCGCAGGGGGTGTCCCCCGCGGCCCTTTCCCGATCCGACCCGCGCCAAGCGCGGGCTGGGTATTGCGATCCGGACCCGAAAACAGGCCCGGATTTAGAAATCAATCGTGCGAGTGGCCCTCATGGCCGCCGCCCGACGCCTTCTTTTCCGGCTTCTCGGCGACCATCGCCTCGGTCGTGATCAAGAGGCCGGCGATGGAGGCCGCATCCTGCAGGGCCAGGCGCACGACCTTGGTCGGATCGACGATGCCGGCCTTGATCAAATCGCAATATTCTTCCTTCTGCGCGTCGAAGCCCCAGTTCATGTTCTTTTGGTCGAGGAGCTTGCCCGCAACCACCGCGCCGTCGCTGCCGGCGTTCTCGGCGATCTGGCGAACCGGCGTCTGCAACGCGCGGCGCACGATATCGACGCCCGTGCGCTGATCGTCGTTCGACGGCTTCAGCTTGTCGAGCGCGCGGATGCCATAAAGCAGCGCCACGCCGCCGCCGGGCAAGATGCCCTCCTCGACGGCCGCGCGAGTCGCATGCATGGCGTCCTCGACGCGGTCCTTGCGCTCCTTCACCTCGACCTCGGTCGCGCCGCCGACGCGGATGACCGCCACGCCGCCCGCGAGCTTCGCCAGGCGTTCCTGGAGCTTCTCGCGGTCGTAGTCGGAGGTCGTCTCCTCGACCTGGCTGCGGATCTGGGTGCAGCGGGCCTCGATATCCTTCTTCTTGCCGGCACCCGAGACGATGGTGGTTTCTTCCTTGCCGATCACCACCTTCTTCGCGCGGCCAAGCATCTCGAGCGTCACGCTTTCGAGCTTGATGCCAAGCTCGTCGCTGATGACTTCGCCCGCGGTCAGCGTGGCGATATCCTCGAGCATGGCCTTGCGGCGGTCGCCGAAGCCCGGCGCCTTGACGGCGGCGACCTTGAGGCCGCCGCGCAGCTTGTTGACCACGAGCGTGGCAAGTGCCTCGCCCTCGACTTCCTCGGCGATGATCAGAAGGGGCTTACCCGACTGAACCACCGATTCGAGCAGCGGCAGCAAGGACTGTAGCCCCGCGAGCTTCTTCTCGTGGATGAGGATATAGGGATCCTCGAGCTCGACCTGCATCTTGTCGGCATTGGTGATGAAATACGGCGACAGATAGCCGCGGTCGAACTGCATGCCCTCGACGACGTCGAGTTCGGTCTCGAGGCTCTTGGCCTCCTCGACGGTGATCACGCCTTCCTTGCCGACTTTCCCCATGGCCTTCGACAGGAAGTTGCCGATCTCGCGATCGCCATTGGCGGAAATCGTGCCAACCTGGGCGATCTCGTCGTTCGAGGAAATCTTCTTCGAGCGCGCCTTCAGATCCACGATGACCGCCGCGACGGCGAGATCGATGCCGCGCTTCAGGTCCATCGGGTTCATGCCGGCGGCGACCGCCTTCGAACCCTCGCGCACGATCGTCTGGGCCAGCACCGTCGCCGTCGTCGTGCCGTCGCCAGCCAGGTCGCTCGTCCGCACCGCGACTTCGCGCAGCATCTGGGCGCCCATGTTCTCGAACTTGTCCTTAAGTTCGATTTCCTTGGCGACCGTCACGCCGTCCTTGGTGACGCGCGGCGCGCCGTAAGACTTATCGATCACGACATTGCGGCCCTTGGGGCCGAGCGTGACCTTGACCGCGTCCGCCAGGATATCCACCCCGCGCAACATCCGCGCGCGCGCATCGGCGGCGAATTTCACTTCCTTGGCTGCCATGTTCCGTTCTCCTTCTTGGGATACCTGTGTCGAACTAGGCGGCCTTCTTCGCGGACTTTACGCCCTCGATGATGCCCATGATGTCCGACTCCTTCATGATCAACAGCTCCTCGCCGTCGATCTTGACCTCGTTGCCCGACCACTTGCCGAACAGCACGCGGTCGCCCGCCTTGACCTCGAGGGGCACGATCTCGCCCTTCTCGTTGCGCGCGCCCGGGCCCGCGGCGATGATCTCGCCTTCCATCGGCTTTTCCTGAACGGTATCGGGAATGATGATGCCGCCGGCGGTCTTCGCCTCCTGGCTCACGCGCCGGACGACGACACGGTCATGCAAAGGCCGAAACTTCATGGTCGCCCCTCTTTTTCCATCTGCTTGAAAAACCTAGAGATTCCTTGGCGCCGCGCAGCAAGAAGGCTGCTAGCACTCTCTCTGGTCGAGTGCTATTTAGGGATGGCCCGGTTTATTGTCAAGCCAAGGGGCGGCGATGGCGTCGTCCGGCGCGAGCGCGGCAAAGCTCCGAGAGCCCCGCAGAGGGGGCGCGGAAAAATCGGATCGCTCAAGAGCTTTGCGATTGCGCGCGGCAAAAGACAGATTATCTAGTTTCATGCGGCCCCCGCCACCGGGCGGGCGCGGGTCACGGGAGGAGCTGCGTGTTTTTTGGTTTCGGGCGAGCAAGCGGCGACCGACGGCGAAGCGTGCTGGGTCTGTCTTTCGGCGCCGCCTTTTTGGCCTTGAGCACCGCCCTTCTGGCTTCGAGCGCCGCTCTGCTGGCCTCGAGCATGGCGCGACCGGCCGACGCAGCCCCCGCCGCCACGACCACGCCCCAGGGCGTGCCGACGCTGGCGCCTCTGGTTAAAGAGGTCACTCCCGCGGTCGTGAACATCAGCGTGCGTACCCGGGCGCCCATGGAACAAAACCCGCTGTTCCAGGATCCCTTGCTGCGGCGTTTCTTCGACCTGCCGAACCAGTCGCGCGAACAGCAAAACCAGTCCGTCGGCTCGGGCGTGATCGTGGACGCGAGGAAGGGCTATGTCCTGACCAATCACCACGTCATCGCCAATGCGACCGAGGTGCGGATCACGCTGAAGGACCAGCGCCAGCTCAAGGCCAAAGTCGTCGGTTCGGATTCCGAGACCGATATCGCGCTGCTGCACGTCGATCCGGAAAACCTGACCCAGATACCGCTCGGCGATTCGGACAAACTCGAGGTCGGCGACTATGTCGTGGCCATCGGCAATCCCTTCGGCCTGGGGCAGACGGTCACCATGGGCATCGTCAGCGCGCTCGGGCGTTCGGGTCTCGGCATCGAGGGCTACGAGGATTTCATCCAGACCGACGCCTCGATCAATCCCGGAAATTCGGGCGGCGCGCTCGTGACCCTGCGCGGCGAGCTCATCGGCATCAATACCGCGATCATCGGCCCCGCCGGCGGCAATGTCGGTATCGGCTTCGCCGTGCCGATCAACATGGTGCGCACGGTCATGGACCAGCTCGCCCAGTACGGCGAGGTCCGCCGCGGGCGCATCGGCGTGTCGGTGCAGGACCTGACGCCCGAAATCGCGCAAACCCTGAAGCTCGACCGCTCCTCTGGCGCGCTCGTCACCCGGGTCGATCCCAATTCGCCCGCCGACAAGGGCGGGCTCAAGGCCGGCGACATCGTGACCGCGATCAGCGGGCGCGCGGTCAAGAGCGGCGGCGATTTGCGCCTGCGCATCGGTCTCTTGCGCGTGGGCGACAAGGCGGAATTGAGCGTGCTGCGCGACAAGGCGCCGCGCACGATCTCGGTCATCGTCGGTCAGCGCGAAACCCAACAACGCACGGAGGCGAGCGACGCGGTGCCGCGCCTTGCGGGCGCCGCTTTCGGCGCGGACGAGGGGCAAGGCGGGCGATCGCGCGGCGTGCTCGTCGCCTCGGTCGATCAAGGCAGCCCCGCCTGGAACGCGGGATTGCGTCCGGGCGATCTGGTCGTCGCGATCAACCGCCAGCCGGTCTCGAGCGTCGATGCCTTCCTGCGCGGCGCGCGCGATGCCCGCGGGCCGCTTGCGCTCAATCTCTTGCGCGGCGACAACCGCCTGGTGCTCGTGGTGCGCTAGGCGCGCCGGGTGTTCGTGGTGCACTAGGCGCCCAGGCGCGACTCGACGAGGTCCAAGAACGATTTGACCGTCCGGTGTTCACGCCGCTCCAGCAGGCAGGCGACGTGCTCGGTCATCTCCAGCCGCGCGCCCGAAATTGCCAACGCCCGCAGGGCGTCGTCGCGCGGCACCTCGGCGGCCGAGATGATCGCAACGCCAAGTCCCGCCGCCACCGCGTCGCACACCGCTTGGCGTCCATCCATCTCGATCACGGCGCTCGGCCGCACGCCTTCGACGCCCAATGCCGATTCGGTGAGCACGCGCGTGGCCGAGCCCCGTTCGCGCAGCACCAAACGCTCGCCCGCCAAATCGGCGAGCCGCGCCCCGCCGCGCGCCGCCAGGCGATGGCCGCGCCCGACCAAAAGCACCATCGGATCGCGCCGCAGCAACACGCCGTGCAGGCGCGCGTCGGGTGCGAGATTGGCGACGACCACGATATCGGTTTCGTAGGACAAGAGGCCCGCGAGCAAACTCTCCGTGTTGCCCATGCGCACCGACACCGCGATGTCGGGATGGCGGCGGCTCCACTCCGCGAGATGGCTCAGCATGTGGTTGGGGCTGTCGGCACCGATGGCAAGGCGGCCCACGCGCAACTCGCGCCCGGCCTTCAGAACATCGACCGCCTCGCACTCCAAATTGAAGTAGCGCACGGTCACGTCCAACAGCAATTTTCCGATCGTGGTCGGCCGCACGCTCCGCCCCACGCGCTCGAACAGCTCGACACCGAAATTTTCCTCGAGCGCCTTAACCTGCAAGGAGATGCTCGGCTGGGTCACCGACAATTGCAGGGCGGCGCGCGTGAAACCGCCGGTCGAAGCGACCGCGTGGAAGGCCCGCAGCTGGGCGTTGCTGACAAGTCTCGTCATATCCTTTGGCCGCCATATTCATAGATTTTATTAATTGCAAATCAAATTATATCAATTTGACTTATACCTTGCGAAGACCAAACTTCACCCCTGCGGCGTGTTTCGGAGCGGCCTCGAAAGAGCGAATCGGCCCATGACCCATGCGGATTCCGGCCCCCTGTTATTGACCCCCGGCCCCCTGACGACCGACCGACGCACGCGCGAAGCCATGTTGCGCGACTGGGGTTCGCGCGATAGCGGCTTCATCGAGATGACCGCGCGGGTGCGGCGCCTCTTGGTCGAGATCGCGGGCGGTGGGGAAAGCCACACGGCCGTGCTCGTCCAGGGCAGCGGGACCTTCGCGGTCGAGGCCATGATCGGCACCTTCGTGCCGCGCGCCGGAAAATTGCTCGCGGTGATCAACGGCGCCTATGGCCGGCGCATCGTGCAGATGTGCACGATCATGGGGCGCGCGTGCGAGGTTTACCAAAGCCCGGAAACCGCCGTGCCCGATCCCGCGGAAATCGATCGCCGTCTCGGTGCCGATCCGGCCATCGGGCACGTGATCGTCGTCCATTGCGAGACGACCTCGGGCATCGTCAATCCGGTTCCCGCGATCGCCGAAACCGTCCGTCGGCACGGACGCCGCCTGCTCGTCGATGCGATGAGCGCCTTTGGCGCCTTGCCGCTCGACGCCCGCGCCATCGGCTACGACGCGCTCGCCGCCTCGGCCAATAAGTGCCTCGAAGGCGTGCCGGGTTTCGGCTTCGTGATCGCGCGCCAGGCCGCGCTCGCCGCCACCGCCGGCAATGCGCACTCGCTCTCGCTCGATCTCCACGATCAGTGGCAGGCGATGGAGCAGAACGGCCAGTGGCGCTTCACCCCGCCGACCCATGTGCTGGCCGCCTTCGACGTCGCGCTTGGCTTGCACGCGGCGGAGGGCGGCGTGCGCGGGCGCGGCGCGCGCTATGCCGAGAATTGCAAGATTTTGACCGCTGGCATGCGGGCGCGCGGATTCGAAACCCTGCTGCCCGATGCGTTGCAGGCGCCCATCATCGTGACCTTCAAGATGCCGGGCGATCCGCAATTCGTGTTCGAGACCTTTTACGGCCTCCTGCGCGACAAGGGCTATGTCATCTATCCGGGCAAGGTGGCCGAGACGCCGAGTTTTCGCATCGGCTGCATCGGCGCGCTGTCGCCTTCCGACATGAAGGGGGCACTCGAAGCCATCCGCGCCACCTTGGCCGAAATGGGCGTGACCGATGGCGCGCCCGCGCGCGCGCGCGAGTCCGCGGCGTGACCGTCGTGCGCTACCGCGTCGAGGCGGTCATCTTCGACTGGGCCGGAACCATCCTCGACTTCGGCAGCCGCGCGCCGGCCCATGCCTTCGTCGAATTGTTCAAGCGCAACCGCGTGGCCATTTCGACCGCCGAGGCGCGCGGCCCCATGGGCACGAACAAGCGCGATCACATCGCGGCCCTCTTCGCCCTGCCCGAGATCGCGGGCCGCTGGCGCGCGGCGCACGAAAAGGCTCCGGACGAAGGCGATATCGACCGCCTCTATGCCGCGTTCCTGCCCTTGCAGCTCGACGTGCTCGCGGCCCATTCGACACTCATCCCCGGCACGCTCGAGGTCGTCGCGGCGCTGCGTTCGCGCGGCGCAAAAATCGGTTCGACCACCGGCTACGCACGACCGATGATGGCCATCAATCTGCGCGAGGCCGCGCGCCAGGGCCTGACCGTGGACGCCGTGGCCACGGCGGACGACGTGCCCGCCGGCCGGCCCTTTCCGCACATGTGCCTCAAGAACGCGATCGATCTCGGCGTCGGCGCGGTCAGCCATTGCATCAAGGTTGACGACACCGTGCCCGGCATCGCCGAGGGGCTGAACGCCGGCATGTGGACGGTCGGCGTCGCGGTGACCGGCAACGAAACCGGACTTTCGCCCGAGGAATGGGCGGTCCTGTCCGCGGCCGAGCGCCATGAAAAGCGCAGCAGAGCGACCGCGCGTCTCAAGGGCGCGGGCGCCCATTATGTCGTGGACGGCGTTGCGAGCCTCATGGGCTGCGTGCAGGATGTCGAGGCGAGGCTCGCGCGCGGCGAGCGCCCCTGATTTCCGCATCACTGGGATTTCCACATCACTGGGGCTCATGCCGAAAAACCTGACAGCCGACGAAGTCGCCCGCTTCGAGAAGGACGGCCATACCGGCCCCCTTCGGGTGATGAGCGCCGCCGACGCGGCACGCTACCGGGCGCGCTACGAGGATTTCGAGCGCCGCCATCCGACCGAGATTCGGAAGCTCAAAACCAAGGCCCATCTGCTGTGCCCCTGGGTTGATGAAATCGCGCGCCATAGCCGCGTGCTCGACGCCTTCGAGGCTTTGATCGGCCCGGACATCCTGTGCTACAGCATGGCCTTCCGCGTGAAGGAGGCGGATGGCCGCACGCATGCGGGCTGGCACCAGGACACGGCATACAGCCAATTGCGCCCCATCCTGGTGATCGCGGCGTTGGCCCTCGGGCCGTGCGGTCCGGACGAAGGCTGCATCTCGGTCCTTCCCGGCTCGCACGTTTGGGATATCCTGCCGCACCGCGAATCGCCCGATGGCGCGAGCATTCTCGCGCGCGGCCAAGCGATCGACGCCCCGCTCGATACCGCGAACGCCGTGGATCTAGCTCTGGCACCGGGCGAAATGGCGCTGTTCCACTACAACATCGTGCACGGCTCGCGCGCCAACACCTCGAACGACCGGCGCATGGTGCTGCTGGTCGAGATGATGCCGGCCTCCGCCACCCAGCTGCGCGATCGCGAGGCCGCGATGTTGGTGCGCGGACGGGACCGCTTCGGCCATTTTGAAACCGACCGGCCGGCGGTCGAGGAATTCGGCGCGGCCGAGCAGGAATCCTGGCGGCGCTCGGTTTCGCTGCGCGCCAAGGTGATCTTCGCCGACAGCGAATTGGCCGTCAGCGAGGCCTATGGCGGCGGGGCTCGCTGAGTCGTCAGCTCGTCCAGACGTCGAAGGTGCCCGCGGGCGGGCGCGGATAGTCCCGGTCGAGTTCGGCCAAATCCTCCGCCGTCAGCACGATGTCCATGGCCTTGGCGTTGTCGCGCACATGGGCGGGATTGGAAGCCTTTGGAATCGACACAACCATGGGGTGGCGCAATGTCCAGGCGAGCGCCGCGCACATGGGCGAGACATTGTGGCGCCGGGCGACCGCCGAGAGCGCGCCTTTGGGCTTCAAAAAACCTTCCTCGAGCGGGGTATAGGCCATCACCGCGACCTTGTGGCGCGCGTGCCAATCGTAAAGGCCGTTGTCGAGGCCGCGCCGGGCCAGGGAATAGCGCAGCTGATTGCAGGTCACGCCCGTGCCGTAAGCCATCGCCTCCGAGCGCTCCATCGCGGCCTCGTCGAAATTGCTCACGCCGAAATGCCGGATCTTGCCGGCACGGCGCAGATGCTCGAAGGCTTCGAGCGTGTCTTCGTGCGCGAACGGCCCGCCCATGTTGTGAATGAGATAAAGATCGATCCAATCCGTGCCAAGGCGGCGCAAACTGGCCTCGGCGCGGGCGATCGTGCCCTCGCGCGAGGCATTGGCCTGATGAACCTTGGTGACGACGAAGACCCGGTCGCGCCGTCCACGCACCGCCTCGCCGGCGATTTCCTCGGCGATGCCCGAGGCGTAAATCTCCGCCGAATCGACGAGTGTCATGCCGAGATCGATGCCTAGCTGCAGAGCCGCGACTTCGGCCCCGCGCTTGGCGGAATCCTCGCCCATCTTCCAGGTGCCAAGACCGAGCGCCGGCATAGCGCAGCCCCCGCGAGCATAGACCATTCGCATCCTATCCTCCTTACGCCTTGGCCGAACGAATGGCCGCCCAAACCTGCGGTGCCGAGAACGGCAATTCCACATGCCGCACCCCGAGATGCCACAAGGCATCGATCACGGCATTGCCGATGGCGCCGAGCGCGCCGATGGTTCCAGCCTCGCCCGCACCCTTCACGCCCAAAGCGTTCTGCGGGCTGGGGCTCACCACCCGCTCCGTCCGGAAGCTCGGCAGATCGTCGGCGCGCGGCATCGCATAGTCCATGAAGCTGCCGGCGAGCACCTGACCCGATTCGGGGTCGAGCACGAGGTGCTCCATCAGCGCCTGGCCGATACCCTGGGCGAGACCGCCGTGAATCTGGCCCTCGACGATCATGGGATTGATGACCGAGCCGCAATCATCGACCACCAGATAATCCGTGAGCGTGACCTTGCCGGTCTCGGCATCGACGCGCACCACGGCCATGTGGATGCCGGTCGCGCAAGTCGTGGCGACGGGGTCGAAATAGCAGATTTCCTCGAGACCGGGCTCAAGGCCCTCGGGCATGCGCCCGGCCTGGTAGGCCGCGCGCACCACGTCGCGGAACGTCACATGCCTATCGGTGCCCTGAACGCGGAAATCGGCGCCGTCGCGCACGAGATCGGCTTCGGCGCATTCCAGCAGATGCGCCGCGATCTTACGGCATTTCTCGACCACCCGGTCCGCGCCGCGCACCACCGCCATGCCCGTGGTCACCGTCGAGCGCGAGGCATAGGTGCCGTGACCGAAGGCCACGCGGTCGGTATCGCCCTCGACGATCTCCACGTCCGCGAGCGGCAAGGACAGGCGCGCGGCCGCGATCTGGGCGAAGGTCGTGGCGTGGCCCTGGCCGTGGGAGTGCGCGCCCGAAAGCACCGTGACCTTGCCCGTGGGATGGACGCGCACGGTCGCCGAATCGTAACCGCTCGAGCGTTGGTATAGGGCGCCCGCGAGTTTCGAGGGCGCGCCCAGGGCGTCCGCCATGCCGCAGATGCCGATGCCCATGAGGACGCCTCGTGCGCGTGCTTGCGCCTGCTCGACGCGCAACGCGTCGTAGCGCGACGCCGATTTCATGATCGCAAGCAGCGCGGGCGGATCGCCCGTGTCGTAGGACAGGCCGGTCGGGCTGAGATAGGGAAAGCGTTCCTTCGGGATGAGATTGCGCGCGCGCAACTCCGCCGGATCGGCGCCGAGCGTGCGCGCGGCGTTCTCGATCAGGCGTTCGAGCACGTACATCGCTTCCGGCCGGCCCGCGCCGCGATAGGCGTGGACGGGGGGCGAATTGGTATAGACCCCGCGCACGCGCACATAGGCCGCGGGGATGGTGTAAAGCCCGCACAGCACGCCGCCGTAAAAGAACGCAGGTATCGAAGCGCCGCGATGGGTCAGATAGGCGCCAAGGCAGGCCAGGGTATCGACCCACAGCCCGGTGAAGCGCCCCTCGGCGTCGAGCGCGAGCTTGGCGCGCGTCGAATGATCGCGCGCACCGGCATCCGAGAGGATTCCCTCCTGGCGCGTCGCGGCCCAGCGCACGGGGCAGCCCACGAGCTTGGAGGCCCAAAGCACCAGCGGCTCCTCGGGATAATCGGGCAGCTTCATCCCGAACCCCCCGCCCACGTCGGGCGCCACGACGCGGATCTTGTGTTCGGGATGGCGCAGCGAGTTTTCCGCGAGCGAGAGGCGCAGCATGTGCGGCGCCTGATGCGAGGCCCAGAGGGTGTAGCGATCGTCCACGGGATCGTAGGCGCCGAGCAGCGTGCGCGGCTCGATGGAATTGGCGGTAATGCGGGTGTTTGCCAGCGCAAGCTCGACCACATGCGCGGCGCGCGCGAACGCGCCCTCGGTCGCGGCCCGGTCGCCGAGTTCGGTCACGAACACGAGATTGGAATCGAGTGCCGCGTGCACGCGCGCCACGCCCGGATCAAGCACGCGCGCGGTCTCGACCGCGCTCGGCAAAACCTCGTAATCGACCGCGACCGACTCGGCCGCATCGAGCGCCTGGGCACGGGTGCGCGCGACCACCATGGCCACGTTCTCGCCGACGAAGCACACCTCGTCCTTGCACAGCACCGGGCGGGTCAATTGGGTGCGCGCGACGCCGTCGGCGGATTGGATGGGCGCCCAAAGCGGGAAATCCCCGCCGCCCGATTTCTCCCAGTCGCGCGCGTCCACCACGGCGAGGACGCCCGGCATGAACCGCGCCGCATCGGCATGGACGGCGCGGATGCGGGCATGGGCGTGCGGGCTGCGCACGAAGGCGGCGAAGGCCGCATCGGGGGCGCGAATATCATCGACATAGCGGCCCTTGCCGGTGAGAAAGCGCGCGTCCTCGCGCCGCAAGACCGGCTGGCCGATGGTATCGAAATTCCCCTCCCGCATGGCCCCTCCCGAACGATCCCGCGCGCTATTCGTCGCGCCCGGCGGCGACGATCATGTCGTCGAACAGAACCTGGCTGTCCGCGCGCGTCCACAGCCCCACCCTGCCCGGCAGATTGTGGCTGTCCTCGACCACGTCGAAAAGCGCCTTGTCGTCGAGCAGGACGAAGAAGCGGTCGCGCTCGATCTTGAGTCGCAGCTTGTGCCATTTTTCGAACGAGACCGGCGCAGGGGCGGCGAGGATCTCGGTTTCCGAGCCGCTGACCACGCGAATGAGCGCGACCCGTCCGGGCTTCGTCCCCGCGCGGACCACGTAATAATTCCTGGAATCTATCGCCCGGACGAGAACGCCCGCCGCCGGGTCCAATTCGCCCGAGACGATCTTGAAGACGACCGAGATGTCGACATTGCGCGCGCGCAACTGATCGTAAAGGCAGATGGGCGCCCGGTCGCGCACCTTGTCCACGCCGCGCTGGGCCAGCACCTTGGACTTGATGCGGTCCTGTTCGATCACCCATTTCGGCTCCGTGCCGAAGCCCGACAGCGTGCACGAGAAATGGCGCGGGCCCGCGCCCGGATTCATGTCGTCGAAATTGATACCGACCGGCGACCGGAACTGGGCCGCGGCCGGCGCCGCGAAGGCGAACAGGCAGGCGAGAACGGCCATGCCAAAATCGACGGGGCGGCGCAGGCGGGACATGGCGTTCCTTTCGCGAAAAACCGGTCAGGCGAGCTTATACCCGCCATCGATTTCGAGCACCGCCCCCGTCGCGTAGCCGTTTCCCATGAGTTCCAGGACGGCCCCCGCGATTTCGCCCGCAGCACCCAGGCGCGCCACGGGCTGATTGCGGGTCTTGGCGGCGAAGGCTTCGAACATTTCGGCCGGCATGGCGCGGAGAATCGGCGTCTCCACGATCCCCGGCGCGACCGCATTGATGCGCACCGGCGCGAGTTCGAGGGCCAGCGTGCGCACCAGCGCCTCGAGCGCGCCATTGGCCGCGGCACCCGCCGCATAGCCGGGCAGCGATTTGCGGTGCGCCTGGCCGGTCACGAGCACGATCGAGCCGCGCACATGCGGCGCGCCGTATCGCAGACAGTTGAGATTGGCGCCGAACTTGCTCGCGAACACCGCGGCGAAGGCGTCGCTTGGGGTGTCGGCGAACAAGCCCAACTGGGCGCGCACCCGGGCATTGGGAACGGTCGGCACGAAGATCGACAGATGATCGTGCGCGCCGACGCGACGAAAGAAAGCCGCCACCGATTCGCTTTCCATGGCGTCCAGGCGAAAGGCCTCGACCGCACCGTCGAGCGCGCGGCGCGCGTGCTCCAGCCGCTCGGTATTGCGGCCCGCGATCACGAGGCGCGCGCCCGCCTCGCGCGCGGCCCGCGCGCAAGCAAGGCCGATGCCCGAACTCGCGCCGATGAGAACGATGCGCCGGTCCTTGAGACTCATGTCAGTTTGTAGCCGCCGTCGATTTCGAGCACCGCGCCCGTGGCATAATCATTGCCCATGAGCCAGAGAATGGCATCGGCGATTTCCTCGGGCGCGCCCATGCGCGGCACCGGCTGGGCCTGCGTCCGAGTGTCGAACGCGGCCTTCACCGCGGCGGGCAATGTCGCCATGAGGGGCGTTGCGATCAGCCCCGGCGCCACGACATTGATCCGCAGCGGCGCGAGCTCGAGCGCAAGACCCCGCGCCAAGGCTTCGATGGCGCCGTCGGCGGCGGCGGCGGCGGTATAGCTCGGCAGGCTCTTGCGGTGGGCCTGGCCGGTGACGAAGACGATCGAGCGGCGCACGCGGCCGAGCGCGTGACGGACGGTGAATATCTGCGACCAGAACTTGTTGCGAAAGACCGCTTCGAGCACGTCTTGCGTCGTGTCCGCGAACAACCCCATGCCGGCCCGCACGGCTTGGTCGGGCGCGGCGGTGACGAAATTGGCCAGATGATCGAAGCCGCCGATGCGGCCAAAGAAGGCCGCGACCGCGCGCTCGTCGGAGGCATCGAGAACATGCGCCTCGACGGGCGTCCGCCCGATGGCGGCGATCTTGGCGCGCGCGCCTTCGAGGCGCGCTCCGTCGCGCGCCGCGATCACGACGCCGGCGCCGCTTTCGGCCGCGGCCAAGGCCGTCGCCAATCCGATTCCGGAAGATCCGCCGATGAGTACGATGCGCCCGCCGCCAAGGGCCGGATGGCGAGGCATGTCCGTCCCGCTCAGCCGCCGCGCCACTCGTAGCAGGCGACGCTGTGATTGGCCGCCACGTCCTCGAATTCGGGATGGGCGGTCGCGCACCGCGCGACCTTCTTCGGGCAGCGCGACAGATAGCGGCATCCCACGCTGTCGGTCGTCGGGTTGAACGCTTCGCCCGCGATTTGGGCTCCACCGTCGAGGCTTTCGGCGCTTTCGTCGAGCGTGCCGAGAAGCGCGCGGGTATAGGGATGCTTGGGCGAGGCGAACAATTCCTCCGTCGGCCCGATCTCGACCATCTTGCCGAAATACATCACCGCCACCCTATGGCACAGATAGCGCGCCACGCGCAGATCGTGGGTGATGAAGATGATGGAGATGCCGAATTTCTGCTGAAGGTCCTTCAGCAGATTGAGGATTTGCGCGCGGACCGAGACGTCGAGCTTGGAAACCGGCTCGTCCGCCACCACCAGGCCCGGCGACATGGTCAGCGCGCGCGCGATCGCCACGCGCTGGAGCTGACCGCCGGACATCTCGTGCGGATATCGGTCCTTGAAGCTCGTCGGTAGCCCAGCCTTCGACAACGCCTCGTCGATGCGCGCGTCCACTTCGTCATTGGCGCAGATTCGGTGCAGCAAAAGAGGGGTTGCGAGCGCCGTGCGCACGGTGTGCCGCGGATTGAGCGACGACAACGGGTCTTGGAACACCATCTGCAAGTTGCGCCGGTAGGGCTTCAGCCGCCCGGCGCCCATATGGGTGATATCGACGCCGTTGACCAGGATCGTTCCCGCATGCGGCTCGTAGAGGCGCAGAAGCGCCTTGCCGATCGTCGTCTTCCCACTGCCCGATTCGCCGACCAGACCCAAGACTTCGCCCTTGCGCACGTCGAAACTGACATCGTCCACGGCCTTGAGAACCTTGGGACCCGAGGATAGGGCCGCGGCAACTCCGGTGCGCAGCTTGAAGCGCACGTCGAGATTGCGGATTGAAAGCAGCGGCGCGGCGTCAACCATCGCCGTACAGCACGCAGCGCACGCCGCGGCCCCCCTCCAATGCGGTCATCCCGGGCGGCTTGGTCCGGCAAACGGGCTTGGCGAAGGTGCAGCGCGGCTCGAACAGACAGCCCGGCGGCAGGTTCGAGGGGCTCGGCAGTTCGCCCGGAATCTCCTTGAGGCGATCCGTCTTGCCCTCGAGCGCCAAGGCCGAAGCGAGAAGCCCCTGCGTGTAAGGATGTTTGGGATTCGCGAAGACATCCTTGGTCGGGCCGCTTTCGACGATCCGGCCCGCATACATGACGGCGATGCGGTCGCACAGCATGTGCGCGATCGACATGTCGTGGGTGATGAAGATGAAGGCGCAGTTCAGGCGCCTTTGCAGGTCGCGGAACAGGCGAAGAATCTGGCGCTCGACGATGTTGTCCAAATTGGTCGTCGGTTCATCGGCGACGATCAGCTCCGGCTCGAAGGCAAGAACCAAGGCGATCAGCGTGCGCTGGAGCATCCCGCCCGAGAGCTGATGCGGAAATTGCCGCAGGACGTTGTCGCCTTGGGGGATGCCCACGTCCTTGAGCAATTGAATGGCGGCCGGCCGCCAATTCCTGGCGCGCTCGGCGTGCGCCGGCGATTTGGACGCGGAGCGATCGAAGACGCCGCGGATGTGCCACTCGATCTTCTTCGCGGGATTGAAGGCGCCCACGGGGTCTTGAAACACCATGGCCAGGCGCCGCCCGCGAAGCTCGCGGAACGCCTCGTCGGAGAGGCCACGCAGGTCCACGCCCAGGAAATCGATCTCGGCGGCGTTGGTCACGCCATTGTCGGGCAGCAGGCGCAGCAGCGACATGCCCGTGACCGTCTTGCCCGAGCCCGATTCGCCGATGATGCCGAGCATCTCGCCCTTGCGCACGTCAAAATTCACGTCGCGGACGACCAACACGGTCGATCCGCCCATCGTAAATCCGGCGTCGAGACCCCGGACGGTGAGCGTGACCGCGCTCATCCCGCGGACCTGCGCCGGAGGCGCGGATCGAGCATGTCGCGCAGCCCATCGCCCAAGAGATTGAGACCGAGAATGGCGATCGTGAGCGCCAGGCCCGAGAGCGTGAGCACCCAGGGCCCGCGATGGAAGTAATCCTTGCCATCGGCCATCATCACGCCGAGAGACGGCGTCGGCGGTTGCACGCCCAAACCGAGGAACGACAGCCCCGCCTCGATGACGATGCCGAAGGCCAGGCCCACCGTGAATTGCACGAAAAGCGGCGCCGCGATGTTGGGGAGGATTTCACGCACCATGATGCGCAGGCGAGACTGGCCCATGAGCTGGGCGGCCTGAATATAAGGCTCGGCCTTGATCGACATCGTCGTGTTGCGCGCCATGCGCGCGAAATTGGGGATGTAGACGAGCGCGATGGCGATGATCACGCTTTGCACGCCGAAGCCGAGAATGAGCATGAGCATGAGCGCGAGCACGAAGATCGGAAACGCGAACACGAGATCGACCATCCGCATGGCGATCGCGTCCACCCATTTGCCCATATAGGCGCTCGTCATGCCGATGAGCACGCCGGCGAGCGCGCCCATGGTCACGCCGAAGAAACTGATGAACAGCGAGATGCGCGCGCCGTAAAGCACGCGCGTGAGCACGTCGATGCCGTTCGAGTTCGTGCCGAACCAGTGCGCGGCCGATGGCGGCTGGAGGAGCGCGGTGAAGTCCATCTTGGTCGGGCTGTAGGGCGAAAAAGACGGCCCGACCACCACGGCCAAAAGCACGAAGGTCGTGATGGCAAGGCCGCCGGCGACCGTGCGGCTGGCCTTGATCTCGCGCCAAATGCGTGCGGGAAAGGATCGGGCCATGGCTCAGCGCGTCCGCTTGGGATCGAGCAACGCGCAGGCGATGTCGACCAGAAAATTCACGGTCAGCACGATGGTCAGGAACGTCAGCGCGCACGCCTGCACGACCGGATAGTCGCGCCCGAAAGCCGCGTCCACGACGAGCGAGCCCATGCCGGAGATGCCGAAAACCCGCTCGATGATCACCACGCCGCCGAGCAAATAGCGCACCTGAAGGCCGACGACGGTCACGAAGGGAATGAGCGCGTTCCGGAAGACGTAATGGATGAAGATGAACGATGCCGGAAAACCGTACGACCGCGCGGCGGTCACGTAATCGCGCTTGGCGGTCTCGAGCAACGCCGCGCGCAGGATGCGCGTGAAAACGCCCGCCATGGGCGCGGCGATGGCGAAGGCGGGCAGGAAACCGCTGTGCAGCGCCCCCAGGAAAGAATCGCCCGGATTGACGAAGCCATAGGATGGAAACCACGTGAAGTTCAGGGCGAAGGCGAAGATGAGCACGTAACTCAGCCAGAAATCGGGCATCGAAATGCCGAGGACCGCGACCGAGGTGGCCGCGGTATCGGCGAGCTTGCCATGGCGCAGGGCCGCGATCGTGCCGAAGCTGATCGACATGATGAGGGCCAGAACCAAGCCGTAGAGGCCGATAAAGACGGTTACCGGCAGGCGGTCCTCGACCAGCTGAAGGATCGGAAACTTGCCCGCGAGGACGATCGACAGACCAAGATCGCCCTGCAGCGCCTTGCCGGCCCAGATACCGAATTGAACGAGCACGGGCGCATCGAGCCCATGTTCCTTGCGGTAGTGACTGATCGATTCCTCGGTCGCCTGCTCGCCCAGCACGGCGAGCGCCGGATCGCCCGGCGTCATCTGCATGATGAGGAAAATCAGAAACGAGCCGACCGCGACCGTGGCGAGCGCGCCCGATATCCGAATGCTCAAATACCAAATGAAGGTCATTGACCTATCAAACCGAAACTCGGGGGCCCGTCAAACCGAAACCCCGGTGCCAGCCGAAGACTGCCGGCGCCGGGGTATCAGGCATATTCGCGGCTCAACCGAGGCTGACGGACGGGAATTGGCTGCCGAAGGATTGCGACGGCAGATGGTTGAAGCCCTTCACCTTGTCGGCGAACATGTTGTGGGCATTGTTGCTCATCGTGAAGATTAACGGCATTTCCTCGACGATGATCGCGTTCGCCTTTTTCACCAGCTCGGCGCGCTTGGCCAGATTGAATTCCTTGCGGCTGTCCTCGATGATCTTGTCGACCGCCGTATTGGAGTAGCCGCCAAAATTGCGTACGCCCTTGGTGTGGAACAACTCGCCCAAATACTCGTCCACCTCGGCGCGGCCGATCCAACCCGTATTCTGGGCCTGGATGTTGTTCTGGCGGAAGTTTTGGAACGCCTGGTTGGCTTCCAGCACTTCCGGCGAAAACTTCACGCCCAGCGTCTCGTTGACCTGAGAGCAGTAAATCTCGGTCCAGCGCTTCCACCAGCCCGAGCCCCAAGTCTGAACCTTGACTTCCAGGCCCGGCTTGATCGCGCCCTTGGCCATTTCGGCGCGGGCACGCTCGGGATTGAACTTGCAGATATCGGGGCGGTTCGTATCGTGCGCCCAGCCGATGGCCGCCGGGATAGTGCCCCAAAGCGGACGGCCCTCGCCGAATATGACGGCCTCGATGATCGATTCGCGGTTGAACGCCATGGAGAGGGCGCGGCGGAAATGCACGTCGTTGAACGGCGCCTTGGTGATGTTCATCGCGCTCATGCGCATATTGAGACCGGGCGACTTCTTGACCACGATGCCCGGGGTCTTCTCGAGCTTCGGCACGTCGGCGAAGGGCGCGGTCGAGGCGATATCGATCTGGTTGCCGAGAATCGCGGTGATGCCGCTCGTCTCCTCGGGAATAAGGATGATCTCGACGCCGTCGAGATAGGGCAGGCCCTTCTCGTGGTAGTCCTTGTGCGCGGCAAAGACGATTTTCTCGCCTTGCTTCCAATCGACGATCTTGAACGCGCCCGCGCCGACCGGCGCGCGGTTGAATCCGGCGTCGCCCATCTTCATGTGCGCCTTGGACGAAATGATCTGCGAACCCGTCGGCATGTTGGTCAGGAAGGTCAGCAGCGGCGCGAACGGATTCTTCGTCGTGATGCGCACTTGATATTTGCCAACGGCGTCGACCTGGTCGATCTCGAGGAATTTGCCGCGGGTTGGCGCGGCGTTGACCTCCGAACGCACGCGATCGAGCGTGTATTTCACGTCCTCGGCGGTGACTTCGTTGCCGTCGTGGAACTTGGAACCCTTTTTCAGGGTGAACTGATAGGTCGTCGGGTTCGGATTCGACCACGATTCGGCCAGATCGCCCACGATCTTCATGTTGGCGTCAAACTTGACCAGGGTGCTGAACATCGTGGTCAGCGCCCAGAAGTCGGAATTGAGCGCCGCCTTCTGTGGATCGAGCGTGTTCACCACGCCGAAGCCAAGGAGGCTTGCGCGCAACACGCCGCCCCTTTTCTGCGCCATCGCCAGGCGCGGCAGCATCGCCCCCGAGACCAAGGGCAGAGCCGAAGCTGCGGCGACACCCTTCATGAACCCGCGACGAGCGACGGGGTAATCCATGCACTTAACCATGACGAAACTCCTCCCTGACTCCGCCGGGCGCGACCGCCCGAGGCAGAAATATTGGACCGGCGACGCCGTGGGGACCCTCCCCCCTTGGCCCGGCTGACCGGACGGCACGCTCGGCATTCTGTTTGGCAACACGAGAACTCGCGCAAAGCCAGTTTGCGGCATTGCGCGCATAGAGACCGACAATACTAGCCAGGACGCGAACGGCGTCAAGGCGCAACGGCCTGTTTCGACCGCTTCCGCCTGGGCCGAATTATTGGGATGCGAACAGCGTATCGGGCGGTCGTATCGGGTGACGGCAACCCATGCTAGTACCTCATCCGATTGTGAACCAAACCCGATTGTGAACCGAAAAGGGACCACCCATGCCGAGAAGCCTGCTTTCCGAACTGTCCGGCCGCACCTTCGACGCCGCCGTGATCGGCGCCGGAATCAATGGCTGCAGCGCCGCCCAGCAGCTGGCCGCGCGCGGCTACACGGTTCTGCTGATCGACAAGGGTGATTTCGCCTCGGGCTCGTCGAGCCGCTCGACGCGCCTCATTCATTGCGGGCTGCGCTATCTCGCGCCGGGGGGCTCGATGTGGGACTTGGTGCTCAGCCCCAAAAAACTTGCGACCGCGTTGCGCATGACGCGCCAAGCCATGGTCGCGCGCAGCGAATTCGTCGCAACCTCCGAGGCGCGCACGCGCATCATCAAGTTCGGCTTCCCGATCTATCGCGGTGGGCAGCACAAGAAGTGGCAACTCGATCTGGCCTTCAAGGTCTTGAAGACGCTGGGCCCGCAGAACCCGCCGCTCGACTACACGCGGCTGTCGCCGGCCGAGGCGCGCCGGATACCGATGTACCAAGCCCTCCGCGATCAGGGGAATCTCGAAGGCGTCGCCATGTTCCGCGAATACCAGTTCGATTGGGCCGAGCGCGTGGCGGTCGATATGGCGATGGATGCTCGGCGCATGGGGGCGGTCGTGCGCAATTACACGCCGCTCACGGGTCTCGCGCGCGTGGGCGAGGGCTATGCGCTGACGATCGCCGACGCGCTCGACCGCACCCAGTCGCCGGTGACGCTAAGCGCCAAGACCCTGCTGAACACGGCCGGTATTTGGATCGACAAGGTGAACAACCTGACCGGCGGCAAGGTCAATCGGCGCATCTTCGGCACCAAGGGCGCCCATATCGTTCTGCGCCTGCCCGAAGGCTTTCAGGATTACGGCGTGATCTCGCTGAACAGCGCGGGCACGGAGCCGGTATATCTCGTGCCCTGGCGTCAGGGCCTGCATTACATGGCGGTGACGGAAACCGTCTATGACGGCGATATCGACGACATCAAGGCCGACGACGCCGATATCGATTGGCTGCTGCGCGAGTTCAACCACCTCATGCCCGGCCTCGGCTACAAACGCGACGATGTCTTGTGGTCGTGGGCCGGCGTGCGGCCCCTGACCTACGATCCGGCCTTCCCCAAGGGCGCTCGGTCGCGCCTGACCCACGATTTGTCCGCCGATGGCATGCCCGGCGCATTCGCCATGACGGCGGGCCCGGTGACGACGCATCGTTCGGGCGGGATCGAACTGGCCGATGCGATCTCGCGCACGATCAAGCCCTCGGGCGCGCCCCAGGCGCTCGACTATTCGCCGCGCAAATTCCCCGATAGCCCGGCCTCGCCCGCCCTGCTCAACCACTACCCGGAGATCAAGCTGTCGGATCTGCGCTTCGCCGCCGAGACCGAGCAGCCGGGCAATCTGATCGATCTCATGTTCGCCCGCGTCGGCGCCGGCTGGACCGAAACCCAAGGCCGCGAGGCCGCCCGCAAGGCCGCCGAGACGGTCGCGGACATCCTGGGCTGGGACGAGGCGCGGATCGAGAAGGAAGCCGACGGCTATACCGCCTATTTGGCCCATCGCCACCGGCGCCCGGGCACTTCCTGACGCGCCAAGCCTTGCGAGTAGGCCGAGCCTTGCGGGTAGGCTGACCGTTGCGGGGCAAGGCGGGCGGGCGCAAAATGCCCGTCCGACGAAAATGCAGCCGCCGAACCGGACGAAGGGAGAACCATAATATGGCCCAAAGGCGCGTGGACTGGCACGGCTCGTTCGCCGTGATCGTGACGCCGTTCACCAAGAACGGCGCGATCGACGAGACGGCCTATCGCCAAGTCGTCGAAAGCGTCATCCAGGCCGGCTGCCATGGCGTGATCGCGGGCGGGAGCACCGGCGAGTTCTTTCTCATGTCCATGGCCGAGCGCAAGCGCGTGGTCGAAATCGCGCTCGACCAAACCAAGGGCCGCATTCCCGTGCTGTGCGGTCCGGCGGGGATTCGCACCGAGGAGGTGGTCGAGCTCGCCGCGCACGCCCAGAAGGCCGGGTGCGCGGGCGGCATGACGCTGACCCCGCTCTATGCCGGGCTCGACGAACGCGAGGTGCTGGAATTCTACCGCCGGGTCGCGGGCGAAAGCGGGCTGAACATCATGCTGTATAACAGCCCGCGCTATGTGCGCGCGGTGCTGACTCCGCAGCTCGTGGCCCAGCTCGCCGAAATCGACGGCATCGTCGCCATCAAGGACACGTCCTTCGACATGTTCCAGATGAACGATCTGTGCCGCACCGTCGGCGACAAGATTCGCATTTTCGTCGGCCTCGAATCCCTGTACCTGCCGGCCCTCGCGGTGGGCGCGGTCGGTTGCGTCGCGATGGTGCCGCAGATCATCGGCAAGACCGCGGTCGATATCTATACTTGCTGGCAAAAGGGCGATATCGCCGGCGCGCGCCGGGCGCATGAAATCGTCTGCCGCGTGTACGACCTGTTCAAGGTTGGCTCGGGCTATATCGCGATCAAGGAATCGATGACCTTGCTGGGCAAAACGGGCGGCTATTCGCGCCCGCCGATGCTCATGTTCACCGAGGAACAGAAGGCCAAGTTGCGCGAAATCTACGAAGACACCGGCTTCCTCCCGGCAAGCCAGCGCAGCGCCGCCGAATAGCGCCCGCGACGCCCACGGACGAAAGACGAACCGGGGCGCTGGGGCGCCTCGGTTTTTTTGCTTTGCCGCGACTTGGCGCGCGCCGGGCCGCGACTTAAGCGCGCCGGCGGTCAAAATTCCTTGCAGAAGCGCAGCGAGTCGTAGATCGCCGCGTGGATATTGCGGCTCGAGACCGCGTCGCCCACGCGCACGACGACAAAGCGGCCCTCGGGATTGGCGTCGATATGCCATTTCCGGCCGTGGGCGAACGCCTCGAGATCGACCCCGCCCAGATTGCGCGAATGGGGCACCAATTCGTGGTAGATCGCCTCGCGCGGGCGGGTGCCGAATTCGGCGACGATCTGATCGACCTCGCGTTCCTCCTCGTCGCCCGTGTAAACATTCGTGATCACGGCGACCAGGCGATTGCCCTCGCGATAGATCCGCCGCATGCGGAAGTCCGGCGTCACGGCCACGCCGCCCTCGTGAAACGCCTTCAGACGCGTGGGATAGGTGATGGCGCCGATTTCCTGCGCCGCGTGACGGTCCGGCGTCACCAATTCCACGCGCGAGCCGCGCGCCAGGATCGTCTCGACGGCCGAGGACGCGGGTTCGCGTCCGTCATCGTCGTAAACCAGCACGCGCTCGGCGGGCGCGGTCTTGCCCGTAAGGATGTCCCAAGTCGAAACCGCCAGCTCCCGGCCCTCGAATTCGCCGATGCCCGGCTCGCCCCCGGTGGCGATCACCACAAAGTCGGGCTTTTCCGCCAGCACCATGGCGCCATCGGCCCGGGTATCGAGACGCACATCGACGCCGAGCTTGTTCACCTGCCGGTCGAGCCAGCGCGAGATGCCGGCGAGCGATTCCCGCGTCGGCCCCTTGGCCGCGATGTTGATCTGTCCGCCCGTGCGCTCGTCCGCCTCGAACAACACGACCGCGTGCCCGCGCTCGGCGGAAACCCGCGCGGCCTCGAGACCGCCGGGCCCCGCGCCGACGACCACGACCTTTTTCCGCGCCGCCGCCTTGGGCACGACATGGGGCATGGTGGCCTCGCGCGCGGTCGCGGGGTTCTGCACGCACAACGCCTCGCCGCCGACGAACAATCGCTCGATGCACCACGCAGCGCCGACGCACTCGCGGATATCCTCGGGCCGGCCCTCGATCAATTTCCGCGCGATATGCGGATCGGCCAGATGGCCGCGCGTCATCGCCACCATGTCGCAATGGCCATCCTCGATCGCGCGCGCGGCCGTCGCGAGGTCGGTGATGCGCTGGCCGTGGAAGACGGCGATGCCGGTTTCCGCCTTGACCGCGCTCGCCAGCGACATGAACGGCGCGTTCGGCATGGCCATTCCGGCCATCGACACCGATATGCCGCGATAGTCGTACATGCCGCCGCCGATGACGTCGAAGAAATCGACCATGCCGGTCTTGCCCAGCGTGCGCGCGATTTCGAGGCAATCGCGGTGCGACAGGCCGCCCTCGATCATCTCGTCGCCCGACATGCGCAGGCCGACGATGAAATCGTCGCCCACCAGTTTGCGCGTTTCGGAAAGAATCTCGATCACGAAGCGCAGCCTGTTCTCCAGGCTGCCGCCGTATTTGTCGGAGCGCCGGTTGGCGACCGGGGACCAGAAGGAATCGATGAGATTCTGAAAGGCGCATTGAAATTCGAGGCCGTCGAGCCCGCCCGCCTTCGCCCGCCGCGCCGCCTGGGCATAGGCCTTGACGATGCGCTTTAGATCCCAGTCCTCCATCGCCTTGGGATGGCCGCGATGATAGGGCTCGCGCACCGCCGAGGGCGCGATGGGCGGCAACCAAGGATCCAAGTCCCAGCGCATCTTTCGTCCGATATGGGACAGCTGCACCATCAGCTTGGCGCCGTGGGAATGGATGCGGTCCGAGAGCTGTTGGAAATACGGAATGATCGAATCGTCGGAGGCGGAAATCTGGTTGTATTCGTTGGACGGGGAATCGATCGCGACGGTGGTCACGCCGCCGAAACATGTCAGGCCGATTCCGCCCTTGGCCTTTTCCTCGTGATAAAGCTGGTATCGCTCCTGCGGCTTGCCGTCCTTGGCGTAGCCGGGGGCGTGGCTGGTGCTCATGATGCGGTTCTTGAACGAGAGGCCCTTGAGCGTGAACGGCTTCAAGAGCGCGTCGTATTGAGCCACGTATCCCTCCCCTGAATTCGGTTGACTTTAATTTTCGCGGAACGCCCGGTTCGCCCCGTGAAGTAACGGCCGGAAGAGATAATCCAGCGCGGTGCGCTTGCCGGTGATGATCATGACCTCAGCCGACATTCCGGCCTGGATGGCGCCGCCGCCGAGTTTGGGACCCGCGTCCTCGGTCAGCTCGATGCGTGCCATGTAATAAATCTGCCCCGAATTTTGATCGACCAGGCGGTCGGCCGACACGGTGGCGACGCGACCGGATACGGTTTGCGAGACCCGCTGACTGAAGGCGCTGAAACGCACCTGGGCCTCGAGGCCTTGGTGGACCATCTCGATGTCTTGCGGATTGATCTGGGCGTCGATCACAAGCGTGTCGTTCTTCGGCACGATGTCCATGAGCTTCTGCCCGGGCGTGACCACGCCGCCGGCGGTGAAAATGGCCTGGGCGACGACCGTGCCCGCGATGGGCGACACGATATCGACGCGCTTGAGCACGTCCTCGGCGGCGCGCAGCTTCTCGGCGACCTCGGCCAAATCAACCTGGGCGTCGCGCAGCTGGCCGACCACTTCGTTGAGCTGGGTGGTCTTCAAATCGATGATGCGCAGTTCCGCTTCGCCAATCGCCTGCCGGGCCCGGGCGATGGCGGCGGTCTTTTGCGCGCGCGCGCCCTCGATTTCTGCCTCGCGGCGCTGGATGGCCAGCAGGCGCGGCTTTTGCGCCAAGCCCTTCTCGAACAAGGTCGAGAGGTCCTTGACCTCCTCGCGCGCGTACACGAGCTGTTTTTCGTCGGAGGCGATCTGGTCCCTGAGGCCGAGGATTTCCTCGCGCGACTGCGCGACCCGCTGCTTGAGAATCGCGACCTGCCCGTCGAGTCCCTGGCGGCGTGCGTTGAAGATATTGTTCTGTGCTGCAATCGCCTCGGCCACGGCCGGGACGTTTTTTTCGGCAAGAATCCACGGCGGAAAGGAAATCTGGGACAGACCGTCGCGCTCGGCGATCAGTCGGGCCTCCAGCGCGCTCAAGGCACGATGGCGCGAGCGCAATTGCGCGAACGCCGCGCTCGACTGCGTGCTCTCGAGCCGTACCAGAACTTGGTTCTTCTCGACTTCGTCGCCGTTGCGCACCAGGATTTCATGCACCACCCCGCCCTCGAGATGCTGGATGGTCCTGCGGCTCGAATCGGGGCTGACCACGCCCGTTGCGACCGCCGCGCTCGACAGCGGCACGAAGGCCGCCCAGCCGCCGATCACGCCGAAAAACAAGACCAGGATAATGATGCCCCAACGCGTCGCGGGAACGATACCCATGTCCTCGGGCACGGTTTCGGGCGGCGGATCGTAGGGCGCCGGCAAGGGCGCGGGCTTGATCGGCGCGAGCGCGCCGTACCGCGGCGCGTCAGCCATGGGCCTGACCCGCTTGCTTGGGCAACTGACCCGTGACCGCTTGACCCGTGACCTTGGGAATCACCTCGTCGCGCGGCCCGAACATTTGCACGGCGCCATCGCGCAGCACGAGAATCTTGTCGACATGGCGCAGAATGGACGGGCGGTGGGCGATGACGATGACGGTCGCGTTGCGCGATTTGAGCGCCTGGATGCACGACACCAGCGCATCCTCGCCCAATTGATCGAGGCTCGAATTGGGCTCGTCGAGCACGAGGAAGCTCGGCTCGCCGAAGACCGCACGGGCCAGGGCCACGCGCTGGCGCTGGCCGCCCGAAAGCGTGGCGCCGCCCGCGCCGAGTTCGGTGTCGTACCCGCTCGGCAAGCGCAGGATCATGTCGTGCACGCCCGCCATGCGCGCGGCGGCGATAACCGCATCGGGCTCGCCCTCGCCCATGCGCGCGATGTTCTCGCGGATGGTGCCGCCGAACAATTCGACATCCTGGGGCATGTAGCCGAGATGGCGGCCCAGGTCCTCGGGTTCCCAATGCGCGACATCAACGCCGTCGAGACGCACATGGCCGAAGCGTGGCGGCAGATTGCCGACCAGGAGGCGGGCGAGCGTCGATTTTCCGCTCGCGGTCGGGCCGATGAGGCCCATGGTTTCGCCCGGCAGCAATTCGAAGGCGATATTGCGCAATGTCGGCTCGACGGAACGCGGATGGGCATAGGTCAGCGCCTCGACCTTCAAATGCCCGGTCGGCGCGGGCAGCTTCATGGCCACGCCGCGCTGGGGCGCGTTCTCCAGGTGCTGGCGGATGCGCTGGAAGGCGGTGCGCGCCTGAATCGCCGAACGCCACGAGCCGATCGCCTGCTCGACCGGCGAAAGCGCGCGACCCATGAGAATCGAGGCCGCCATCATCGAGCCGGGCGACAAGCCGTCGCGCAAGACGAGATAGGCGCCGACGCCGAGAATCCCGGATTGCAAGCCGAGGCGCACGATCTTCGAGGCGGCGGCGATGCGCCCGCCGGCGATGCTGGCCTCGGCCTGGAGTTGCAGCGCGACGCCATTCTGCCGGTACCAGCGCGCGACCAGATTGGGCAACATGCCCATCGCCTCGATCACGTCGGCGTTGCGCACGGCGCGTTCGGCCTGCTGGATGGCCATGTTCTGCGCTTGTCCGGCCTTCGCCAGCCGGTCGCGCGTCGCGCGTTCGTTCCACAGCGCCATGGCTAACAGCACCACCGCGCCCAGCAGCGAGAAGACGCCCAAGGCCGGATGCATGAGAAAAATCACGATCATGAAAATCGGCGCCCAGGGCGCGTCGAGAATCGGGAAAATCGCCGGCCCGGTCAGAAAGCCGCGAAACGTCGAAAGATCGCGCAATGCCTGCACCGAGGGATCGCGGCCTTGGCGCACGGTGTCGGCGACGCCCGCCGCGAACAACAGGCCCGAAAGCCGGTTGTCGAGCCAAGTGCCCATGTGCACGAAGACGAGATTGCGCAAGCCATCGAGCAGACCCATGACGACGAGCGCGAGCATGGTCACCAGCGTCAGTACGACGAGGGTGGGGATGCTTTGGCTGTTCAGCACCCGGTCATAGACCTGCATCATGTAAATCGCGCTGGTCAGCATCAACATGTTGATGAAGAAACCGAACAGCGCGACCACGCGCATGCCCTTGCGGCAATTCGCCAGGGCCTCGGCCAGCACGGGATGGGTCGTCTTGCCGATGATCGCGCCGAGAGTCATGGACCCACGCCTTTGATGGCCTTCCAATCCGCTCGCGCCGCCAGGACTGGAGGCCGGAGACCCGTCACGCCAAGGGCCCGGCCCGCCGGGCGGCAGCGGTTTGGTCGGCGGCTCATCCGATTCTCGCCTTCGCTCTAATGAATTTACACTTCAAGCGTTAACGCATGCGGATCAATCGCCAACCTACGACGAATCGCCCCCTCAGGGACAGGCGCTGCCCTAGAGACAGGCGCTGCCCTAGAGACAAGCGCTGCCCTAGAGGCAGGCGTTCCCTTGGGGACGGACGCCCCCATCCGCCCGCCCGGCGTGGAACGGCCGGATTCGCCGCGTCCACCCGTCACAAATCGCCGTCTCGAAAGCCTTGCCGCGCTGAAGCCGGGCGATCGGAGGTGCCGGGCGATCGGAGATGGCGGGCGGTCGGAGATTGCGGGCGGTCACAGACGGGCCGACGATCACAGACGGGCCGGCGATCAGAGCACGTCGAGCTCGCGGTCGCCGCCGCCCGTGAGCTGCTTCAAGCCCGATTCGGTGAGCGCATAGGTGCCGCCTTGCATCGTGCCGATGCCTTCGTCCACGAGTTCGAGGCAGGCATGCAGGACGAACACCATGTTGGCCTCGAGGCGATTGGAAAAACCCCGACTGATCTGCAAGGTCTCGAGCCAAATCGGCGGGAACGCCACGCCGATGCCGTACCCGAAACGCATCATGGCGGCCTTCTCGAGCCCCTCGCGCGCAAGAGGGACATAGCTCGCGTTCTCGACATCGGCCACGGGCACGCCCGGACGGATGACCTTGAGCGCCATCTGCAACGACTCGCGCGTGATGCGGTAGATGTCGCGCGCGCGCTTGGACGGCTCGCCCAGACTCATCGTATGGCAACACACCGTGTGATAGCGGTGCGACACGCCCGCGAACTCGGCGTGCACCAAATCGCCCTGGCCGATGATCCGTTCGCGCGGCGTGCCGTGGCCGCCGGGGCTGCGCGGGCCGCTGGTCAATTCCGTCGGGATCGACCAGTAATCGCTGCCCGCGTGGCGCATGGCGCCCTCGAGCGATGCGGCCAGTTGGATTTCGGTGATGCCGGACTTCAGCGCCTTGCGCGCCGCGTCGAGACCGAGATTGGTGTAGCGCGCCGCCTCCTCGATATAGGCCATTTCGCGCGCCGATTTGACGTGGCGCAGATCGCCGAGAATTTCGGTCACGTCCTCGACCGTCGAAGGCGCGAGCGCTTCGACCAATTGCTTGCCGAAGGCATGAGGCAGGGCATAGGACTGAAACTCGATGCCGATGCGCTTGCCCTTGAGCCCGTGCTCGTGCGCGATCGCCGCGATGCGCTCGGCGGTGTTCTCGACATGCATGTAATAGGTGCGGATGTCCTTGATCCACGACGTCTCGCGCGGCAGCGTTTCGTCGACATTGCGCACCAGCATGGTCGGCTCGCCGCCATCGGCGCGGAAGATCATGGCCTGCGGGCTATTGACCCCGACCCAGGAATCGTAACCGCCGAGATAATAGTGATCCTCGGGCGCGACCAGGACGACGCCGTCGAAACCCTTGCGCTTCAGGGCGTCGCGCGCCCGCGCCATGCGCTCGCGGTGTTCGGATTCGGCAAACGCAGCATACGTCGGCATGTCGCCCTCCCTTTATGGGTAAGGAGTGGACGACAGCCGGGGCGCGCCGGTCAACAACCCCGTTCCGACGCCCGCGCGCCAATGCCGCGCGGTCAGATCAGGAAGGCGCTCAGCGTCAGCTCGCTTTTCGCCACGCCGAGCAAGGTCACGCTGTCGTCGAGATCGAGCTGAATGACGCAGTTGGCGCCGACATCGTGCGCCGCGGCGAGCGCCGCCGAACCATCGGCAAAGCCGAAAGCGGAAAGATCGAGCCGGTCGCCGCGCAGGGCGTCGAAATCCTCGATGCGGTCCGCGCCGCCACCATCGGCGAACACGAAGCTGTCCGTCCCGCCGCCGCCGACAAGGGCATCGCTGCCCGCGCCGCCGTCGAGGCGGTCATTGCCCGCCCCGCCCGAGAGCCGGTCGCCGCCCGCCCCGCCGGACAAGGTGTCGTTGCCCTGGCGGCCGAACAGCACGTCGTTGCCTTCCGTGCCCGCCATGACATCCGCGCCCGTACCGCCGACGCCCGTGGCCGCGCCGGAGTAATTGCCGCCATAGACGACATAGGCCTCGCCCGCACCGGCGGCATGGCTGGGCGCGCCGATCGCGATATCGTCGAAGCCGTCGCCGTTGACGTCGCCCGCCGCGCTGACCGAATGGCCCGACAGATCGCCCGCGACGAAGCCGCTGACCACGAAGCCGTCGCTTTCGGCCATGGGCGCGGACAAATCGAGGCTGGCGCCGAAGCCGCCGGCCTTGCCGTAAACGACGTAAACCCGCCCGGCATCGCCCGCGTCGGCGACATCCGCGCCGGGCGCGGCGACGACGAAATCGTCGAGACCGTCGCCGTTGAAATCGCCGGCCGCGCTCACGCTCAAGCCGAGATTATCGCCTGAAGCCGAGCCGCGCACGACGAAGCCGTCCGTGCCGTTCAAATCGCCGAGCGAAATCGACGCGCCGAAACCCGAAGCCTTGCCGTACACGACATAGGCCGCACCCGCATCCGCCCGGCCCGCTGGATCGGCGCTCGGCGCGCCGATCACGAGATCGCCGAAGCCGTCGCCATTGATGTCGCCCGCCGAGCCGACCGACCGGCCCGCAAGATCGCCCGAGGCACCGCCGTCGAGGCGCACGGCGCGCGCGCCATCGACGAAACTCGAATCGAGCCGGGCACTGGCCAGAGAATTTCCGCCGAGACGTCCGGCCGAGCCGAAGACGAGATAGGCCGAACCGGCATCGCCGCCATTGGCGTCCGAACCGCTGGCGCCGACGATGAGATCGTCGGCACCGTCGCCGTTCACATCGCCGGCGCCATGCACCGATTCGCCCGCGCCGTCGAGCAGGGCCGCGCCGTGCAACACGAAGCCGTTCGTGCCGTTCAAGCCAAGGGCGTTGATGTCCGGCGTGAAGTTCGCGGCGCCGAACACGACGTAAACGCGGCCCTGGTTGAAACCGCCCGCCGAATCGCCGTAGCGCTCGCCATAGGCGACGTCCGAATAGCCGTCGCGGTTGAAGTCGCCGACGGCATGGGCCGACTGGCCGAGATAGGAATTGAGATTGCCCTCGCTGATCGTGAACCCGGTCTGGCTGGTGAGCGCGCCCGCATCCACCAGGCCCGCGCCAAGAGCGCTCGAGCCGCCATAGATCACATAGCCCTTGCCGGAGCCGGGCACGCCGGCCTGCGGCGCCGTCGCCACCATGTCGTCAAACCCGTCGCGATTGACATCGCCGCCGAAACCGACCGCGGCGCCAAACTGGTTGCCGGCCGCGCCGCCAAGGATGACCGCGCCGCGCGCGGCCGTCATCGCGGCAAGGTCGAGATTGGCGTTGTCGGCGGCGCCGTAAACGATATAGGCCGCACCGGCATTGACGCGCCCGAAGGGGTCCGCCGCCTCCGCGCCGACGATCACATCGGCGTAACCGTCGCCGTTCACGTCGCCCGCATTGCTGATCCCGACGCCCAGACCGTCGCCCGCGCGCGCCGCCGCGATCTTGAAGCCGCCGCCGCCCGCGCCGAGATTGGCGAGGCTGACGAGGTTCTCGACGACATTGACGACATCGATGGCGAAGCCGGCCGAACTGGTCTTGGCGCCGTCGGACACCTGAACGACGACGGTGTGGCGGCGCGCGGTCTCGTAATCGATGGCGCCGCCCGCGGCGACGGTCACGACGCCGGTCGCGGCATCGATCGCGAACCGTCCGCCCGCGTTGTCGAGCAGGCTATAGGTCACGGCACCGCCTGCCGGATCGAAGGCCAGGACGGCGATGCCGACGAGCGTGCCCGCGCCGGAATTTTCCAGCACCTGATTGGGCGAGAAATCGCCGTCCGCGGGCGCCGTGGGCGCGGCGTTCAACAGATTGACCGTGAAGGTCTCGAGGCTCGAGAGCGAACCGGAAGACGCCGAGACGACGATGGTCCGGCTTGGGCCGCTTTCGTAATCGAGCACGGCGGCGTTCGCCACGGTGACGACGCCGCTCGTCGCATCGATGGCAAACCGGCCGCCCGCGTCGTCGAGCAGGGTATAGACGACCGCGCCGCCGGCCGGATCGGCGGCCTGGGCGCGAATGCCCACCATCGTGCCAGCGGCCACGCCCTCGGGCACCAGATTGGGCGCGAAATCGGCGTCCAACGGCGCGGCCGGCGCCAGATCGCGCACATCGATGGTGAAGGACTTCGTGGCGCTCAGCGCGCCGTCGGAGACCTCGACCAGAATCGTATGCGAGGCCTGGCCTTCGTAATCGATGCGCGTGCCGTCGGCCACGCGCACGACGCCGGTCGCCGCGTCGATGGCGAAGCGCCCGCCCGCATCATCGAGCAACCGGTAGCCGAGAACCGCGCCCGCATCCGCATCCGTCGCTTCGGCGGCAATGCCGACCAGGGTGCCGGTCGCGGCGTTCTCGTACACGGCGTTGGCCGTTTCATCGCTATCGACCGGCGCGGCCGGCGCGTCGTTCATCGGCGCCACGGTCACGGTGAACGAAGCGGTCGCGCTCGCCCGGTCGGCGTTCGATAGCTCGGTCGCAACCGCGCTGACCCCAAGCTGCAAGGTGCCGTTGAAATTCGCGGGTGGCGTCAGCGTGAGGCCGCTAAGCGCCTCGCCCGGTATCGTCCAAGAGCCGTCGCCGTTATTCGTGCCCGCCGACAGCACCGCGCCATCCGGCAGGCCCGAGAGGCGCGCCGATAAGATTTCCGAACCGTCCGTGTCGCCGAGCGCGCCCGCGATCGAAAGTCCGATCGCGAAATCCTCGTTACCCGATGCTTCCGCCGCCGATACCGAAGGCGCATCCGCCACGGCCGCGATCTCGACGATCATGGCGGCGGTCGCGCTCGCCTCGGCGCCGGTCGAAAGCTCGCGGGTAAACACGGTAAGCGCGAGCGAGATATCGCCGTCGGAATTTGCGGGCGGGGCAAGGGTCAAACCGGCCAAATCGCCGGCGCCAACCGTCCAGGTGCCGTCGCCGTTATCGGTCCCCGCCGATAGCGTCGCGCCCGCCGGCACGCCCGCGATGGTCACGCGCGAGACGATCTCGGAGCCGTCGGTGTCCGCGACGGCGGCCCGAATATCGAGCGCGATGGCGCCGTCCTCCAAGCCGTGAACGACGCTCGGGGCTACAACCAACGGCGCGTCGGCAACAGGTGCGATGGTCACGCCAAGCGAGGCCGTGGCGAATGCGATATCGCCATTGGCAGCTTCGGTGCCGCGCGCGGTCACGACGAGGGCGAACGCGCCGTCGAAACCCTCGGGCGGCAAGAGACGCAAGCCCACAAGCTGGCTCGGCGCGAGGGTGTAGGAGCCGTCGGGATTGGCCGTGCCCGCGGACAGGGTCGCGCCCGTGGGCAATCCGGCGATCGTGACCGGGCCCAAGGATTCCGAGCCGTCCGCATCGACGAGGACCGCCGCGATCTGGAGCGCAATCGCGCTGTCCTCGACGCCGGCGGCGTCCTGGAACACGATCCGCGGCGCGGCCGCGACGGCCTGCACCGCGATATGGACGGCGGTGCTCGTCGTCGCGCTGGAGAGATTCTCGCCTTCGGTCGCGGTGACGGACACCGTCAAGGTCATGGCGGCGTCGCCGTTCGTCGGCGGCCGAATAGCCAGACCCGCGAGATCGTTCGCCTTCAGGGTCCAGGTACCGTCCGGGTTCATCGTGCCGGCGGACAGCACGGCGCCTTCGGGCACGCCCGCGACCGTGATGTCGCCCAAGACCTCCGAGCCGTCGGCATCGGCCAGCGCCGCCGAAATCGACAGCGCAATCCAACCATCCTCGGTGCCCGAAGCAGGCGGCGCCGAAATCGTGGGCGTATCGGCCACCGCGTTCACGGTGACCGCGATGGCTGCGGTCGCGACGGAAATATCGCCCGTCTGGGTTTCGGTCGCGGTCGCCGTGATCGTCAGAACGAAATCGCCATCCGAATCGGCGGCGGGGATTGTGCGCAGGTCGGTCAGGTCGCCCGCCACCAATGTCCACGTGCCGTCGGGATTGGCCGTACCGGCCGAAAGCCGCGCGCCTTCGGGTAGGCCCGCAACCGAAATCGAGAGCACTTCCGAACCGTCGCCGTCGCCGAGCACCGCGCCGAAATCGAGCGCGATCGCCGTATCTTCCTCACCCACGGGCGGGGTGCTGGGCGCCACGATGACCGGCGCATCGGCCTTCGCCTCGACCGTGACCGTAAAGCTCGCGGTGGCGAGGGCCGCGTCCTGATTGGATGCTTCCGTCGCACGCGCCGACAGGTTCAGAACGATGGCGGCGGACATGTTCGCGGGCGGGGTGAGCGTGAGTCCGGCAAGTTCGCTCGCGGCGAGAGTCCAAGTGCCGTCGCCGTTATCCGTCCCGGCCGACAACAGGGCGCCGTCCGGCAGGCCCGAAATCGTCACGGCCGACAGCGTTTCCGAGTCGTCGAAATCAGCCAAGGCCGCGCGAATATCGAGCGCGATGGGTGCGTCTTCAGCGCCGGTCGCATTGGCCGCGGACAGGATGGGCGCGTCCGCAACCGCGTTCACCGCGACCGAGATCGCGGCCGTCACGACGGCTTCCGAGCCGTCGTCCTCGCGCGCGATGGCGCGAATCCGCAACGCGATATCCGCGTCGCTATTCGCGGCCCCGATCAATGCGAGGTCGGGCAGCGCCGCGCCGCCAACGCGCCAGAGGCCCGCGCCCAAATCGATACCGGCCGAAAGCCGCGCGCCCAAGGGGAGGCCCGAGATTTCGACCGTCAGCGATTCCGAACCATCGAGATCGCCAAGCACCGCCGTGAGTCCGAGCGGCACGCCCTCGTCCTCGTCGGATGCGAGATTGGCTTCGACAATGGTAAGGGACGGCTCGTCGGCCACGCCCGCGACCGTGACCACGATGGCCGCCGTGACCGTGGTTTCGGCGCCGCCGCGCGCCTCGGTGGATGTCGCCGCGATGACGAGTGCCATATCCCCATTCGAGTCGGACGGCGGGGTGATGGTCAGACCGGCAAGATCGGCCGGCGACAACGCCCAGACGCCACCGCCGAGATTCGTGCCCGCCGATAGATGCGCGCCCGCGGGCACGCCCGAAATCTCGAGCGTCAGGGTCTCGGAGCCGTCGAGATCGCCAAGCGCCGCGGATACCGGCAACGCGATCGCCGAATCCTCGTTGCCCGCGGCGGGTGCCACGGTCAATTCGGGCGCGGACGCCTCGTTATCGACGGTCACCGCGATGGTCGTCACCGCCGTCTTGGCGTCGCCGTTCGAGGCCTCGGTCGCCGTGACCGAAACCGTCAGCATGAAATCGTCCGCGAGAGCGTCGGAAACGGTAAGGGCAAGGCCCGGCAAATCACCCGCACGCACGGTCCATGTGCCGTCGCTCTGGCGGTTGCCCGCGCTCAGGCTCGCGCCCTCGGGCAGGCCGGATAGGGTCAAATCGGACAGAGATTCCGAGCCGTCCCCATCCGCCAGCGCCGCCGCGATGTCGAGCACGAGCGCGCCCGGGGCGACCGCGAGTTCGGCGGGCGCGGACAGCAAGGGAAGATCCGCGGCCGCTTCGAGCGTCACCGCGACGCTGCCCGTCGCGAAACCGCCCTTGCCGTCGGAGACGACGTACGAGAAGGAATCGGTGCCCGCGAAATTGGCCGTGGGCCGGTACGTGACCGCGCCACCCGAATACGACACCGTGCCATGCAGCGCGCCGGACGCGCCGACGACGTTCAGGATATCGCCCATGTCGGGATCGCGGTCGTTCGCCGCGACGGCGATGATTGCCGTGCCGTCCTCGGAGATGGTTGTGCGGTCGGCGAGGGCGAGCGGCGCGTCGTTGGTTCCCGTGACGACGAAGGACAGCGTCGCGCTGGCGACCGAAAAGCCGTCGCCGGCCCGATAGGCGAAGCTCTCGAACGCGACATCGCCCGCAGCCA
>CAMAPP010000007.1 GCA_945860095.1 Rhizobium sp. Q54 | reverse complement strand
GAGGGCACGTTGTTGTAGGCATCGAGATAGGCACGGCCGTCATGGTCGTAGAGCCAGACGCCTTCCGCGTGGCTCAAATGTAGGGGCTCGTCGTAGAAGAGCGGGCTTGCCTCGCCCAACACGCGCAGCCGCCGCGACAGCGCGCGTTTCAAGGGCGCGTCCAAGCTCGCCGTGTCCCGGAAGGCATTCAACGAGAGAATATTCCTGGTCTCGGTCATCGACAGGGCATGTGGAGCAATGGATATCCGAAAAACATGGCGACCCCAGAAGAATTATACCTCGCTGTGACTCGTGCGACGATAACGCGGTTCACCGCGCATTGTCACGGCGTCCGGAAACTTGCGGTTACTCTGCCGGTTGGGTGGGGCCTGGAGAAAATCCGTTACATCAGATACCGGTTTCCACCTGAGGTCATCCATCAGGCGGGCTGGCTCCAAGTCCGTTTCACACGGAGCTTCCGTGACGGCCTTGTCACGGTGTCGATCTGAACCGCCCTGGGATTGGCGGAGGCTGTTTCATTCGAGTCACGCCGCCCGTTTCTGCTCGTCGAGTCCTGGCATAGTGGCGTGCCTCGGCTTCTGCCGGCGGAATGTTTCCGATAGGCTCCGGCAGCCGGCGATCGTTGAACCAGTCCACCCAGGTCCGTGTTGCGAACTCGACGGCCTCGAAGCTCCGCCAGGGGCCGCGCCGATGAATGACCTCGGCCTTGTAGAGGCCGTTGATCGTTTCGACGAGCGCATTGTCGTAGCTGTCGCCGACGCTGCCGACGGACGGCTCGATGGGCGCGGGCTCGGGATCGAGAAGCACCATCACCGCGGTTGTGGCAATCCTCGATACCGAGAGCGCGGGCAGCTACGCCATACGACCGCAAGTCGTCCGTGATCAACACCTGGGGAACGAAGCCGTGTTTCTTCAAAAACTTGCGCATCGGCTTCAGCACGGCCCGCTTGTCCCTTTTCGCCTGGATCAGCACGTCGAGGACCTCGCCTTCGGCGTCGACGGCGCGCCACAGATAGACCATGCGGCCATCGATTTTCAGGTAGGCCTCAACCAGATGCCAGGTCGTGTGGGGCTTGGGGCGGCGCTTGCGTAGGTCCGCTGCTATCAGCGGTCCAAAATGGTTCATCCAGTGCCGAACGGCCTCATGGGACAGCCCGATCCCGCGTTCCGCCAACAGATCGTCTACGTCACGGAAGCTCAGGGTGAACCGGAGATAGAGCCAAATCGCCCGGTGAACGATCTCAGGCGGGAACCGTTAGCCGCTGTGGCGGATTCTTTTCATGCCCTTGGTTACCGAGCCACCAAACGAGCTCCAAGTCGCGAAACGCCGTGAGAATGCCCCGGCGCGGCATGGCGCTGCCGCACATGCAGGGCGCGTTCTCGGCGGCGCCCGATCGGATCGCCCGGCTGGTGACCGGCTTCATCGCCGCCGCGGCGATGGACACGCGGCAAGTGGCGGTCGCGATCGCTTGAAAATATTCGAGACGCAGGCGTTTCGCGCCCTTTGCACGACACCGTGACAATGTCGTCCGCATCCTTGCGGGCAAATTCGAATGAGCGCACGATTGCAACATCTTGAACGAATGATCGAGCGGCGGTTCGGATGGCGGATTTGATTCAGGCCGACAATTTGGTTCAGGCCGACAAAGTGTACACGGGAGGCTGGGCGCCCCCGGAAGGCGTGGTTTCGCCACCCCTATTCGTGTGGCCGCCGAGACCGCGGGCGCTGTTGAAATGGCTGTTCGGCCTGCCGGGTTATTTTTTCCCGTGGAATGTATTTTACGTGGGCACCGCGCTCCTCGTGTGGACATTCTTTATCCCCGAGATGGCGGGGATGAAGACCCTCGAATTCGATTGGATTGCTCGTCTTTTCGCGGTCAACGCGGTTTTGGTCTTCGTCTTTACGAGCGCGTGGCATCTGCGGCTTTACGTCCAACGCGCGCAGGATATTACCTTCAAGTACAACAAGAGGTGGCCCAAAGCGAACTCCACCTTCCTCTTCGGCAATCAGCACATTGACAACATCATCTGGACGATGTTGAGCGCCGTTCCGGTGATGACGGCCTATCTGGCGATCACCCTGTGGGCGATGGCGAACGGCTTGGTGCCTTATGTGGAATGGGCCGATCATCCGATCTATCTCGGTCTAGTCATGTTGGCCACACAGGTGTTCCGCGATGTGCATTTTTACTGCATTCATCGACTGATCCACTGGCCGCCGCTCTATCGCTGGGTTCACAGCCTTCATCATAAGAACGCGAACCCCGGTCCGTGGTCGGGGCTGGCGATGCATCCGGTCGAGCACGTCCTCTATTTTTCCAGCCTGCTGATCCACTTTGTTGTGCCGTCCAATCCGCTGCTGGTCCTTTATCATTTGGTGGCCTCCGCCTTCGGGCCGGCGCGGGACCACTGCGGCTTCTCGTCGGTGGTCATGGACGGCAAGGCGCGAATTCCCGCCGCCTCATATATGCATTATCTGCACCATCGGTATTTCGAGGTGAACTACGGCGACAGCATCACACCGATCGACCGCTGGTTCGGTACATGGCACGACGGTTCGCGCGACGCGCACGAGGCGATGAAGCAGCGCATTCTCAAGAATTGACCGGCCTCGGCATTGTCACGGCGCTTTTTCCCTCTCGTTCCTAGCCCGGTTTTCCTGCCCCGCATCCGGCCGGCGTGGCTCTCGCGTTCGGCGCGGCGGGGCCATGCCAAGCCATGGGGCCATGCCAACGGGCGGCTTGCGCCCGGGCGCGGGCGCGCGTGAAATTGCCCGCGTGAGCCACAACCCCGCCGCCGTTTCCCTCCATCCCGGCGAACCCGAGGCGCCGACCGGCATCGCCAAGGCGGCGCAGATCGCGGGCGGCACTCTCGGAACCGTGCTCTACGTCATCGCCATCACCGGCGCGGGCATGGCGCTGCCGCACATGCAGGGCGCGTTCTCGGCGGCGCCCGATCAGATCGCCTGGGTGGTGACCGGCTTCATCGTCGCCGCCGCCATGACCAATGCCTGCGCGGGCTGGCTGGCCAATCGGATCGGCCGCCGCCGCCTATTCCTTATCTGCATCGCCGGTTTCACCGCCTCCTCCGCCGCTTGCGGCCTCGCCGAGAGTCTCGAGACCGCGGTGCTGGCGCGGATGTTCCAGGGCGCGTTCGGCGCGCCCCTTTCGCCCCTCGGCCAAGCCATCGCCGTCGATGCCTGGCCGCGCCGCAGCCAGGCCAAGGGCACCACGGTATGGAGCATGGGCGCGCTGTGGGGTGGCTTCGTAGCCCCGCTGGCCGGCGGGTTCCTCACCGAATACCAGGGCTGGCCCTGGGTGTTCCTGATGGTCGTGCCCTTGGGCATCGTGACCTTTTTCGTCGCCTGGTACGCCGTGCCCGAGGGCGGCGAACGCTCGCGCGCGCACATGGACTGGATCGGCTTCCTCACCCTCGTGCTGTCCATCGGCGCCTTCATGTACGGCCTGTCGCGCGGCGAACGCCTCGACTGGTTCGCCTCGGGCGAGATCGTCGCCGCGATGACGCTCGCCTCGCTGGCGTTCTATCTGTTCGTCATCCGGATGGCGACGGCGCGCCGGCCCTTCATGCCGCTCGGCCTGTTCGCCGACCGCAATTACACGGTCGCGATGCTGTTCATGTTCGTCTATAGCCTCAACAACTACCTGCCGCTCTTCGTGCTGCCCATCGTCATGACGGGCGTGATGAACCTGACCTTGCCGGTGATCGGCATGTTGTTGGCCACGCGCTCGTTCGGCGCGTTCGCCAGCATGCTGGTCGTCATGCCCCTGGCCGACAGGGTCGATGGGCGGGTCTGGCTGATCGTCGGTTTTACCGCGTTGATGGCGCCTGTTTGGATGATGTCGCGCTGGGGCGTCGATCCGTCCTGGACGGGCATCGTCCTGGCGATGTTTCTTCAAGGCTTCGGTTCGGCCATGCCCTATATCGGCATCAGCGCCATGGCGTTTGCGACCTTGCCGGGGGAATTGCGCACCCAGGGCATGAGCCTCATGCATCTCATCAACAATCTCGGCGTCGCGATTGCCGCCGCCGCCGTGTTCAGCCTGCTGACCCGCGAAATCCAGTCGAGCCGCTCGGTGCTGCGCCAATTCGCCAGCCCCTACAACGAGGCGCTGCATTCGGGCGTCGGGCGCGGCCAAATCGATCTGAGCCGCGCGTCCGACCTCGCCTCACTTGGCGCCGAGATCGGGCGGCAGGCGATGATGGTCGCCTTCAATTCCACGTTCCAGATCATCGCCTATGCGGGCTTGGTGGTGCTGCCGCTCATGTTGTTCGCCCGCGTGCGGCGATAATCGCACCCGCCCGGCGCGTCGCGCCCGGCATCGGTTCGCACTAGGCTTGCAGCGGATGGGCGATGTTGGGGCTTGACGATGTCGAGGCTGGGGGAGGGCGAGATGGAACGCCGGAACACCGAGGCGCGCGAACTGCGGCTTTGCGTGCCTGTCCCTACCGGCTTTCTCGGCGGCAAGATGACGGCCCGGAATCATCTCGCACGCCGGCCCGATGGTTGCGATGCCTTTTCTTGAAGACGAACGTCTGCGCGCCCTGGTCGGCGACCGCGCGGACGGCGAATACACCCTCGACTTGCGCGGAGTGACTGCCGAGGGCGCGCGGCTCGCGCTCGAACGCATGCTCGAGCGCCGCCGATTCGGCGCACCGACCAGCGTGGTCGTGCGTATCGATCGGCCGACGCCGACGAGCGGAGCCACCCTATTTCAGCCGATCGCCCGCCAACTTCTCGATGCGAGGAAGCGCGGCCTGGTTCTGCGCTTTGGCCTCCTGCCCGAGGGCGATGGCGGTGGGTTTCACGTCGAGTTGCCCGGCCATCCGGGGCGAACGGAGGCCGACGGCTAAAGCCTTGCGATTTGATTTGGCGCAATTCGTTCCGCCGATTCCCGGGTTATGAAGGCGCGACAATTCGACCGGTCGCTTAAGGAGAGTCCGCCATGGTCCATTATCACGCCGTCGTCTGGCTCGATCACCGCGAGGCCCGCGTGTTCGATTTCACCGCAGACGACGTACACACCCTCAAGGTCACGCCGGCCCATCCCAGCCGCCATTTGCATCACAAATCGGGCGTTCTCGGATCGGGCCATGCCCCCGAGGACCAGGCCTATTACCGCGATGTCGCCGAGGCGCTATCGGGCGCGGGCGAGATTCTGGTGGTGGGTCCGGGCAGGGCCAAGCTCGCGTTCATCAAGCACGTCCATGCTCATGCGCGCGCACTCGAGCCCAAGATCGTCGGGGTCGAGACCGTCGATCACCCGACGGACGCCCAGCTCGTCGCCCACGCGCGCGCCTATTTCAAGGCCGCCGACCATATGCGCCCGCAGCGCTAAGCGAACAGCCGCGTACCCAGGGGCAAGCCCGCCGACCGAAATCGGCGCGTCCCCGGCGTGGCGCTTGGCAAGTGGGGAATGGTGGCCCTGTGCGCTTCTTGTGTGCTAACCATCGCGCCCTCGCGCCCTCGGGCGCCGCTCCCATCCCCAATATCCATCCCGGACCATGCTTCGCATCGACAATCTCACCTACCGAATCGGCGGGCGGACCCTGCTCGACGGCGCCTCGGCCATCGTCGATCCGGGTCACCGCGTCGGTCTCGTCGGGCGCAACGGCACGGGCAAGACCACGCTTCTGCGCTTGATTTCGGGCGCGCTCGAGCACGATGGCGGCGAGATCGCGGTGCCCCGGCGCTGGCGCATCGGGATCACGAGCCAGGAAGCGCCGGGCGGTCCGGCGAGCCTCATCGACACGGTGCTGGCGGCGGATGTCGAACTCGTCGCCTTGCAGGCCGAGGCGGAGACCGCGCACGATCCCGAGCGCATCGGAGAAATCCATGCGCGCCTCGAGGACAAGGGCGCGCACGGGGCGCCTGCGCGCGCGGCGCGCATCCTGGCGGGCCTCGGCTTCGACGAGGCGGCCCAGCGGCGGCCGTGTTCGAGCTTCTCCGGCGGCTGGCGCATGCGCGTCGCGCTCGCGGGTCTGCTGTTCACGGCCCCCGATCTTCTGCTGCTCGACGAGCCGACCAACCATCTCGACCTCGAGGCGACGCTGTGGCTTGAGGATTATCTGCGCGGCTATCCCGGCACGATCGTGCTCGTGAGCCATGACCGCGATCTTTTGAACACCGCGGTCGAGGAGATTCTTCACCTCGATGGCGGCAAGCTCGCGCTCTATCGCGGCGGCTATGACCGCTTCGAGGATGCGCGCCGCCTGCGCCTCGAACTCGACGTCAAGCATCGCGCCAAGCAGGAGTCCGAGCGCGCGCGCATCCAAGCCTTCGTCGATCGCTTCCGCTACAAGGCGAGCAAGGCGCGCCAAGCCCAATCGCGCCTGAAGATGCTCGCGCGCATGAAGCCCATGCCCGAACGCTTCGAGGAGAAGGGCATCGAATTCGATTTTCCCGACCCCGAATCCCTGGCGCCGCCGCTGCTATCCTTCGAAAAAGTGGGCGCCGGTTATGACGGCCGGGCGGTGCTGCGCCAGGTGTCCTTCAGCATCGACCAGGACGACCGCATCGCGCTTCTGGGCGCGAACGGCAACGGCAAATCCACCCTGGCGCGGCTCATGGCCGGGCGCTTGCAGCCAATGGAGGGGCGCATCGCGGGCGCGCGCAAGCTGCGCGTCGGCTATTTCGCCCAGCACCAGTCGGAGGAACTCGATCTTTCGTCAAACCCAGTGGCCGAATTGGCCCGCAAGCGGCCGCTCGATCACGAAACGCGGCTGCGCTCCCATCTCGGACGGTTCGGATTTTCGCAAGGCCGCGCCGAAACGCGGGTCGCGGATTTGTCGGGCGGCGAGAAGACGCGGCTCATGCTCGCGCTCATCACCGCGGACAATCCGCACGTTCTGGTGCTCGACGAGCCGACGAACCATTTGGACATCGCTTCGCGCGAATCGCTCGTCCAGGCGTTGAACGTCTTCAAGGGTGCGGTCGTCATCGTCAGCCACGATCCCCACATGATCGAATTGGTGGCGGACCGCTTGTGGCTGGTCGCCAACGGCACGGTCGAACCCTTCGACGGCGACATGGCCGAATACCGCGCGCTCCTGCTCGGCGAACGCGGCGGGGCGAACGCGCGCGCGCGCGCCGGGCGCGCCGCCAATGGGCGCAAATCCGGCGCGGCGAAGCCGGACGCGGGAGAGTCTGGGAAAAAACCGGGCGCGACCGGAAACAAGGCGCGCAAACGCCTCGTCGAAACCGAAGCGCTGGTCGCGCGCTTGACCGCTAGGAAGGCGGAATTGGAAAAGGCCCTCGCCAATCCAGCGGTTCACCAGGGCGACGCCAAACGCCTAGCCGAACTCGGCGGCGAGGCGGCGCGCGTGGGGCTGGAACTGGCGGCGGCGGAGGAGGCTTGGTTCGCGCTCCACGAAGGAGCGGCCTGACCGGGTTCCGAGCGAACATCCGGCGGGGGAAAACCGAACTCGTGCCGCGTAGAATTGCGCGCGGCGTTGAGGCGTAGATGCGAACTCGGCCGTGTAAACGTATCGGCGGACCCTTGCGAGGCCCGCCGATTTTTTTTCGCTTAGGCGAGCTTCAGATTGACGGCCGCGGTCTTACCCTGCTGGCCGGCCTGAATGTCGTAACTGACGCGCTGGCCTTCATTGAGGGTGCCAAGACCCGCACGCTCGACCGCCGAGATATGGACGAACACGTCCTTACCGCCGGCATCGGGCGTGATGAACCCGTAACCCTTTTGCGCGTTGAACCACTTCACGGTGCCGATACTCATGACTTTCTCTCCTTGCGCCCAACATGAACGCACTTTGCCGCGCGCCTATCGCGTGGCTGTCGCAACCCGCATTTGGAGGATGTCTTGAGCGAAGACCCCGAAGGGGCAAGCGGACAAGTCCAGGCCAAAACGTCGTGTGCACGTCAAGGAGATAGCGAATATTCTCAGGTGTCAATGGGGTTCGCCCCATGTTCTGCAAATTGCTTGGTAATTTATTGAAATAACTAGATGTTTTTCAAAAATCGCGACTCCTGGAAAATCACCGCAAAACCGCCGAACCTCGATCCGTTCAAAATGCCGGCGTTCCAAAGCCCCGGTTTTCGCAAAGACGCGCCTCGCCGCATGGCGCGCCGAGGCCGACGGCGCGGACGGGAGGCGGTTGTTGCGGCGCCAAACCCCGGAGCGACCGGCGCGGGCGCGCCAAAGATCGCCCAAATATCGCACCGCTACGCGCCGCGCGCGGGCCGAAGGCAGGGCGCGGCGCGGGCCGAGGCTAGGCGGGGAAATTGCCGCGCTGGGGAAAGATGCCGAACACGCCGCCGGTATGAAGGAACACTGCGTTCCTCGCGCCCTTGAGCTTGCCGTGCGAAAGATCCGTGAGCAGGCCGTGCATGGCCTTGCCGGTATAGACGGGGTCGAGGACGAGACCTTCGAGCCTGCCGACGCGCGCGATGGTCTCGAACACCGCGTCGTCCGCCTGGCCATATCCCGCGCCGACGGTGCGGTCGTCGATTTCGACGGGGAGCGAATCGACGTCGATGTCTTGACGGTAACGCGTCTTCCACTGGCGCATTTGTTCGCGCACGCGCGACGCGAGTTCGCCCGCCTCGCTGGCCACGCTATAGCCGACGATGCGCGCGCCCAAGTCATACATCGCATTTCCGAGCACGAGACCCCCTTGCGTGCCGCCCGAGCCCGTGGCGAAGGCGAGAATCTCCGGTGAAAATCCCGCCTTGGCGCAATCGGTTTTCAGCTCCGCGACCGCCCCGATATAGCCCCACAGCCCCGGCTCGAAACTCGCGCCCAAGGGCACGACATAGGGCTTGTGTCCGGCCCGGCGCTCGGCCGTCGCGATCGTCTCGATTTCCGCGTTGAGCGCCGTGCCGAACAATTCGGGCGAAACCAAGGTGATCGTCGCGCCGGCCAGGCGGTCGAGCAATAGATTGCCGTCGGGGTGGTCCAAGCTGTCGCCCGCCAGCACCAGATGGGCGCGCAGGCCCAATTGCGCGCAGGCGATCGCGGTGGCGCGGCAATGATTGGATTGCGTGCCGCCGCATGTGATGAGCGTGTCGGCGCCCTGGGCCAGCGCGTCGGCGATGACGTATTCGAGCTTGCGCACCTTGTTGCCGCCCATGACCGAGCCCGTCATGTCGTCGCGCTTGACCCAAAGCGCGACCCCGATCTCGCGGCCAAGGCGGGGCAGGGCCATGAGTGGCGTGTCGAGGCGGGCAAGGGCGGTGCGGTTCGGTGGGGCCATGGCGTTCTCCGGTGTGTGCGCGGGTCGGGCGTTGGCTCACTATCGCGCCTTTGGCGTTCGCGCCCAAGATTTGAAGTGTGCGGCGCGGCGACCTAGGATCGAGCGGCCCTGGAATCGGTCTCCGGGCGTCGATCGCGCGCGATAAACCACGAGGGAGCGCCGTGACGGAACGCACCGCCACCGACAATTTCGCGCCGTGGGATCCGGCGCGCCTGCCCAAGCCCACGCGCGACGGGACGCGCCTTCGGTCGGACATGGAGGAATTCGGCTATTGCCTGATCGCCGAGGCGTTGACGGCCGATCAAATCGCGCGCGCGAGCGACCGGCTGCTCGAACAGGCCGAGGCCGAGCGCACGCGCGGCATTCGCACCGAAAACGCGCCGCACGTCGATCTCGTGAACCAATGGGTGGCGATGCTCATCAACAAGGGCGCGGTATTCGCCGAAATTGCCGAAAATCCGCGCACCTTGCCCCTGGTCGAGCACATGCTCGGCCGTGAATTCCTACTCTCGGTGCTGGAGGCGCATATCGTGCGCCGCGGCGGCTCGGCCATGGCGCTGCACGTCGATCAGTGGTGGATGCCCCATCCCGCGGCGCCGGATGCGCGCTATCCGCGCCCCGGCGACGCCACGCGCACCGGCGCGCCGACGGGTCCCCTCGCGCGCACGAGGGGACCCATCTGGCCACCCATGGTCGTCAATTGCATGCACATGCTGACCGATTTCACCGAGGCCAACGGCGCCACGCGCGTCGTGCCGACGAGCCATCTATCGGGCATCCAGCCCTCCCAGGCCCTGCCGCACCCCGTGCCGACCGTGCCCGCCGAGGGCCCGGCCGGCACCGCCGTCGTGTTCGAGGGGCGCATGTGGCACTCAGCCGGCCTCAATCTCACCGACACGCCGCGTCTTGGCGTGACCGGATATTATGCGGCGCCCATGTGCCGCCAACTCACGAATTTCACCGTCGGCGTGACGGACGAGGTGCTGACACGCGCGACCCCGAGGCTCAAGGCCCTGCTCGGTTTCAAGGTCTGGTCCACCTATGGCGGAATCGACGACCACGCCGCCGAGTACATCGAACGAAACGCGCCGCGCATCGGCGAACTTCGTCCCTGACTTTACACCCCGGGAGCAAGACATGCGCATCGAAGACGTCCCCTTCTGCATCACCGATTGGAGCCGGGTCGCCGAGACGATCCATCCGGGCGAAACCGGCCACGCGGTCTGGCGCACGCTCGAACTCGGCAATATCCGCGTGCGCATGGTCGAATACTCGGCCGGCTATCTGGCCGATCATTGGTGCGTGCGCGGCCACGTGCTGCTGGTCATGGAAGGCGAGATGGTAACCGAGCTCAAGGACGGCCGGAGCTATCCGATGACGCCTGGGGTGTCCTATCAGGTGGCGGAAAACGACGCACCCCACCGCTCGCGTTCGATACGCGGCGCCAAGTTGTTCATCGTTGATTAAGACGCGGGGTCGATCAAGGCGCGGGGTCGATCAAGACGCGGGGTCGATCAAGACGCGGGGTCGATCAAGACGCGGGGTCGATTAAGACGCGGGGTTTGATCGAGACGCGGGGTTTGATCGAGACGCGGGCGCGCCGGGCACCCCACCGAAGACGCGCCGCCCTTGGGCGTCAGGATTCGCATGGGGCCCGATGGCAGTCCAGCTCCCCAAGCCAAGGCCCGGCGAACCCCGATCTTGGGATGTCGGGTCTTGGGATGTCGGGTCTTGGTTAACGGTTTATCAAGGCGAGGTCGCCTATAACCCCTTCATGCGGCGCCCGAGGGGGAAAAACGAGGCCATGTCTAATACGGGCCCGAACGAAAATAGGCGAACTCGGAAAAACGGCCCCGGCAACGGTCACGGCCGCAATGGTCACGGCCGCAATGGCCATGGCGCGGAACCGGACGGTTCGGTGTCGCGTCCGCGCGTCGAGGCCGAGCGGCGGCGGGTGACGCTTGCGCTCCAGGGCGGCGGGGCGCATGGCGCGTTCACTTGGGGTGTGCTCGACCGGCTGCTCGAGGACGAACGAATCGAAATCGAAGGCATCAGCGGCACCTCGGCCGGCGCGATGAACGGCGCGGTCCTCGCCTGGGGCATGATGAAGGGCGGCAGGCAGGGCGCGCGCGATGCGCTCGATCACTTTTGGCGGCGCGTGGGCGAGGAAGGGCGGTGGAGTCCGCTGCAACCGAGCTGGTTCGACCGAATGATGGGCACCAACGGCACGCTCGACCATTCGCCCACCTATCTGGCCCTCGACATGCTGTCGCGGCTGCTCTCGCCCTATCAAATGAACATGCTCGACTACAATCCGCTGCGCGCGGTGCTCGACGATCTCGTGGACTTCGAGGCGCTGAAACGCTGCGAGATCATGAAGCTGTTCATCAGCGCAACCAATGTGCGCACCGGCAAGATCAAGGTTTTCAACATTCACGAGGTGTCCACCGACGTCATTCTCGCGTCCGCATGCCTGCCGCTGATGTTCCGCGCGGTGGAGATCGACGGCGAGCACTATTGGGACGGCGGCTTCATGGGCAATCCGGCGATCTTTCCATTGCTCTACGACTGCACCTCGTCGGATGTGGTGCTGGTCGAGGTCAATCCCATCCGCACCGCCAAGGTGCCGACCACCGCGCGGGAAATCCTCGACCGGATGAACAATATTTCGTTCAACTCGACCCTCATGCGCGAGATGCGCGCGGTCGCCTTCGTCAGCGAATTGGTCGGCGACCACGTGCTGTCGCGCCACAACCGGTTGCGCCGGATCAATTTCCACATGATTGAAGCCGAGGAGGTGATGGACCGCCTGGGCGCCTCGTCCAAGTTCAACTCCGACGCCACGTTCCTATCCTCGCTGAAGGCATTGGGCCGCCAAACGGCCGAGGATTGGCTCGGTGAATCTTTCTCCAAGGTCGGTCGCGAATCGTCGATCGACTTGCAGCAGCTGTTCTTCTGAAGATTCGCCAGGCCATCGTGCGCAATCTCAGAATCATTCCCGATATCGTCGAGGGGCAATCCTTGGTCACGCTGGCGCCGGACGCGACCGTCGCCGCAGCCGCGCAAATCATGGCCGAGCGCCGGCTGGGCGCCGTCATGGTGGTCAAGGCAAGGAAGCTGGTCGGTATCTTCACCGAGCGCGACATGGTTTTGCGCGTGGTTGCGGCCGGCCTCAGCCCGGCCAAGACCAAGCTTGGCGCCGTCATGACGGTCAATCCCGATACCTTGGCGCCCGACGATTTCGCGCGCGAGGCGCTGGAGCGCATGGCGACGAAGGGTTATCGCCATTTGCCGGTCGTCAAGAACGGCCAGCCCGTCGGCATGGTCTCGGTGCGCGATCTCTATGCCATCGTGGTCGATCGCATGGAAAGCGGCATCGTCCGCATGGCCGAACGTCTGCTTGGCTAGACTAGGACCCGCGCGCAAAAGGGCGCGCGTATTCCGGCAAGGCCTTGCCCAAAACCAACTCACCGGCCAGACGCCCCATCAACGGCCCCGCAGTCAGCCCTGCGGCCGTCGGCACACAGGCGACAAGCATCGGTTCGCCGCCGAGGGCGGCAAGAATCGGCAAGCCGTCCCGGGTCACGCTTTCGAACCCGGCCCAGGCGCGCACCAGGCGCATCTCCGCAAGCGCCGGCACGATCGCCGCCGCATAGCGCAGATTGTGCTGCAAGGATGCGGCGTCGATCCCCGGCTCGTAGGGCTCGAACCGGCCTTTTCCCGGCCAGCCGCCGCCGATGAGAACGCTGTCGTTGGCGAGGCGCTTGAGCGTGAGCCGGCCGGAGACATGCGTGACCACGGCATCGATGAAGGACGGCGCCGGTTCGGTCACCGACAGAACGATCAAGCTCGATCCCACGCCAAGTTCGCGGCCGAACAGGGACGCCACGCCGGCCGACCACGGACCCGCGGCGATGACCGCGGCCTCGGCCTCGAAATCGCCCGCCGAAGTATCGAGCGCGTGCCGGCGGTTGCGAAGCGCGGCACCCCTCACGCGCGCGCGCGACACGACGGTGACGCCCGCACGGCGACATTCGGCCGCTAGCGCCAAGCAGGCCAATTGGGGATTGGCATAGCCGTCGCGGCCGCAATAAGTCGCCGCATCGACCTCCGGCCCGAGCCACGGCGCGCGCGTGCGCAACTTCCTACCCTCCAGCCATTCCACCGGCTCCCCTATCGCCGCGCGCGCCAGGGATACGCGTTCGAGCTCCGCGCGCTCGGTCGCCGAGGCGACATGCAGCCCGCCGGGTTGGCCATGGCCGATCTCCCCGAGCGTGTGGCGCAGTCGCGCCCATTCCTCGAGCGCCTCGCGATAGAAGGCGAGCAGGGGTTCGCGCTTATTCTGATAGGCAAGGGTGCCCGCGTTCACGCCCGATGCCGCCGAGCCGGGTTCGTTCTGCTCGAGGAGGACGACGCGCTTGCCCTTTTGCGCCAAATGGCGAGCGCAGCCGAGGCCGGCGATGCCGGCGCCGATCACCGCGATGTCGAATGTGCGCGCGCGGGTTGTCCCGCGACCGGAGATCAGCCGAGGCCCTCTTGGACGCGGGCACCCAGCGCCGTGGAAACAGGTGGTACGGCGGCGGGCGTCGCGGCGCTCTCCGCCGTGGAAGCGGGCGACGCGGCGGCAACGTCCGGAGTCGGATTCGCCTGTTCGAGCGGCGGCGCGATGTTCGCGCTATTGCCGTTCACCGGCGGCATCGGCTCGGGACCGAAGCCCGGCAGGGCCGGCACGGCCGACACGGGCCGTTCCTCCAACCGGCGGACGAATTCGCCGAGGATCTTGCGATACAATTCGTCTCCGAGAACCAAGTCCTCGCAACCGATTTCGATGTTCGGGTTGTCGTTGACCTCGATCAGGTAGAGGCCTTGGGGCGTCTGCTTGATATCCACGCCGTAAAAACCGTCGCCGATGAGGCCGGCGGCCTTGACCGCGAGCTGGACGATTTCGGCGGGCGCGCGCTCGACGCCGAAGGTGTGCGTCTGGCCTTCCTGGAAGCCGCCGCCCGAATCGTGCTTGACGATCTGCCAATGGCCATCGGCCATCAGATAGTGGCAGACGAAAAGCGCCTCGCCGCGCAGGATGCCGATGCGCCAATCGAACTCGGTATAGATGTATTGCTGGGCGAGAATGACATCGGATTCCTTGAGAAGCCGCATCGCGCCGTCGGTCAGTTCCTGGCGATTGTGCGCCTTGATCACGCCGCGCGAAAACGAGCCGTCGGGAATCTTGAGCACGATGGGATAGGCGATTTCCTGCTCGATCGCCTGGAGGCGGCCGCGATCGACCAGTAGGGTTTTGGGCGTCGGAATCCGGTTCGCCTTGAGCAACTCGGCCAGATAAACTTTGTTCGTGCAGCGCAGGATCGAGGTCGGGTCGTCGATCACCGGCATGCCTTCCTTCTCCGCCTTCTTGGCGAAGCGGTAGGTATGGTTGTCGATGGTCGTCGTCTCGCGGATGAACAAGGCGTCGAACTCGGCCAAGGTGGCGTAGTCCTTGCGCTCGACGAGTTCGGCGTCGATGCCCATCTGCTCGCCGATCTTGATGAATTTCTGCAATGTCCGCAGATCCGAGGGCGGCAGGGACTCCTGCGGGTTCCACAGAATCGCGAGCGAGTACTTTCCAGGCGCCTTCTGCGCCTTGGGGCTGCGCCAGGTGGCGCGGGTATACCCGCCGAGCGCGGTCTCGAACTGGCGCACCTGGTCGGGCGTCAAGTCTTCCATCGCCGCGGGCTTGATCGCGGCGATCTGCCAATTGTTTTCGGGCGAGACGTTGAGGCGGAGAATGGGGCAGCCGAAGCGGTCGAAGGCCCGCCGGCCGAGATCGCGGAACCGGTCGTCCGCCGCGCGACCGAAGAACACGAACAGCGCGAAGGGCGAGGCGGGCAGGTCTGGCGCGCGCTTGACCGATTGGCGCAGCAGCTCGTCGAGCTCCGGCAGGGCGTAGCGGTAGATGGAGCGCTCGCGCAGCTCAAGGATGGTTTCGACCGAGGGCACGACCTTTTGCTTCCGCGCCTCGGCCAGCAGCGAGCAATAATAGCCATAGCCGAGATAGCTGTAGTCGCGCGACAGGTTGATGATCTTTGCCCGTCGCGCGCGCACCAGTTCGGGCCGGGCAATGAACTCGCGCACCTCGACCGTTTGGCAGCCGGGGATGTCGAACGGGAAATGGGCGCGCCGCTCGACGAGTATGGCGTGCATCTAGCTCGCTCCGTGACCGTTGGCGCGCGCGCGGACCGGGTCTTTTCCATCCCGGGACAAGATGATCGCGGCCTGCAATTTCGCCTTGCCGTAGCGGATCATGCGTTGGAATTCGCGACGGTTTATCGGCTGATGCATGGAATCCTGGGCCGTGTGCCCCTTGCGGCGCCAGATGTACGGGTCGTGCAGATAGACATATCGGCGATCGGCGCCCGTGACGACGACCCAGTGGGGGATTTTCTGCCGATATACGCGAAAGCCGCTGACCAGCATGACCGGAACGGCGCCCGCGTCGAGAAAGGCGTCGAGTTCCGTCATGCGCAGCGCGCGGCCGTGAACCACGATGCCGGTGGTGCGCAATTGGCGCCGGAAATCGCGCTGAACCAGGCGCATGACCTCGCGCTTTTCGGGTTTGCGCACCGATTCGAGAAACAGGTCGTCGAGGTCGGAAACGAAAACGGCAGCCTTGAAGCCGCGCCGGTTCGCGGCCAGGGCGAGACCGAAGGGGTCGCAGCCACCGTGACCCGAGGTCATGAATATCAGCGTCGATTCGCGCCAAAGCTGCAATTCCGCGGCGCGCGCGAGCGGCGTGCGGTGGTCGAGCGCGGCCATTGCCATCAGCAAGGCGGCGGGCCCGCAGGTGAAATCGAGCGTCTGGGCGAAATAGGGCACACCCGGCCCGGGCGGCCGCGGCGAGACGAGGATTTTCTCCATCCGCAGCGCGTCGGCATTGTCCTGGTAATAATTCTCCCGCCGCCCATTGGCGACGAAGCCGCGCGAGCGGTAGAGCGCGCGCGCCGCGCGGTTGTCGGGGCGGACCTCGAGGCGGAGCGCGCCGCGGCCGGCCTCGAGCGCGGCCTTCTCGGCCGCTGCCAACAGGCGCCGCCCGACGCCGTACCCGCGCGCGTCGGGGGCCACCGCGAACGAATAGAGCCGCCCGTGCTCGGCGCCGTTGGGCAGCGTGACCAGGGCGTAGCCCGCGATCCGGCCTTGGCGCAAGGCGACGATCGTGCGCGCGCTCGATGCCCGCAGAAACCGGCGTAGGCTGGCGCGTGACAGGCGGTCGGTCGAAAAGCACCGCTGTTCCACCGCCAGCAAATCGTCGAGATCCTCGACGCGCGCGGGCCGCACCGCGGCGATCGATGGCGCCATGCGATGGGCGCCAACGCGCGGACGGACGCGTGCGCCACCGCGCCCGGCAAGCCCGGCTTGGCGTGCGCTGCGTTCGGCGTGTGTGCGGCCGATATCAACCATGAATTCCGTTGAACAATGCGCTGTTTTTTTTCGCCTGTCAGGCGCGCGCCCAAGTTGCGCCGACACGATAGCTTGGCAGAACCTTGCCCACGATCAAGGACCCGAGCCTCAAGCGGCGACCGCAAAGATCGTGCGCGTGGCCGGGCTTGCCGATATGGCCGAGCATGCCGATATGGCCGGGCTTGCCGATATGGCCGAGCATGCCGATATGGCCGAGCATGCCGATATGGCCGGGCTTGCCGATATAGCCGGGTTTGCCCATATGATGGCATCGCCATGGCCAATGCGCTGCATCAGATCAATCTCAAATTCGTCCCCGAACAGGACCGACTCTTGCTGCGCGTGCGCACCCAGGGCGGCGAGGAGGTCGCGCTGTCGCTGACGCGGCGCTTCGTGCGCGCCTTGTGGCCGGCCTTGCTCGACGCGCTGGGGCGCGACCCCAAGATTTCCACCCACGCGCCAACCTCCGATGCACGCCAGGCGGTGATGGCCTTCCGCCACGAACACGCCGTGAAATCGAGCGATTTCTCCCAGCCCTACAAGGAACGCGAGAAATCGGACGCCGGCGGCCCGCCGTCGCCGGCGGCGCAAACTTTGGCGCCAGCGCCCGATCCGGAAATTGCGGCCGCGCACGATCCGGCCGCGCACGATCCGGCCGCGCACGATCCGACCGAGCCCATGCCCCTGCTGGTCGTCGGCTGTCAGATCAAGATGACGGGTCCCGAGCGCGCGAGCGTCAGCTTTCAGACCGCCGAACGCAAGGCAGTGTCGATCACGGTCAACTTCGACATGATCCACGGCATCTGCCGCCTCATCCAGCAGGCGGTCGCCTCGGCCGATTGGGGGCTTGTGCTCGAATTTTCGGCCCAGACCGAGGCGCCGCGCCGGGCGGCGGAACCCGTGCATTAAGACCGTTGCCCCCACGCCTTCGCGGCCGGGGGTTAACGGCTTCAATCGACGATCGCGTAGGCCTCGACTTCAATTTCGAGACCCTCGGCCGCGATGTCGGTCAGCGGTATGCCCGTGGTGGTCGGCCCCGGCATCGTGAAATAGCCCGAGCGGATCGAAAGATTTTTCTTCAACGTCTCGCCGCTCGCCCCACCCCGGTAGAACGCGTTTACTTTGACGACGTCGTCGAACTTTGCGCCGTAGGCTTCGAGCACGCGCCCGATATAGTCCATCGTGACGCGCGTTTGGCGAACCATGTCGCCGGAAAATTGCGACTTGCCGCCGCCGTCGAGCGCGACCTGGCCGCCGACGAAAATCAGATTTCCGCACTTCACGCCCTGCTGGAAATTGACCGCGATCGGCCAATCCCAATGATCGGTCGGCCGCACGGCCACGCGCGGCAGATGCGCGCCATCGATCGCAAGCATGGCACAGGTCTCTTGGCGGATGGTCATGCCGTCCGGGAACAGCGCGGGAACCGGCACGCCCGTGCCCACCGGGCCCGGCCATTTGAAGGCGTGCGCGCGCACGTCCGCCGCGCGCGCCCAGTCTTTCGCCGTGCCGTGGCCGACGAAGAAGGTGTTGATGCGGCAGACATCGTCGAGTTTCGCGCCGAAGCCGTCGAGCACGCGGCGGATGTTCTCGATATTGATGCGTGCCTGTTCCTCGGCCTGGCCGGGGGCGCGGACGTGGCCGTCTTGATCGACCGGCATTTGCGCGCCCACCCAAATCATCTCGCCGCAGCGCACGCCGTGGCTGAACGGCCAATCCCAGTGGCCCTTGGGATTGGAGGGCGTGCGCACCATGCGCGCACCCGATTCCTTGCGCATGGCGATGGCTTCGATTTCAACCTGCATGCCGGGATAGGCTAGGACGGGCAGGGGCACGGGCATGATCGCCGGCGGCACGGCGCCGCGGAAATGGCGGCGGAGCGTGGTCAGCGCCGCGCGCTCGTCCACCGTGCCGTCATTGACGTAGAACATGACGAGCTTGCATACGTCGTCGAGATCGGCGCCGAGATGGCCGAGCACCGTTTCGATGTGGCGCGCGACCACGTCGATTTGCGCGTGCAAATCGCCCTTGTGCTGCGGCACGCCCTTGGCGTCGACATCGACTTGGCCGCCGACGAAGCACAGATCGCCGACGCGCAGGCCGTGTTTGTGCGTGACGTTGAAATGCCAGTTCCAATGGCCTTTCGGCCAGACATAGGTCCGTTTCATGGTGGCGCCCCCCGGGTCGGTACCTTTTCCCGCACGCGGCCCCGGCGCGTCAATGGTCCACGCGGCCCCGGCGCGTCAAAGGCCCAAATGCGCCGCGCACCCGAATGTCCCGGGCCCGGCGGCGTTGACAGACGCGCGGCCGGCACCAACAGTTTCCGGCGAACGGGGAGGACGCCATGGCGGCATCGCGCGGAACCGAATTCGAGTGGCACAATCTCAAAGCCCATGAGCTGAACGCCCTCGCCAAGCGCGATGCGGTCGTCATCGTGCCCGTGGGCTCGACCGAGCAGCACGGCCCGCATTTGCCGGTCCAGGTCGATGCCTTGCTCGCGGCCGAGGTGACGCGTCGCGCGGCGCGGAAACTTTGCGATCGCGGCAAGCCGGTCGTGATCCTGCCGGCGGTTTGGACCGGCCTCGCCGAGCACCACATGGCGTTCGGCGGCACGATCACGCTCGATTTTGCGACCTTTCACGCCCTACTGCGCGGCATCTGCCAATCGGTCGTGCGCCACGGCTTCCGGCGCGTGCTGCTGATGAACGGCCATGGTGGCAATATCGCGGCCTTGAACGTGATCGTGGGCGAGCTTGCGCGCGAACTCGGCGTGTCGATCGCGACGACGAGCTATTGGACGCTCGACGATACGGCCAAGAGCTACGCCAAGATTCTCGAGCGCCAGACCAATGTGCGCCACGCCTGCGAGGCGGAAACCTCGATGCTCCTGCTGCTGAGGCCCGATCTCGTCGATACCAAGGCCATGCGCGCGATCGCCGACCCGCCCATGGAAGTCATGACCTCGCGCAAGGGCATGTATCGCTATCGCTCGTTCCGGGAGTTCTCGAAATCCGGCGTGATCGGCGATCCCTCCGTCGCGACGGCGAAGAAGGGCGAGCGCCTGCTCGAGGCCGCCGCCTTGGCCCTCGCCGACGCGATCGAAGCGCCCGGGTTCTGGGCCTCCGAGCGAGGCGCCGACCGGCGCGTGGGGAACCGGCGGCGCCGCGGGCGTTGAGGCTCTCAGTTCACGACCGGCCAGGCCAGATTGGGCACCAGGCCCAGCCGGGACATGCGCCGCTTCACCGACGCCTTGACCTCGGCCAGGACGGCCATGTCGTCCAGGCGCGTCGAGCGGCCGCCGCGCAGCACGATCTGGCCGTTGACGATCACGGTGTCGGCGCTGCCCTCGCGCGCCATCAAGGCCAATTGGTGCACCGGGTTGACGGCGGGATAGGTCTCGGCCGCTTCCGCCGAGCGGACGACGATATCGGCGCGCTTGCCCGGCTCGAGGCTGCCGAGTTCGCGTTCCATGCCCGCGGACTTCGCCGCGCGGATCGTCTGCATTTCGATGAGGTCCTCGGGCTCGATGGCCACGCCTTCCTGGCGGGCGAGCGCGAAGGCGCCCGCGGCCGCCTCGCCGATGCGAATATCCATGGTGCCATCGACCGCCAATGCCACGTTCATGCCGCGCTTGTAGAGATGCGGAATCTTCGGGCGGAGCGTTGCGGCCGAGCCCAGGCCGAAATAGGCGTGCGGCGACCAGACGAGGGTGGCGCCGGTTTTCAGCAGGTCGGGTACGTCCGAATCGTCGATCAGATTCATGTGCACGAGCGCGCTATTGGCGCCGACCACGCCCAGTTCCATGAGGCGCGCGAGGCGCGTCTTGCCCAAGCGCGCGCGGTCGGCGGCGTGGGATTCGGGCGTATAGCCGTCGTGCTGGTGGAAGGCGACCTTGTGCTCGTCGGCGAGTTTCTTGCCGGCGCGTTCGAGTTCGTCGGACGCCGTGCCGAGGCCGTAAATCGCGACATAGCCGCGCACCAGGGATTCGGGATCGCGGTTGCGGTGCAGCTCCTTGCCGAGTTCGCGCAAGGAGCGGTCGAGGGAGGCGGGGGCGCGTTCGTACATGCGCTTGCTGTCGAGCTTGCCGAGCGTCGACATGATTTCGATCTGGTCCCACAGATAGCAGCCCGCCAGCATCGCGCGCACGCCGACCGATTCGCACGCCGCGGCAACCGCGTCCGAATCGAACACCGAGCCCGGCTCGACAAAGCAGGTGAAGCCGTTGCGCAGCATCTCCAGGCCCGCAAAGGCCGTCGCCGCATTCTCGTCCTCGGGCGTCACGTCGGCCTTCCAATCGGCGAAATTGACGCCGGGCGCGCCCGGCTGGGGGCGGTCGCCGAAGATGCCGCGGCAGGTGCCGTGGACGATGTGAACGTGGGCATCGATGAAGCCGGGATGGACCACCGCGCCGCGCGCGTCGAGCGTGCGCCGGGGCGCATGGCTCGCGGCGAGGTCTTGCTCGCGCCCCACCGCGACGATGTGCGCGCCGTCGATTGCCACGGCACCCGAAGGATAGACGCGCCGTTCCCGGTCCAAGGAGAGCACATAGCCGTTGACGATCATCAGGTCGCACGCGCGCTTGGCGTTCATCGCAGTTCTCCCCCGGGCGCATTTCGAGATGGGCGCATTTCGAGATGGGCGCGTTACACGAGACGACACTTTCGGGAGGCCGAAGCCCGCCGTCAATCGCGATGCCAAAGACGGGGTGCGATTGTCCAATCGCGCGGGCTCGCTGCGCTTGCTAGGATCGGCGGACAAGGAGAACGCCATGTTCGCTAAGGATTGCTTGTCGGGCCGTCACGTCCTCGTCACCGGCGCCTCGGCGGGGCTGGGGCGCCATTTCGCGCGCACGCTGGCGCGCGCGGGCGCCAAGATTACCGTCGCGGCGCGGCGCAAGGACCGGCTGGGGGCGCTGGCGGCCGAAATCCGCGCCTCGGGCGGCGAGGCCCATCCCGTGCAAATCGACGTGACCGATGCCGCCGCGATTCTGGCCGGCCTCGATGCGGCGGAGGCGGCGTTCGGCCCCCTGCACGCACTCGTCAACAATGCGGGCGTGGCCGATCCCCGCCGCATCCTCGATATCGACGAGGCCGAGTACGACCGCATCATGGCGACGAACGCCAAGGGCATGTGGCTGATGGCGCAAGAGACGGGCCGGCGCATGATCGCGCGCGGCCAGGGCGGACAGATCGTCAATATCGCCTCCATGGGCGGGCTCATCGCCACGCGCGGGCTTTCGGCCTACGGCATGTCCAAAGCGGCGGTCATCCACATGACGAAGGCCATGGCGCTCGAATGGGCACGCGACGCAATCAACGTGAACGCCATCTGTCCGGGCTATGTCTCGACCGAGATGAACGATTATTTCTTCGATTCGGAGGCCGGCAGGAAATTCGTTTCGACCTTCATCCGCAAGCGCCTGATGCGCGCGGAAGACCTGGAGGCGCCGCTTTTGCTGTGCACCTCGGGCGCCTCGCGTGCGCTCACCGGCGCCGTGTTCGCCTGCGACGACGCGCAAGGCTACACGCTCTATTGATCTTGCCGGCGGCGCCTCCGCTCAGCGCTTGATGTCCATGGTCGAGCGTAGACGGACCTGGCCGGTCGAACTGTCCGTGGGCGTCGTTTGCGTAAATCGCACGCGCAAATCGCAGCCGCGCATGAGCGCGCTCGCGGCGTCAAGCAGGCATTGTCCGGCCAGATTCGCCTCGACCGTGATCCGGTCGCCGAGCGCAAAGGCAAGGACACCCGAGGCTTCGCCCACGAGATTTTCGCCGCTCATGCCCACCGCCCGGAGCGCGAGCGTGTTCTTGGTCACGATAAGACCCGGCAGACTCTCGGTCGCGATTGCGGGCAGGCGCCTGAGATCGAAAATCTCCTGACCGTGGCGCACCGCGGGGGCCAAGGTCACGGCGCCCAGCGCCTTCACGGCCAGGGCCTGCATTGGGTTTGCGCCCTTGGCGGCGGCGTATTCGACCGTGTGAATCTCGCCCGAAGGCGTGAGGAAGAGCTTGAGCGTGCCCTTGTCGCCGCCGGCCTTGCCCTCTTGCCGTTCGGCGTTGAAGACCTGCTCCATCGCCAATTCCCCGCCCCGCGCCGCAAGGCTTCCCGCGCGCGTGAACTTGGCCTTGAAGGGCATGGGCTTGGCATTGCCCGAAGGCTGCACGGCGCCGTCGAGATTGATGGTTTCGGAAAATCCGGCGACGGGGCCATAGGACAATTTGATCTCGCCGACCAGGGGGCGGATCTGCGATTTGGCCGCCGCGCCCTGCTGCGCGGCGGCGGCGGCGGCGAAAGTCAGCCACATCGCCGCCGCGAGCCAAAGCGCGTGCCCGCTCGCAGGACCACTCATACGGCGAGTCCGGCCTTGAGGCCTTCGAGCACGGCCTCTTCCGCCGTGCGCGGCGCTTGGCAGTCGCCTGCGAGGTAATGCTCGATGCCGGCGGCGGCGAGTTCGCTTTCGAGCGCGGTGTCGGAATCGTGCCCCAAGGAATGGACGAGGGTTTCCACGTCCCGCGCTTCGAACACCGCATTCGTCGAGACATGCTCGAAATAGACCGTGTCTTCGTCCACGCCCGCAAGGCGCGCCATGGGCACGAGCTCGACGCCGAGGCCGTGCAGCACGCCGAGCCAATGGTCGCGCACATAGGCCTGGATGTTCTGACCCGCGGTGTTGCCGTTCGAGTAAAGTCGCACCCGCCGCCCTTCGCGCGCGAGTTTCTCGGCGATGCCCATGCCGATCCAATCGCAACGCCAATCGGCGATCGCGACCGAGCCGCCGATATTCGCCTCGCCCTTGAGCACCTGCCAGGCGGTAACCGCGTGGGCTTCCCCGAGACCGGGGATGTCGGGCGTGCGCGGCAGGGCGCCGGTGGCGACGATCACCGCATCGGCTTCCGCGCGGGCGATCGCAGCCGTCACGCTGCGTCCCGTGACGATGGTGACGCCGGCCTTCCGCGCCTCGTGGACCAGATTCGCGATCAGGCCGCCGAATTCCGTTCGGCCTGGCAACAATTGCGCGAGGCGCACCTGGCCGCCCAGACTCGAGTCCTTTTCATGGAGCGTCACGCGGTGTCCGCGCTCGGCCGCCACCGCCGCCGCCTTGAGGCCGGCGGGACCGCCGCCCGCGACAAGGATGCGCCGCGCCTTCGCGGCGCGGGGCTTGGTGCCGTAAACCAGTTCGCGTCCGGATTCGGGATGCTGGATGCACGATATCGCGTAACCCATGTGCATGTGGCCGATGCAGGCTTGATTGCAGCCGATGCAGGCGCGGATGTCGTCGAACCGGCCCGCGCGCGCCTTATTGGCCATTTCGGGGTCTGCGATCATCGCGCGCGTCATGCCGATCATGTCGGCCTGGCCCGCGGCCAGCACGGTTTCGGCGATCTGGGGCTGATTGATGCGCCCGGCGACGAAGACCGGCACGCCCACCTTGGCCTTCACCGCCGCCGCATGGGGTGCGACATAGGCGTTCTTGATGGCCATGGGCGGAACGATGTGGATGGCGCCGCCCAGCGTGGCGGAGGAGCCCGCGATCACGTTGAAATAGTCGAACAAGCCGTGGGCATCGAGCGCCGAGCAAATCTCGACGACCTCGGGCAATTCCATGCCGTAGGGATTAAGTTCGTCGCCCGAGATGCGCACGCCCAGAACCATGTCGCCGATGGCCGCGCGCGCCGCGCGCGCCGCCTCGACGAGGAAGCGCAGGCGATTCTCGAGATCGCCGCCATATTCGTCGGTGCGCAGATTGGTGCGCGCATTGAGGAATTGCCCGAGGCCGTAGCCCTGGCTCGCGAGCATCTCGACGCCGTCCATGCCGGCGGTGCGGTAGCGCGCGGCACCCTCGCCGTAAAAGCGCGCGAAATCGCGGATCTGCGCCGCCGTCATGGCGCGCGGCATGTTGTAGAAGCGGTCGTTGGGCACCGGCGAGGGTGCCCAAGCGACGGGCCGGCTGCCATCGGGCGAAGGCCCCATTTCGCGGCCCGGGTGAAAGAGCTGGCCGAAGATGGCGCAGCCGTGTTCGTGCACGCGCGCGGCGATGCGCGCGAAACCCGCTACGTTCGCATCGGTCGCGATCGACAGATGCCGCCCGGTTTCGTGCACCGTCGCCGCCTCGCAGATGATGAGGCCCGCCCCGCCCTTGGCGCGCGCCGCGTGATAGGCGGCGAGGGCTTCGTTGGGCACGTTGTCGTGGGCGATGCGCGTGTTGTGGCCGGTCGACAGGATGCGGTTGCGAAAAATCGTCTTCCGGATGGTGAGCGGGGAAAACAGGCGTTCGAGCGTCATGGGATTCCTTCTATCTATCTATCTCTCTATCTATCTATCTACGCGCTTGGGCGTGCCGGCTACGCGCTTGGGCGTGTCGGCTATGCACTTCAGCGCGTCGGTAATTCGAATGCCTCGGCCAAGAGGGCATAGGAACGTAGCCGGGCTTGAAAATCGTGGCAGATCGATACGGCGACGATCTCGTCCACGCCGTAATCCTCCGCCATTTGCTCGAGTTCGGCGCGCACCCGGCCGGGCGTGCCGATGACGTTGCGCCGTCCGCTGCGGCGGATCACTTCCTCGTCCCGCGCGGAATAGGGATAGGCGAGGGCTTCCTCGGGGCTCGGAAAAGGCCCTTCGCGGCCGAGGAAGAAATTGAGCAGCCAGAGCTTGCGGCTCGCGGCCAGGCGCGCGGCCTCGTCCTCGGTGTCGGCGCAGAGCACGAACACGGCCAGGCTCGCGAAGGGTTTGGGCCAGCGCGCGGAGGGTTTGTAGTTGCGCCGATAGGCGGCCAGCACCGCCTCGCCGCCGTGCCCCACGATGAACTGGGCGAAGGAGAACGGCAGGCCGAGATGGGCCGCGTAGGCCGCGCTGTAATCGGACGAGCCCAAAAGCCAGAGTTCGGGCAGGCTTGCGCTTTCGGGCTGGGCGCGAATCCCGGCGAAGGGATGGCCGTCGGGAAAGCCGCCTTCGAGAAAGGCCATGAGGGTCGCGAGTTTCGGCGCGAAGGAATCGCTGCCCGGCGCATCGGCGGATAGTTGCAACGCGACCGCGGTCTTGCCGCCCGAACCCGGCGCGCGGCCCATGCCGAGATCGATGCGGCCCGGATACAGCGCCTCGAGCATGCGGAAGGTTTCGGCGACCTTCAGGGGGCTGTAGTGGTTGAGCATCACGCCGCCCGAGCCGACGCGGATTCCTTGCGTGGCGGCGGCGATGCGCGCGATCAGGATTTCGGGCGCGGTGCCGGCAAGGCCTCGGCTGTTGTGATGCTCGGCCAGCCAATAGCGCACATAGCCGAGCTTGTCGCAAAGGCGCGCGAGTTCGACCGATTCGCGCACTGCATCCGCGGGCGCGGCGCCCGCGCGGATGGGCGATTGGTCGAGGACGCCCAGGTCAATTCGGGACTGGCTCACGCCGCGTCCGAGGGGTCCACGTCGAGGCGCGCGACGATGCCGGCAAGGCTGGGCGTGGGGGCGGGATAGCGGCGAATCACGCGCGGATCGTGCCCGGGCACGATATGGCGAGGGCTAGCGGCCAAGCGGCGCAGCGTCTGATAGCCCTCGAGAGTTTCGGTCATGTCGTGGACGATGGGAAAGGGCATGCCGGTTTCCATATTGGCGTACATGTGGCTGGCGTCCGACGCCAAGACCACCCAGCCGCGCCGGGTATGCACGCGCACCGATTGCATTCCCATGGTGTGGCCACCGATGCGGTGAAGGCTGAGGCCGGGCGCGAGTTCCGCGTCGCCGTCGTGAAACGCCACGCGCCCGCCATAGACCGCGCGCACGAGCTGGACCACGTCTTCGACCGCGTAGGACTGCCGGATGCACGCATGGCACATGTGCCGGCCCGTCGCGTAGCGCATCTCGTCTTCCTGGACGTGGAAGCGCGCCTTGGGAAAGGCATCGAGGCAGCCGGCGTGGTCGTAATGCAGATGGCTGATGATCACCTCTTCGATATTGGCCGCGTCAACGCCGACGAGTTTCAGCGCATCGGCGGGCTCGATCGTGCGCTGGCGATTGCGCCGCTTGGCCTCGGAATCGCCAAAACCCGTGTCCACGATCACGGTGCGGCCCGCGCCGCGCACCACCCAGATGAAATAATCGAGCGGATCCGGCGCCATGTCGTGCGGATCGCCGCGCAAGAAATTCTCGGCCCGGCCGCGCATGACCGAGCCGTATTTCAGCGCAAAGACCTCGTATTCAGGCAAATCCGCCATCGCCATATCTCCCGGGGTTCATATCCCAAGGTGACCTTAGCCCGTCCCTTCGCTTACGATAAGCGCGCTTCGTCCGCGCACATATGCAAAAGAGGGGACCCCATGGCGACCGAGTTGTTCGAAAAGGGCAAGGCCATCCGCGAGAAGGTGCTGGGCACCGAATATGTCGAAAAGGCGCTGAAAAACGTCGACGACTTCAACCGCGATTTCCAGGCCCTGGTCACCGAGTACTGCTGGGGCGCGTGCTGGGGACGCGAAGCGCTGAGCCACAAGCAGCGCAGCATGCTGAACATCGCCATGCTGTCGGCCCTGAACCGGCAGCACGAATTCGAGCTGCATTTCAAGGGCGCCATTCGCAATGGCTGCACCATCGCCGAGCTGCGCGAGGTGCTGATGCAGGTCGCGATTTATTGCGGCATTCCCGCCGGCGTCGAGGCGTTCCGCGTCGCGCGGAAGATTCTGGCCGAGGAGCCCGAGCTTGCCGCCAAGGCGCGCGGCGAATGACGGTTTACGGCTTTCTCGGCCTCGGACAGATGGGTGGCCCCATGGCCGCCCGTCTTGCCGCCTCGGGCGTCGCGCTCGCGGTTTACGACAAGGCGGGGACGCAGGCCCGCGCGCCATCGGGCGTGCGGCACGGCGCGTCCGAAGCCGAGATCGCCGCGCTCGCGGACACGGTGTTCCTGAGCCTGCCCGACGGCGCGGCGGTGCTGGGCGCGATCGGCGCCTTGGCGGACGCGCCGGGGCGGCGGGCGCGCACCGTCGTCGATCTTTCGACTATCGGTATTTCGGCGTCCGAGGAGGCGGCGGGAGCCTGCGCCGCCGCCGACCTCGCTTTTCTCGATGCGCCCGTGAGCGGGGGCGCGGCGGGGGCGCGGCGCGGCACGCTCGCCGTCATGGCGGCGGGCGATGCCGAATTGTTCGAAAGCCTGCGCCCGGCCTTCCTTGCCATGGCCAAGAACCTGTTTCACGTCGGCACCCGTCCCGGCCAGGGCCAGGCGATGAAGCTGCTGAATAATTTTCTGTCGGGCACGGCCATGGCGGCGACGAGCGAGGCGGTGATTTTCGGCGAGGCCAATGGCCTTGAGATGAAGACCATGCTCGACGTGCTGAACGTCTCGACCGGGCAGAACACCGCGACGGCCGACAAATTTCCCAACCGCGTGCTGACCGGCTCATTCGATGCGGGCTTTGCCGCCGGACTCATGCACAAGGACGTGCGGCTTTACGCCGAAAATGTCCGGCAGGCCGGCACGGCGAGCGAGGTGAGTACGCTTATCGAGGCGATTTGGCGGCGCGTGCAGACGGGCGGCGCGGGCGCGGACTTCACGCGCATCTATCACGCCCTGGGGGGCAAATCGCACCGCCGCTAGGCGGCTAGTCCGCCATTCGCTAGGCGGCTAGTCCGCCATTCGCTAGGCGGCTAGTCCGCAATTCGCTAGGCGGCTAGTCCGCAATTCCGGCGTACTTGCCGCGGAAATACAGCAAGGGCTTGCCGCCCGCTTCGGCGGTCATGCGCTCGACCTCGCCCACGAAAATCACGTGGTCGCCGCCGCCGTGCATGTCGCGAATGCGGCACTCGAAGCTTGCGATGGCGCCGAGCAGGATGGGGCAGCCGCCCTCCCATTCGACGAATTCCACACCCTGCCACTTATCGCCGCTGGTGCGCGCGAATTGGGTGGACAGAGCGTGCTGGTCCTCGGCCAGGATGTTGACGGCGAAATGGCTGCTCGATTGGAAGCCGCGCAGGCTTTGCGCCTTGCGGTCGAGACTGAAGAGGACGAGCGGCGGGTCGAGCGACACCGAGTTGAAGGAATTGGCGGTGAAGCCGAGCAATTGGCGGTCGGGCGCGCGGCCGGTGATGATCGTGACGCCGGTGGCGAAGCAGCCGAGCACGTCGCGCAGATTGCGCGGGTCGTCGGGTTCGCGGTACGGCACCTTGTGGGAATTGCGGCTCATCAGGGCTTGAGCGGCTTGGTGCCGCGCGGTGTCACCGTGATGTCGACGAGGGTGGAGCCGAGCGTGCTGCGCTGGATTTGAATCGTCGCGACGCGCTCCTCGCGGCTGAACGTCAAAACGCTCGTTTCGCTGCGCACGGCGGAAATCTCGGTCCAGCCGAAGCGCGCCATTTGGTCCTGGTACAAATCGAACACGGCCGCCGCGTTCGCGCCCGACGCGATAGCCAGGCGCCCGATCCATTTTTCCTGCGAGCCGAGGATGAGCGTGCGTTCCATATCCATCCGCGCGCCCTCGGGAATGGGAATATCGGTGAACTGGGCGAAACCCGAGGGCGCGTTGCCGGCTTGCTTGGCCTCGGGCGTGGTCGAGGAAATCTGGGTCGTGCCCTGGCACGCGGCCAGGGCCAGCGCGAGAGCGCCGGCCGCCGCCATGGTTACGCGGGTCGCCATCGAAAATGCCATGGCGCAAAGTCTCATGGCCGCCGCACGGTCGTCAATATTGGCGCCGTGCCGGATGGGCGCCGTGCCGGGCATTGGGGCGATGTCGCGCATGGACGAATTGATCGACGCGGCGCCGCGTGCCAGAGTCGGGCCGCGATTTTCCATCCCCAGGTCCGATTGATCGGCGTCCGATTGATCGGCGTCCGAACGGTCGGCGCGGCCGCGCGAGGAGACACCATGTACGAGAAGCTCGAAATGTACGTCGACGGCAAGTGGCTCGATGGCGGCCGGTCGGGCGAGGACGTGTTGAATCCCGCAACCGCGCAGGTTTTGGGAAAATTGCCCCACGCGACGCCCGAGGATTTGGACGCGGCGCTGTCCAGCGCGGCCAAGGGCTACGAGATTTGGCGCAAGACATCGGCCTATGACCGCGCGCGGATCATGAAGAAGGCCGCGGACCTCATGCGCCAGCGCGCCGAGGCCATCGCCACGATCTTGACGATGGAGCAGGGCAAGACGATCGCCGAGGCGCGCATCGAGGTCAACGTCTCCGCCGACATCATCGAGTGGTATGCCGAGGAAGGCAGGCGCGCCTATGGCCGCATCATTCCCGGGCGCATGCCGAACCAGCGGCAGATGGTGATGAAGGAACCGATCGGCGTCGCCGCCGCGTTCACGCCGTGGAATTTCCCGGCCCTCACGCCCGCGCGCAAAATCGGCGGCGCGCTCGGCGCCGGCTGCGCGCTCATCCTCAAGGCGTCCGAGGAGACGCCCGGCACGGCGGTCGCCATGGCGCGCTGCTTCGAGGAAGCGGGCTTGCCCAAGGGCGTGCTGAATCTCGTCTTCGGGGTTCCGGCCAAGGTTTCCGAATACCTCATTCCCTCGCCCATCGTGCGCAAGATTTCCTTCACCGGCTCGATTCCGGTAGGCAAACATCTGGCCAGGCTGGCGGCCGATCACATGAAGCGCTCGACGATGGAGCTCGGCGGCCATGGTCCCGTCATCGTGTTCGACGACGTGGACGCCGAGAAGGTCGCGGCCGTGGCGGCGGCGGGCAAGTTCCGCAACGCGGGCCAAGTGTGCATTTCGCCCACGCGCTTCTTCGTTCACGAGAAGGTTTACGACAAGTTCGTCGGCAAGTTCGCCGAGATCGCGAAAAATCTGAAGCTCGGCAACGGCCTCGACAAGGACACCCAGATGGGACCGATGGCCAATGCAAGGCGCGTGGACGCGATGGAAAAGCTCGTCGCGGACGCGAGCGCGCGCGGCGCCAAGATGGCGTCCGGCGGCCAGCGCGTCGGCAATCAGGGTTATTTCTTCGCGCCCACCGTGATGACCGACGTGCCCGAAGACGCCGATGTCATGAACAAGGAGCCGTTCGGTCCCTTGGCGCCGTGCGTGCGCTTCACCGACTTCAACGACGTGGTCAAGCGCGCCAACGGCCTGGAATTCGGCCTGGCGGCTTACGCCTTCACGGGCTCGGCGCAGACCGCGGCGGCGATCGCGGACTCGCTCGATTCCGGCATGGTCGGCATCAATCATCTCGGTGTCTCGCTGCCCGAAACGCCCTTCGGCGGCGTGAAGGAAAGCGGCTACGGTCATGAAGGCGGCATCGAGGGGCTCGACGCCTATCTGGTCACGAAGTTCGTCTCGCAAATCGGCGTCGCCTGAAGCCTAACGCCATTCTTTTCTCCGGGGCCGGGGTATTCCCGGCCCCGTTTCGTTTGGGATCGGGCCGCGTTGACGCTGCCGGGGTGCGGGCCTAACGTTTGCGCGTCTTATCGGTTTTGCGCCGCCGGGCGTGCCGTGGCGCGGACGGTAAGCGCGCACGAACGCGCGGTGAGGATAGGCGGGGGCGCATGGAAATTCGTCCGCTTGCGGGGGCCTTGGGGGCCGAGCTTCTGGACGTCGATCTCGCGCGCCTCGACGATGCGGGCTTCGCCGCCATCCACCGCGCCTTTCTCGATCACGTCGTGATCTTCTTCCGCGACCAAAAACTCGATCCCGAAGCCTATAAAGCCTTTGCTCGGCGCTTCGGCGCGCTCGACGTGCATCGCTATTTGAAGTCGGTCGAGGGCCACCCCGAGGTCCTGCCGATCATTCGCGAACCCGAGGACCGCGAGGTCTTCGCCGCCGGCTGGCACTCCGATGTGACCTATCAGGAATGCCCCGTCTTGGGCTCGATGTTGTACGCCCTCGACGTGCCCGAATACGGCGCCGATACCCTGTTCGCCAGTCAGTATCTGGCCTACGAGGCGCTCTCGCCCGGCATGCGGCGGACCTTGGACGGCATGGTGGCGATGCACGGCACGCGCAAGGTCTACGATCCCTACGCCAAATCGGGCTTGGACGAAAAACAGTTCAAAACCGATCGCGACAAGATTCTCGCGGCGCAAGAGGTCGAGCATCCCGTCGTGCGCACGCACCCCGAGACCGGACGCAAGGCGTTGTTCGTCAATCCCCATTACGCGCTGCGCTTTAAGGACATGACCGAGGACGAATCCCGGCCCTTGCTCGATTTTCTGTTCGCCCACGCGATCAAGCCCGAGTTCACCTGCCGGTTTCGTTGGGCCAATGGCTCGCTGGCGTTCTGGGACAATCGCTGCACCCTGCACACGCCCATCGACGATTATTTCGGCAAGCGGCGCGTCATGCACCGCATCACCGTTAAGGGCGATAGGCCGCGATGAGCGATGCGGCGCGATACCGGTCGCACGCGGGGCACCCGGGCGCCTGGCGCGCCCGAGACATCGATATCGAGGCGCTATCCTTCGATCTCGCGCCGCGCCACGTCGCGGCGCTCAAGGACGGCGTGCGCGCCGTCCGCGCGCGCGGGCTGGCGATGACCGAAATCGCGGCCGGCGATTTTCCCCTGGGCGAGCTGGGCGAGGCGGTCGCGCGCCTGCGGCACGAGATGCTCGAGGGCCGCGGCATCGTCTTCATCCGGGGCTTTCCGGCCGGCAGCCTCCCGCTCGAGGACGAGGAGACGATCTTCTGGGGGATCGGCGCCCATTTTGGCACCGCCGTGTCCCAGAGCGTCCTGGGCGACCGCCTGGGGCGGGTGATCGATATGACCGATATCGACCCCAACGCCCGCGCCTACCGCGCGCGGCGCGAACTCACCCTCCATACCGATCTGTCGGACGCCATCGGCTTCTGGTGCGTGCGCCAGGCCAAGACCGGTGGGCTGTCGCAGTACGCCAGCGCGCTAGCCGTCCACGACGCCCTGCTCAAGGCCAACCCGGCCCATCTTGATGTCCTGTATCGCGGCTTTCCCTGGCACCGGCTCGGCGAGAACGGCCCGGACGAGGCGCCGGTCACGCCGCATAGGGTGCCGATTTTCTCGGACTGCCGCGGCCGGGTCTCGTGCCGCTATGTACGTACTTATATGCGCGAGGCGGCGCATCATTTGGGCCGGAAGATGACCGAGGCTGAGATCGCGGCTTTGGACGCCTTCGATGAAATCGCCCAAGGCCAAGAGCATCGCCTCGACGTCATGTTGGAGCCTGGGACGGTCGTTTTTATAAATAATTTCATGATATTGCACGCCCGTACGGCGTTCGAGAACCACGAACCGCCGGGTGAAAAACGTCTGCTATTGCGGCTGTGGCTGGCCATATCCGGGCCAGACGCGCCCCCGGTGGTGCCGGAAATCCAGGTCTATGAGACGGGCCCAGGCGGGGGTATCCGGTACCAGCCGGGACGTACGCCGAGTTTTGCCAAGCGGACCGATCCGACCGATTGATTAACTAATGATTCACCATGGCACGGTAGTTTCTCGTGCTACCGAGCAAGGCTAATTTTTTCTGAATATTCAACGCCTTGTGGTGTACGTGCGTGCTAGGTCACCAGCCCTTGGGGATTCTTTGCTTGCCACGGGGGTTTAACTCACGTACATACCTCGAAACCGCTGATCCCCTGCTTAGGGGACTGCTTTGGGGGCAGAATGACGACGGGCCTGAGCCGAATACTAAGTGCCGTACTTGCCTCGATCGTACTGGCTTTCGCGAGCGGTGCCCAAGCGGCGCCGGTGCGGCAATCCGCGCCTGCTGCAAAGCAGCATCACATCGGCAAGCAACAACTCCCCGCTCACGCCGGCGCCAAGCAACAACAAATTGCCAAGCAGGCGCGCATCAACTGCGTCCAGTTCGTCAAATCGGTCGCGGACGTAGACCTGTCGGGCAATGCCTGGCAGTGGTGGCATCGCGCCGAAGGCAGCTACGTGCGCGGCCGGACGCCCATAAAGGGCTCGGTGATGGTGTTCCAGCGCTCCGGTCGGATGGTTCATGGCCATATCGCCGTGGTGTCCGCAGTGGTGGATGATCGGACGATCCGGGTCGATCACGCCAATTGGGCGCCGCGCGGCCCGCGCAAGGGGCTCATCGATATGAGCGTCATGGTCCTGGACATCTCGAAAGAAGGCGATTGGTCCATGGTCCGGGTCTGGTACGACCCCGCCGATAATTTCGGCAGGCCCTATCCGGTGTACGGTTTCGTTTATCCGAGCGGGCCCTCGTCGCCCGATCTGCCGACGGTCGAGACGGCCAAGGGCACGAGCGTTCGCCCAGATGCCCGGCCCGATGGCTTCGACCCCGCCCCCGTCGAGGAGGCCGCCGATACCTCCAGCACCATGGGCGTCGCGCAGCGTTTCGAAATCCGCCGCGATATTCCGATCATCGACTGAAGCCGGCCGACGGGTCCGTGTTTCTTGCTTGGCGCACGCTGGGCAGGGCGCGTTCGCTCGCCTAGAATTCGCGGCCTAGGACAGAAGCCCTGGAAATTTTGCGAAGGAGAAGCGCGATGGAGCCGAAAAGCACCGCCCCCGCCATGCCCACGACGCCTGATGGCAGCGTCTATCCCGATCGCCGCGTCTGGAAAATCGACGATCTTGAATTCACGCCGTTCAACCGTTACGGCTCGGAGGTGACCAAGCTCTTTTGGGCGCCGGTGACCTTCGACCGGGCGTCCGGCAAGGGCTGTTTCTTCATTCGCTTTTTGCCCGGCGGCACCTCGACGCCGCACCAGCATTTCGGCTTTGAGGAGTTCTACATCATCGAAGGCGCGGTGATCGATCATGACGGGGTCGAATATAAGGCCGGGCATTTCGTGTCGATCGCGCCTGGCACCAAGCATTTCTCCCATTCTCCCGGCGGCGCGCTGATGGTCGCCTGGCTGACCGACAACAACCGGGCCTTGGACGCGGGCGAAAAGCTTTCCTGGGGCGAGCCCAAGGGCTGGCCGCTCGAAACCCCGCACTTCAAGAAGGCGAGCTGAACGCCGGAGCCGCTGGCGCGGGGCCGGTCATGGACGCCAATCCCTACCGCATCGAGGACGTGAAGCTCTATTTCCAGGTGCGGCGCGTGTTCAACGAGCTGCGCGCCAGGGGAATAGCCGAGGACGCACGGCTTACGCCCGACGACACTTCGGCGTTCGACAATCTCCACTATCTCGGCACCGAAACGGTGGATGAGGCGATGCGCGCCCTGGCGCTCGGCCCCGGACGGCACGTGCTCGATGTGGGCTCCGGCCTCGGCGGTCCGGCGCGCCACATGGCGGCCAAGGGCTGCCGCGTGACCGCGCTCGAACTCCAGCCGGAACTGAACGCCACCGCCGCACGCCTGACCGAGCGCTGCGGTCTGTCGCATCTCGTCGATCACGTCGCTGGCGACTTCATGGCCCATCGCGTGGGCGGGGCCGAATACGACGCAGTGGCGAGCTGGCTCGTCTTTCTCCATCTGGCCGATCGTCCCGCGGCGATCAGGCGAATCCTGCGTGCGCTGCGTCCGGGCGGCATGGTCTATGTCGAGGATTTCTTCGCCAAGGCGCCTCTCGCGCCCGGCGAGTGGGAAGCGCTGCGCCGCGAAGTCTGGGCGCATGCCGTACCGGGCATGGAAGACTGGCGCGCGCAGTTTCATGATGCGGGCTTCGTCGATATTCGCCCCATCGACATGACGGCGCGCTGGGCGCCCTTCGTCAAGGAACGTCTCGCCCAGTACCGGAGCGCGCGGGCGCGCAATGTCGGCGTGCACGGCGCGGAGGTGGTGGACGCGCTCGATGCGTTCTACGCGACGATGGACGCGCTGTTCGACGGCGGCAATCTCGGCGGTATCCGGGTGATTGCGCGCCGGCCCTGATCGGATTCCGCGCTTAATCCGCCGTGTCGGAAGGTTCGTCTGCGCCGTAGGCCCGGCGCACGATCCGGCGCACGATATGGAGCGGCGGGCCCTGACCGGATTCCGCGCGCCTAATCGGCCGTGTCGGAAGGCTCGTCCGCGCCGTAGGCCCGGCGCACGATATAGAGCGGCCGGCCCTTCACCTCGGCGAAGATGCGCCCGATATAGTCGCCGATGATGCCGAGCGTCAGCAATTGCACGCCGCCGAGGAACAGAACGATCATGATGATCGATTCGTAGCCCGGCACATCGATGCCGTAGATGACGACGCGCAACAGGCGATAGACGATGTACAGGAATGCCAAGCTCGAAATTGCGGCGCCGACCAAGGTCCATACCCGCAGGGGGAAGTTCGAAAACGCCGTCAGGCCGTCGATGGCGAGGCGCATCAGGCCGATGACCGGCCATTTGGATTCGCCCCGATGGCGCGCTTCCTCGCGGTAGGACACGCCGGATTGGCGAAAGCCCACCCAGCTATAGATGCCCTTCATGAAGCGCGTGCGCTCGGGCATGCGGTTGATGACATCGACCACTTGGCGGTCGAGAAGGCGAAAATCGCCCGCGCCGCGCGGCACCGGAACCTCGGACAGCCGGTCGAACACGGCATAGAACGCGCGCGACAGAAGCCGGGCGGTCCAGGTCTGGTCCGCGCGCGACTCGCGCACCGCGTAAACCACCTCGTCGCCCGCGTGCCAGCGCGCGACCAGCGCCTGGATGGTCTCGGGCGGATGTTGGAGGTCCGCGTCGATCATGACGACCGCCTGGCCCCGCGCGTACGCAAGGCCCGCGCTCAGGCAACGCTCCTTGCCGAAATTGCGCGAAAGATCGACGATCTTGAGGCGCGGTTCGCGCGCGCGCGCGGCGAGCAGGCGCTCGAGCGTGTCGTCGGCGCTGCCGTCATTGACCGCGACGATGTCCCAATCGAGGCCCAGGCCGTCAAGCGCCGGCACGAGACGGGCGAGGAGCGCCGCCACGTTCGCGCCCTCGTTGTAAAAGGGCACGACGACCGAGAGAGTGCGGCGCGCATCCGCGAGAGAGGCGGCGCCATCGGCACGCATGGCAGAAGCTCCTGGAAAGGGTTATAGGTCTCGGTCGGACCCACGACGGCGGTCCCGGCCGGATATTCGGGCGACGTTACCAGACGACGCTACCAGACGACGTTATATGTGAGGTTCGGCGCGTGGCGAAAGCCCAGGCAGATTCGCAGGCGCCGGCCCCGGTTCCCATCGTGTTGTGCGCTGACGATTACGGCCTTGCCCCGGGGGTGTCCTCGGCCATCCGCCAACTCATCGAAGCGGGGCGGCTGAGCGCGACCGGGTGCATGGCGGCGTCGCGGTTTTGGGCCGCCGAGGCGCCGGCGCTCGCGGCCTTGGGCGAACGCGCCGATCTTGGTCTCCATTTCACCCTCACCGGCATGGCGCCGCTCGGGCCAATGGCGCATCTCGCGCCCGGCGGGATTTTTCCGAGTTTGGGCGTCCTGACCCGGCTCGCCTATTCGCGGGCGCTGGACCAAGGGGAAATCGGCGCCGAGCTCGACCGTCAAATCGCCGCCTTCGCCGCCGCGATCGGACGGCCGCCCGATTTCATCGACGGCCATCAACACGTCCATCAACTGCCCGTGGTGCGGGGCGCGGTGCTCGCGCGCGCGCGCGCGCACGGCGCGTATCTACGTTATGCGACCGAACCCCTGTGGGCGGTGCTTGGCCGAGGTATCGCGGTCGCACGATCCGCCGCGATCGCGCTCATGGGCCGGAGTCTCGCGCGCGAGGGCAGGCGGGCGGGCATTCCGGGCGGCTCGAGCTTCCGCGGCGTGCGCGATTTCTCGCCCAGCGAAGATTACGCCCGGCTGTTCCCGCGCTTTCTTGCCCGGCCCGCGCGCGCCATGATCGTCGCTTGTCATCCGGGGCGCGTGGATGAGGCGCTGATCGCCGCCGATCCGGTGACCGGGGCGCGCGAGGGCGAATTTTCCTATTTCGCGTCGCCGCGATTCGCGGCCGATCTCGCCGCCGCCGGGGTGCGCCTCGCGCGTTTCCGGGACTGCTGAGGCGCGATGGAAGACATCATCCTCGGTGTTTTCGCCGTGGCCTTGCTGCTTGGCATCGCTAGCCTGCTGGTGCCCTTGGCGGAGCGCTTGCGCATGCCGCACGCGGTTCTGCTCGCGGCCCTTGGCATGGGGGTGGGCTTGCTGACCGTGGGCGTCGCTCCCGGCACGGGCGAGGCCGGCATGCTCGGCGGTCTCGGGGAGTTTCATCTCGAGGCCGAGGCGCTGCTCTATCTGTTCCTGCCCGCGCTCTTGTTCACCGTCGGCGTCAATATCGACGTGCGAGGGTTGTTCGACGAATTCGCGGCCGTATCGATGCTCGCGGTGGTCGCGGTCGTCGTGTGCACGGGGGTGGTCGGGCTGGCGTTGTCGCAGGCGACCGACTTGCCGGTCGTTGCGTGCTATTTGCTCGGCGCCATCGTGGCGACGACCGATCCGGCGGCGGTCATCGCGGTCTTCCGCGATCTCGGCGCGCCGCGCCGTTTGACCATTCTTGTGCAGGGCGAGAGCCTGTTCAACGACGCGGCGGCGATCGCCATGTTCGTCATCTTCCTCGACGTGCTGCTGGGCGTGAAGTCCGCCGGGGTCGGCAGCGGAATTCTCGATTTCCTCGGCAATTTCGCGGGTGGGGTCGCGCTCGGCTACGGGCTCGGCCGCGCGGTGTGCTGGGTTCTCGGCCGCCTCGGCGACGAGGTCGTGGCCCAGATCACGGCGACCATCGTGCTCGCCTATCTGTCGTTCGTGATCGGCGAACATTATCTCGGCGTCTCCGGCATCGTCGCCGTCGCCGTGTCTTCGCTGGTGGTCGCCGCCCATGGTCGGGTCATCATGGGCTCCGGCGGCTGGAAGACGCTGATCGAGGTTTGGCACCATCTCGAGTTCTGGTGCAATTCGCTGATTTTCGTGCTCGCGGCCCTGCTCGCGGGGCGGCTGCTCTCGAGCGTGACATGGAACGACATGGCGCTGCTCGCGGTTCTGATCCCGAGCGCATTGGCCGCGCGCGCCGCGGTGTTGTTCGGCCTGTTGCCGGGCCTGCGCGCGCTGGGCCTCATGCAACCGGTCGACGGGCGGTACAAGGCGGTCGTGCTCTGGGGCGGGCTGCGCGGCGCCGTCACGTTGACGCTGGCGCTGGCGGTTGCGAACGACGGCGCCATTTCGGGCGAGGTGCGGCACTTCGTCGGCGTTTTGGCGACCGGGTTTGTATTGTTCACGCTGTTCGTCGGCGCGCCGACCTTGCGACCGCTTCTTCGTCTGCTCGGACTCAACCGGCTGGACCGCATCGAGCGCGCGCTGCGCGACCGGGTAATGGCGCTGTCGCAGGCCAGCCTTGGCGACGAAATTCGCGCCTTTGCGGCGGACAGCGGCCTCGACCCGGCTTTGTACGACAAGATTTCGAGCGCGGCTTCCGTGACCGATGGCGAGGCTTTTGCGAGCGCCGGCGGCGGCGGCGAAGACGAAGACCCTCTCAGCCGCGACGAGCGCGTGCAGGTCGGCCTCCTGGCCCTTGCCGCCCGAGAGAAGGGCCATTATCTCGACCGTTCGGTCGGCCGCGCCGCATCGCCGCGCCTGCTCGCCCGACTTTCGAGCGCCGCGGACGGCCTGCTCGACCGCGCAAAGACCGGCGGGGCCGAGGGCTACGCGCGCGAGGCGCGGGCCATGATCGAGTTCAACCGCGCCATTCATGCGGCGCATTGGCTGTTCCGGCGCTTCGGCTGGTCGCCACCTCTCGGGCGCGAGATCGCCGATCGCTTTGAAACCTTGCTGCTCGTCCAACTCGTGCTGCGCGAACTCGGGGCGGCCAATCGCGGTCCGTTGCGCGCATTGCTCGGCGCAGCGGCCGGCGACCGCATACAGGAGATCATCGAGACGCGGCGCGCGGAGGTTGTGGCGGCCCTGGCGGCCATCGAGCTGCAATATCCGCGCTATGCCGCCGAGTTGCGCGTGCAGTACGTGGCGCGCGGCGCGCTCCGGCTCGAGGAAGCCGATTATCGCGACAAATTCGAGCAGGCCTTTATCAGCCCGGAGGTCTATCGGGATCTGATGCGCGGCATCGAGGCGCGCCAGGCGGCGCACGACCGGCGCCCGCCGCTTCACCTTGGAATGAAATTGGCCGAGATGATGCGCCGCGTGCCCATGTTCGCGGGCCTGTCGGTCGAGCGCATGGGCGAGATCGCGCGCCTCTTGCGCCCGCGCCTGGCGATGCCGGGCGAACGGATCATCGAGAGGGACGCGCCGGGCGACGCCATGTTCTTCATCGCGGGCGGGGCGGTCGATGTCCGCCTGCCCCAGGGGGATGTGCGGCTCGGCGAGGGCGGGTTCTTTGGCGAGATGGCCTTGCTCGACGGCCGGCCGCGCCGCGCGGACGTGTACGCCCTGGGCTTCACCCAATTGCTCGTCTTGGCCGCGCGCGACATGCAGCGCTTGATGCGCGCGCATCCCGATATCGAAGAGGCGATCCGCCGTACCGCCGAGGCGCGCCGCTTGCCGGACGCATCGACCGAGAAAACCGCGACCGGCGGATAACGCCCCGGCGCGCGCCTGGCGGTCGGCTCTAGTGGTCGGCGCGATGGAGAACTTGGTCGGCGATGCCCGTGTCGTAACCCTGGCCTTCGGCCGTCAGTCCCAGCCCGCCCTCCTGGCCCTCGCGCACCAGGCCCTTGCGGGCGAGCGCCAGCCAGACCGCACGGTTGTGCAGCCCCGTGGCGTCCTTGCCCGAGACAACCGCATCGCCGATGTGAAAATGGTCGCCATGGGCGTGCGGCAGGGAGCGAATGACGATGTCGCCGCCTTCCGCCGCGGGGCTGGCGAAGCCTGGATGGCGGGCGATTTCCTGAAGCAGCACAAGGGTCTTCAGTTGCAGGGGATTGAGGCGGAGCGGGTTCGATTTCGGCGGCATTTCGCGGTCCTCAAGGTGGCGGCGGCTCCTCATTAACAGGAGGTTGACGGCCGCTCAAGCGGCTCGGGCGCGGTGGCACGGCGCTTGCGAACCTCATGGCGTGAAACCGCGGACCAATGCAGGGTACCAGTGACCGCTCAAACCGTAGCCGATGCTTTTCGTAATGTTCGCGGCGATGTGACGCGCGCCGTCCAGAACGCGTCCTCGCGCTCGGGGGTAAATTTTTCCTACCTGATGGCACAAGCTGCCGTGGAAAGCGGCTATCGGCCCGATGCCAAGGCGGGGTCGAGCAGCGCCGAGGGGCTGTACCAATTCCTCAAGGGCACTTGGCTTAACGTCGTCCGCGACCACGGCGCCAAGCACGGCCTCGGCGAATACGCTCGCGCGCTCGAGAAGGGCGCGGTCGATCCCAAGACCGAGCAGGCGATTCTCGCGTTGCGCCGCGACCCGGCGATGTCGGCGCTTCTGGCCGCCGAACACGCCCGCGACAACAAGACCCATCTCGAACAAAGCGTCGGCGGACGGGTGGGCGACACCGATCTGTATCTTGCCCATTTTCTCGGCGCGAACGGTGCCGAAAAATTCCTCAAGAACCTGCGCGCCGATCCTGGCCGCGGCGCCGCCGAACTGTTCCCCGATGCGGCGCAGGCGAACCGCACCGTGTTTTACGATCAAGGCCGGGCGCGCTCGCTCGGCGAGGTGCGGACATTCCTCGCCAACAAGCTCGACGATGCCGCCAAGCAGACCCGGACCGTGTCCGTGAAGGGTCCGATCTTTGCGTCCGAGGGCGCGCGTCCGCGCAACGCCGTGCCCGAGGTGATGTGGCTCGGCGATCCCGCGCTCGGCAGGCCGAAATTCGCCGCCTCGGCGGAAATGTTGTTGCTGACCTTGAGCGAAGTCGAAAACAAGAAATCGATTCTCTAGTGAACGCCGCCGCGCTTGCGCGCGGCCGTGCGTCAGAAGGGCCGGGGGTCGTCGGGGTGCCGAATCTCGATCAAATTCGGCACGTTTTGCGGCCTTTCCTTCGGCACGCAAATGATATTGGGCGATTTGACCGGGCCGAAGACGTTTTCCTTCGTCGCGAAAAAATTGTCTGGGGAAAACAGATTCGGACAGTGCCAATAAAGGCGGTAATCCAGTTCCAAGACCCGGGCAATCAGCTCGGCCGCGCGCGGGCCGCGATTGCATTCGAGATAAAGCACCGACCGAAGGCGGGCGATGGTGTCGGTCGCGCCGGCGACCACTTCGTTCTCCATGCCCTCGACATCGACCTTCATGAAATGGCAGGCCTGGAGCGCAAGGGAATCGACGGAAATCTGCGCGACCGGATCGGACCGCCCATCGACCGCCATGGACGGCCCCAGGCCGCCGAAATTATTGGGGCGCGCGTAATCTATCCGCGGCATCGCGATCTCGGCTTCGCCGTAACCGACGGCGCTGGGATAAGCGTGGACATTGCCGAGCGCGTTCAGCGCGACATTGGCGCACAGGAGCTGGAACAGGCGGCGCTGGGGCTCGAAGGCCAGCACCGAGCCGGACTCGCCGGCTAGGCGGGCGAGCGGGATGGTGTGCGCGCCGATATTGGCGCCGATATCTAGAACCGTCTGGCCCGGGCGGATGGCGTGACGGAAGAAATCCACCTCGCCTTCCGAATATTCGCCGTACAGGTCGAGCGAGCGGCCGATGTAATAATCGGTGGTCAAATACGCATACACGCCATGCCGGCAGCGCCGGACCCGGACGAGTCCCTGCTCGTGAAGAATGGTCCCGGTCATGACGCGACTCCCAGCACCGCCCGGCGCTTGCGACCGGTCATCGCGATTATGACACCGGGGCGGGGACGGCGCCTAGCCATCGGCGGGCGAACTCAAAACGTCATGCGGCCGCAAGAATTTCGCCTTACCATGCGGGCCGCAAAGGGAGGATAGGGTGGCCGTGCTGGACGATTTGTTCTTTCTGCTCGAACGCAAGGGCGGTGAGCGCTACGGGCAGGAACCGGTCAGCCAGGTCGAACATGCCTTGCAGGCGGCGACCCTTGCGGAAGCGGAAGGGGCGCCTGCGGGGCTCGTCATCGCCGCGCTGTTCCACGATATCGGTCATCTGATGCACGAGAACGAGGAGGCCGCTCTCGGCGGCGTCGATATGCGTCACGAGGCTTGTGGCGCGGCGTTTCTCGCCGATTGGTTCGGTCCCGATATCGCGCGCCCGGTGCGCCTGCACGTCGAGGCCAAGCGCTATCTGTGCGCGACCGAGGCGGGATATTTCGAGTCCCTGTCGCCGGCCTCGAAGCACAGCCTCCAATTGCAGGGCGGACCGCTGGGTGTGCCCGAGGCGAGGATTTTCGCGGCCGAGCCGCACGGTGAAGCGGCCATGCGCCTGCGCCGCTGGGATGACGGCGCCAAGATCGTCGGCGCGCAAACCGCGAAGCTCGGCCATTTTCGCGCCCTGGCCGAAGCGCTCGTTTTGCCCGATGCCGGGCGCCGCCGTTCGCGACTCTAGGTCCGCCCGCTCGCTAGAGTTTTTTGCCCGCCGGCCGACCAATAGGGGCGCGCGCGGCGTGCGCCCTATGACCTTGCCCGCGGTGTTCTTCGGCAACTCGTCCAGGAACTCGGTGCTCTTTGGCTTCTTGTCGGAGGCGCGGCGCGCGCGGCCGTCCGAAACGGGAAGTGCGGCAGGTGCATCAGGGCTTTTTGGGCGCCGAGGGGAAATCGGGCGGGCGCTTTTCGAGGAAAGCGGAAAGCCCCTCGCGCGCGTCCGCCTCGAAAAAATTGAGGCCTTCATACGCGACCGACAAATCGAAGGCCGGCCCCGCTTGGCGGAGCCAGTGATTGAGGCTGCGCTTGGTCCAACGCAAGGCACGCTGGGGCATGAGCGCCAGGCGATCGGCAAGGGCCAGTGCCGTGTCCATGAGCTTCTCGCGCGCGACGCACATGGAGACGAGGCCGATGCGCTCGGCCTCGCGGCCGTCGAGCACGTCGGCGGTCAAGAGGTACAGCTTGGCCTTGGGCATGCCGCAATAGAGCGGCCACAGCATGATCGCATGATCGCCCGAAGCGACGCCGATCTTGGTATGGGCGTCGGTGATCTTCGCGTCCTCGGCGATGATCGAAATATCCGCCGTCAGCGCGACCGCGAGGCCCGCGCCGGCCGCGGGACCATTGATCGCCGAGATGATCGGCTTATCGAGATCGATCATGTTCCAGACGATGGCGCGCGCGTCCTCGCCCATCGCAATGATCTTCTCGGCGTCGCCGAGCTTGGCGATTTCCTCGTTGAGATCGCCCCCCGCCGAGAATGCGCGGCCCGCGCCGGTGACGACGACGATGCGCGTTTCGGTATCGGCTTTCACCGTCTTCCAGATTTCCGAAAATTCGGTGTGCATGCGCGTCGTCGCGGCGTTCATCTTTTCCGGGCGGTTGATGGTGACGAGCAGCACACCGTTCGGCTTGCGATCGAATTTGAGAAATTCGTAATCGGCGTAATTCACGTTCGCCTCCCGGTTTGCCCATGCGCGGGCGTCATGCGGCCGTGCCCGCGACCTTCGTTTTGCAGACATGGATCGACAGCGTGCGCGCAAGACGCGCGACCATGCCGTCGATCTGTTCCCCGTGATGATAAGCGGCGGGGGTGATGATAAGCGGCGGGCGGGTCATGAACCACTCGCCGGACCGGCCGCCATTGGTCCGGCACATGGACACCAACAGAAGGTTTTCCAGGCTGACGCGGCGGCTGCGATCGGTCGCCGATAGGTGGGCTGCACGATCGCATGACCCGTCCGGCTCACCCCCCCCCCCCCCCCCCC
>CAMAPP010000006.1 GCA_945860095.1 Rhizobium sp. Q54 | reverse complement strand
AGCCAAGGATTCGACCGCCGGCGCGCCGTCGTAAAGCCGGTAGGAGTAATCGCCGTCGGTCTCCAGCGTCAGCTCGCCGTACGTGCCGGCGATCGTGCCCGCATCGAGAACGCGGAGCGGTGCCGCATCGAGATCGAAGTCGTTGTCGAGCACATTGCCCGCGGCGATCTGCAGCGAGCCCTCGACCGCCTTGTTGAGATCGTCGGCCAGCGCCATCGGATCGTTGCGGCCGGCGACCGTGATCGCGAGCGTGGCCGAGGATGTCGCCGTGCCATCGTTGAGCGTATAGACAAAGCGGTCCTCGGCGGTTTCGTTCCCGCCGAGCGCCTGAACCGCGGCGAGCGAATTGTCCAGAACATAGGAATAGCGGCCGTCGGCGTCGAGCGTGAGCGTGCCGTAGAGGCCGCGATAGCTGCCGGCATTGCCGACCGCCAGCACGGCGCCGTCGTCGCGATCGGCGTCATTGGCGAGGACATTGCCGATGACAGGGGCGGCCGAATCCTCGACCGCCTGGGCCCAATCGTCCGCCGCCACGGGCGAGTCGTTGCGGCCCGCGATGGTGATCGTCAGCGCGGCGGTCGCGGAGGCAATTCCGTCCGTGACCGCGTAGGCGAAGATTTCGCTCGCCGTCGCGCCCGCGGCCAGATGATCGGCCGCCCGCGCGTCGAGTGTGTAAACGTAGCTGCCGTCAGCGGCGAGCGCTAAACTGCCGTACTGGCCGACAAAATTTCCCGAAGCCGCGACGCGCAGCGCCGAACCCGCGTCGATATCGCCGTCGTTCGCGAGCACGTCGCCAAGCGTGGCAACCGCATCCTCGTGTGTCGCCGCATCGTCCGCGACCGCCACGGGCGCGTCGTTCGCACCGGTTATGGTCAGCGTGACGGTCGCCGAAGATGTCGCCCCCGCCCGGTCGCGCACCACGTAGGACAGCGTTTCGCTGGCCATCTGGCCGAAAGCGAGCGACTGGAAGCCGAGGCCGGGATCGAAGCCGAGCACGGAGCCGGAAAGGCCGAGCGTCCCGCCCATCAGGGACGGGGAAACGGAAACGACGGTCAGCGAATCGCCGGCATCGATATCGGTGTCGTTGGCGAGAAGATCGACCGAGACGAGTCCGCCGCCCTCGGTGGCGGCGAGCAGATCCGCGCGCGCGGCGGGCGCGGTATTCGTCGAATCGGAACGGACCACGATTTCGACCGCTTCCCAGCCGCGCGCATCGAGGCCAAGGGACGCGAAATGGAAGATTTTTCCGCCGTCGGAATCCGTGCGGCAATTGGCCGCGAGGAACCGCTGGAACGCCGCAATGTCGGCGCGCACGGCGGAATTGGCGTATTCGGAAGCACTCAGCTGCAGGCGCAGCGTATCGAAGCCCTCGCCGCCGTCGTAGCGGTCGAAGGCGCCGCGATTTTCCGCGGCCACATAGATTCCGAGATCGGCGCCCGCGCCGCCCTTGACCATATCCGAACCGGCGCCGCCATCGAGCGTGTCGTTGCCCGCGCCGCCATCGAGCGTGTCGTGGCCCGCGCCACCGTTCAGCCGGTCGCGGCCCTCGCCGCCATCGAGAGTATCGTTACCGCCGCCGCCATCGAGCGTGTCGTGGCCCGAGCCACCGTTCAGCCGGTCGCGGCCCTCGCCGCCGCGCAGCACGTCGTCGCCGCGCCCGCCCTTGAGACGATCGTCGCCTTCGCCGCCGGCGAGTTCGTCGTCGCCGCTATCGCCCCACAGGATATCGTTGCCGTTTGCGCCATCGAGCGTGTCGCGCCCGGAGCCGCCGCTCAGGCGATCGTTCCCCGCCCCGCCGGAGAGGATGTCGTCGCCTGCTCGGCCCTTGAGGAGGTCGTTTCCGGCGCCGCCCGCAAGGACGTTCGATCGGGCATTGCCTTTGATGTTAGCCATGACTTCATGTCCTCGGCTTCGGCTTCAAGTGGCGCATACTTGCGCCCCGATTCATCTTTTTTTTGGTCCCGGGCCGCGCGCGCGGCCGGCGACACCCGTCCCGACGCTTTCGCGTGGGACGATAAACGCAGTTGCCGAGGATCATGCACGAGCGCAATCATGGCGGACCTCGCATGCGGGCATGGGAAGCCGCACGGACGCGGAACTCCCTCGCCTCCCGTTCTAGGCTGGGAAGTTTAAAATTCCATTAGCGGCGGAGCTGCATGCCGCCGGGCCGTCGGAGAGTTGGGCGATCGGACGGCCAGACGGTCAGGCGACGATCACGCCGCCCGGATATTCGGACATGTATTTCCAGCCCCCGGGCTCGAACATGATCGAGTCGATCTGGAAAAAATGCCCCTGCCGACGCGGCAAATAAAATTGGTTCTCATAGTTAATGACCGTGTTGGGCTCGAAAACCCGGTCGTGGTTGAAATCGTCCGTGAGGTCGAAGACAAAATTGCCCACCCAGTCCGGCGGAAAGGCGATGCCCATTTCGTAGCCGCCCACCCAGCCACGGTCCTGCCAGATGCCTTGCTTTTCGTAAAAAGCCACGAGTTGGCGCGCAAAATCGCCAAGACGAGCACCGGTCTTGAGCGTCGAGCGGATGAAGTCGAGCGAGGCCACGGACTTGGCGACGATGTCGAGCACGTCCTTGCCCGGCTCGCCCAGCGAGAAGGTCCGCGCCATATTGCAATGATAGCGGTTATAGACACCCGACACATCGATACCGACGAGCTCGCCCGCACGCATCTTCTTGCGCGAAGCGAGTGCGTGAGGGCTGCCGGTTTTCTGCCCCGAGATCACGGGCTGGATGATACCTGTCACCTCGCCGCCCGCGGCGGCAAGGCCGCGCACGAGTTCGCCGTAAACCTCGAGTTCCGTGACGCCGGGCCGAAGCGCGGCCTGCGCCGCCGCCATACCCTTGTCGGCGATGCGCGCGGCTTGTGCGATGCAGGCGAGCTCGGCCGCCGACTTCACATGACGGACCTCGCGCAGGATGTCGCTGCCATCGACGACCGCGCAGCCGGCGTCCTTGAAGCGCGCCTCGAAACGCTCGCTCACGGCCCGGATGGGGCGGTAGCTCCAATATTCGAGACCCACCCGCCCCGGCAGCCAGCCGGAGGCCTTGAGCTCGTTGGCGATGAAGGCGGTGCCGTCGCGCATCGTATCGGGCGGGAAGGTCCGCGTGTCCGTCGAATGGGTGGTGTACCGGGTGACCAGAAGCTCGCGCACGGTTTCGAACAGGATGTAATGGTCGCGGTCGACATGCACGGCCACGCCGCTCGTTCCTGGCCAGATTTTCGGACTTTGCGCCTGATACCACTCGACTTGGTGGCCGGTCAGATAATTGATGCCGTCGGGCGAGCCGACGAACAGCACATCGATACCCGCCTGGGCCATGCGTGCCCGGACCCGGTCGAGGCGCGATTTGTATTCCTCCTTGGAGAACGGCTGTTCCTGGTCGTATGCGCAGTGGGCGAAAAAATCTTCCTTGTTGGTCAGCGCAGCACCAGCCATGAAATCCTCCCGCGGTGAAGGGTCCATCTTGCGTAATCGCCCGCGCCTGTCAAAGGGCGCGCGGAACGAGGAAGTCGTGCTTCGCGCGGGGCGCGGAGTTTGTCATGATGGGCGTTCGCACGGGTCGTCGTCCGAGTTTCGTCGGCGGCTCGCGCCGTGAAGGCTGGAGTACGTCGTCCTTGAACATTTTACGCTTTGCCGTCGACGCCCTGCTGCTGCTTCCTGTGCTCGGCGGCACGATCTTCGGCATACTCGCGGCGGTTTCGTGCGCCGTCTTTCGCCGCCGCGCCGCGCGCTTTCCCGCACCGCGCGCCGATCTCCGCTGGCCGGCCGTGTCGCTGCTCAAGCCGGTTTACGGCCTCGAGAAAAACCTCGAGGCCAATCTCCGCACCGCCTGCCTGCAGGACTATCCCGAATACCAAGTCGTGTATTCACTGCAGCGGAAAAACGATCCGGCCTTGCCAATCCTCGAGGCGATCGCGCGCGACCACGGAGCCGGGCGCGCGACGCTTGCGATCGCCGATAGCGAGCCGATGGTCAACGGCAAGGTGCAGAACATGGCGATCGGCCTTGATGCGGCCAGACACGGCGTGATCGTCATCTCCGACAGCGATGTGCGCCTCGAAGCCGATTATCTAAAGGCCATCGTGGCGCCGCTGCTCGATCCGCGCGTCGGTTACGTTTGCACGTTCTACCGCGCAACCGGCGCGGACACTTGGTACGAGAAACTGGAACTGTTGACCCTGAATGCCGAGTTTGGCGTGCAGCTCATCTTCGCCCACATGACGGGCGTGGCCGATTTCTGCCTGGGCGCATCCACCGCCGTGCGGCGCGAGACCCTGGCGCGATCGGGCGGCATCGAATCCCTCGGCGAATACCTGGTCGAGGATTACGAGATGGGCCGGCGCATCCGGGGCCTCGGCCTTGCCTCGGCGCTGGTGCCGCGCTTTGTCGATATGACGGTGGATTTGAAATCGCCGCTCGAATGGTGGCACCACCTCGTCTATTGGGACCAGAACACGCGCGCGGCGCGGCCGGGTGGCTTCCTTGCCACCGTGCTCACGCGTTCGGTGCCGTTTGCGCTGTTGTTCGCGCTGTATAACGGCTTCGACGCGCGCGGTCTTGGCGTCCTCGCGGCGGCGCTGGCGGCGCGCTTGGCGACCACGGCGTACAGTCTCGCGGTCGGCATGCAGGATCGCGAGGGCTTGCGGAGCCTGGCGTGGCTGCCGGTGCGCGATATTGCCGCGCTCGCGTCCTGGGTCGCCGCGCTCTGCAAGCGGAGCTTCGTCTGGCGCGGGCTCGAATTCGGCCTATCGCGCGACGGGCGCATCGTCTCGCGCCGCTCCCGGCCGTGAGCGCGCTCGTCCTGACGGCGGACGATTTCGGCCTGGCCGAGGAGGTGAACATGGCGGTGGAGTTCGCCCACCGCGCGGGCACGTTGTCGTGCGCCAGCCTCATGGTCACGGCGCCGGCGGCGGACGACGCGGTGCGGCGCGCGAGGGGAATGGCCGGGTTGGGTGTCGGGCTGCATCTTACGCTGGTCGAAGGCCGTCCGGCGCTACCCCCGGGGGAAGTCCCCGATCTGGTGGGCGCCGACGGCGCCTTTCTCGACGATCCCGCGCGCGCGGGCGTGCGCTTTTTCTTTCGCCCCGGCGCGCGTGCGCAACTTGGCGCCGAAATCCGCGCGCAGTTCGAGGCCTTCGCCGCCACGGGGCTGAAGCTCGACCACGTGAACGCGCACAATCACATGCACCTGCATCCAACCGTACTCGGCCTTCTGCTCGAAATCGGCCGCGATTACGGCACGCCGCCCGTGCGCCTGCCGCGCGAACCCTGGAGCGTGGCCGCCGCGGGCGGCGCCGGCGCCTTGCTCGCGCGCGCGGCGCTGGCGCCGTGGCTTGCGCTCTCGCGCGCGCGTTTGAGACATGCCGGAGCGATGCACAACGACACGATTCTCGGCTTGACCCATGGCGGCGCGATGACCGAGGCGCGCCTGCTCGCCCTGCTGGCGGACGCCGCCAAGCGCGGCCGCGCGTGCGAGATCTATCTCCATCCAGCGATCGGCCGCGCGCCGGCGCTCGAACGCACGATGGCGAATTACGATCACGCGGGGGAATTTTCGGCGTTGATGTCGCCCGCGCTCGCACGCGCCGTCGTGCAAAACGGCTACCGCCTATGCACCTTCCGCGCGCTTGGTTAGGGCAAGGACACCAACGCCACGCCGAGAAAGACGAGAGTAACCCCCGCCCAGCGCCGCGCCGAGATCCGTTCATGGAGGAAGAATTTGGCGCCGAACGTGCTGACGACATAAACCAGCGCCGCCGCGGGTATGACGAAGCTCAGCTCGGCATAGGACAAAAGCCACAGGAACGCGGCGAAGTGCAGCGTCGCGAACCCGGCGCCCGCAAGAAATCGACCGTGCCCGAGCACCCGGATGGCGGTTGCCAACAAGGCGCGCGGCCGGAAGTCGCGCACTTCGCCGATTTGTTTCATGGCGCCGGTCATCAGGACATCGCTGGCGGCGTCCGAAAGCACGAGAATCGCGATCAACAGCACGGTCATGAAGGCACGCTTTCGCTTTTCCGGCCCCCGCGCGCCGAGCCCGCGACCAACGCCACCCCGGCCGCCACCAACACGACGCCGCACCAGCGCGTCAAGGGCACCTGTTCGCCGAGAAACGCGGTGGCGAACGCCACGTTGACCACGACCTCGATGGCGACGATCGGCATGGCCAGGCTTAAATCCGCCCAGGACAATACGATTGCGAACAGCGAGACGAAGCCGAGCAAGCAAAAAATCCCCGCCCAAATCCACGGACTCGTCAGGCCCGCGCGCGCGAGAAGCAACCAATCGTCCACGGTCGAGGCCGTCGCCCCCAGTTCCTTCATGCCGATGCTCATGAAGGCATTTCCCGCCGCCTGCATCAGCACGGCGACAAGCAATAAGAAGACCGTTCTATTCTTCGCCATCCAATGCGCGTTCATGGCCGGTCTATGTCAGGGGGTGCACATTCAGCGCGACACCGGAACCGGGTCCGCGACGCGACCTTAGCCCGTCCCATATCCGATTTAGAACCCCGAAGACCGTCCAGCAGGCAATTTTCCGACCGCGCAAGCATAACTATCAGGGTTTTCCCACACGCAAGCGGCAGTTGTCCCTTGGCGATGTCTTTGTTATGAGATGCCGGTTCTTGCCATTGTCGCGCGCCTGCGGCAACTCTCCTGGCGGGGTAGACCGCAGGGGCCGAGGACAATCACCGACTGGAAGTTTACGCCATTGGCCCAGGATTTACGCCACTGGCGAGGACGGCGAACGGCCGCGACGCAAGCTCGGCCGGGGTGTTGTTCGCCTGGATGCGTATCTATCCCAAAAGGACGGAGTGACCGCGTGTCGATCGAGAAAAACCAAAAATCCGGCGCGGCGCCGGTGCCGGCGGCGAAAATCGATTTTGCCCCGGAGGATCGTCAATGGATCGCCGACCGGATCCAGGAAGTCCTCGCGACCGGGCAATTGACGCTGGGCAAGTACGGGCTCGAGTTCGAAAAGAACTTCGCGTCCTATGTCGGCGTGAAGCATTGCGTGGCGGTGAACAGCGGCACGTCCTCGCTCGAAATCATCCTCCGCGCCCTCGGCGTCGAGGGCAAGGACGTCCTGGTGCCGACGAATACCTTTTTCGCCACCGCCGCGGCCGTCGTGCACGCGGGCGGCAATCCCGTGTTCATGGATACCGATCCCGAATCCTTCGGCACGGCGCCCGAGGAAATCGAACGGCGCATCACGCCGAAGACGGCCGGCATGATCGTCGTTCATATCGGCGGATTGGTGTCGCGGCGCATGCCGGAACTGCAAGAGATCGCGCGCAAGAAAGGCATCTGGATCGCCGAGGACGCGGCGCATGCCCACGGCTCGTCCCTCGGTGGGATCAAGGCGGGTTCGTTCGGCATCGCGGGTTCGTTCAGCTTCTACCCGACGAAAGTCATGACCTGCGGCGAAGGCGGCATGATCACGACCAACGACGACAAATTGGCCGAAGAAGCACGCATCTACCGCGACCAGGGGAAGGCAAGTTTTCTCCAGAACGCGCACACCCGCATGGGCTACAACTGGCGCATGTCGGAGCCCCACGCGATCATCGGCGTGAAGCATTTGGAGCGCCTGCCCAACATGATCGTCGCCCGCCAGCGCATAGCCGCGGTCTACGACGAGGCGCTGCGCGGCATGAACGCGCTCAATCCGATGGCCGTTCCCGGGGACGGCGCCAGCAATTTCTACAAATACGTCGTGACGATGCGGGACAAGGTCGATCGCAAGCGCCTAAAAGGCGAATTGCGCGAGCGCTTCGCCGTTTCCCTGTCGGGCGAGGTTTACGAAGAGCCGCTGCACCGCCAGCCGGTGTTCGAGGCCTACAAGACGGCGCCCTTGCCGGTTTCGGAGGATTGCTGCGCGCGGCAAATCTGCCTGCCCGTATTCGCCAGCATGACGAATATGCAGGCCATGCAGGTCGTCGATGCCCTGCGCGCGACTATAGCCTGAGGAGAGACGCAAAATGGCGAAGTGCATCGTAACCGGCGGCAGCGGCTTCATCGGCTCGCACGTCGTCGACGCCTTGAAGGATTCGGGCCACGACGTGACCGTGCTCGACCATCGCGTCCAGCCGCACCGGAGCGATGTCGGCTTCGAGGATGTGGACCTGCTCGACGCGCCCTCGATGCTCGCCACGACGCGCGGCGCCGATTACGTGTTCCACCTCGCCGCCGTGTCGAACGTCAATCACGCCTTCAAATATCCGGTTTACAGCACCGCGCTCAACGTCATGGGCACGACGAACGTGCTCGAGGCCGCGCGCCAGAACGGCGTAAAGCGCGTCGTGCTCGCCTCGACCGTGTGGGTCTATAACGGCGCGCCGGCAACTCTCGATGCCGCCGACGAATCGGTGCCGTTCCATCTCAACGGCGCGGGGCACATCTACACCTCGACCAAGATGGCCTGCGAGATGCTGTGCCACAATTACCAAACGCTCTACCAGGTGCCGTTCACCGTGCTGCGCTACGGCATTCCGTACGGTCCGCGCATGCGCGAGGAATTGCTGATTCCCATTTTCCTGCGCAAGGCGCTGAACGGCGAACCGCTGACGATCGCCGGCAAGGGCGATCAGTTTCGCAAATTCGTCTATGTCCGCGACCTGGCCGATGCCCATGTCCTGGCGATGGCCGAGAGCGGGGCCAATCAGATCTTCAACATCGAGGGCAACCAAACGGTCACGGTTCTCGAAGTCGCCGAAGGTATCCGCAGCCGCGTCGGCGATCACGTGAAGATCGAGTTCACCCCCGCCCGCCCCGGCGATTTCGGCGGCCGCGAGGTTTCGAACGCCAAGGCCAAGGCCATCCTCGGCTGGGAACCGCGCAGCGGCTTCGAGGGCGGTCTCGACCGCACGGTCGATTGGTTCCGCGAAAAATGGGGCTTTGCCGCACGGCCGGCCGAACAGCTTCGGCGGGCCAAGATTCGCACGGTCTAGGCTTCCCGCTTCCCGGCCCTCGCGGCCGGGCGGGGGAAGCCAATTTTTTCGGCCCGCGCGCGCTCGACGACCCCGGCGCCGGGCCCTATACCGTGGCCTCCGCGGCCGCTCGAGGGTCGCCAATCCGGGCTGTCATGGCGAATCTGCTCGAAATCTTCTCGTTCCTGACCGTCGTACTGCGCGGCGGCGCCTTGGCCGCGCAGGCCATCGTGCTGGGCGGGTTCATCTTCGAGGCCGTCCTCGCGCGCCCGCTGGCCGCACAAATGGGCGCGGGGTACGGCGCGACGATGCGGGTCTGCCGCCGCTTGCTGATCTCCTCGGCGCTCGCATTGGCCGGCTTGCATCTGATCGGCGCCCTCGGCAAGGCGGCGGTACTGCGCCAATCGGCCTTTCTGTCCTGGCACGAAACCTTGGGCGCGGGCTTTGTCTCCGCAAGCGCGGCCGCCGCGCTCGCCGCCCTGGCCATCGCCGTCATCGTGGCGCGCGGATCGCGGCCCTGGCCGATTCTGGTCGCCTTGTGCGCCGTGCTGATGTTCGGCACGACCGCGACCAGCCACGCGGCCGCGCGCCTGGAGTTACGCGAGGCGCTGATCGGCGCCGTGGTGTTGCATCAATTGGCCGCCGCGGCCTGGATTGGCGGCATGGCCTATTTCGTGATGGCGCTCAACCGCTGCCCGGAAGCGGACGCCACCCGCGCCATCGGAAAGCGCTTTTCCCAAATCTCGATGGCGAGCGTGGCCGTGCTGTTCGCGGCCGGTCTCGGGATGTCGCTCGCCTATATCGATGCCCTCGAGGCGCTTCACGGCACCGCCTACGGCGCGATGCTGGTCAACAAGGTCGCGCTGTTCGGCTGCGTCCTGATGCTCGGCTTCGCAAATTTCCGCCTGGTCGAACGCCTGCGCCGCGATCCGGCCACCCCGACCCTGCGCCTGAAACGCTTCGCCGAAACCGAGATGGGCGTGGGTCTGGCCCTGTTCTTCGTCGCCGCCTCGCTCACGTCCATGCCGCCGGCGATCGATATGCCCCATGACCGCCTGACGCTCGCCGAGATCGGCCAGCGCTTCGCGCCGCGCTGGCCCCCGCGCCTGACCAGCCCGAGCCTGGACGAACTCAGCAACCGGACGATCGCCGAGAAGATCACGCTCGCCGAATCGGTGCAGCGCTCGACCACGGCGAAACCCGTTTCCGAAGGCGCGACCGAAACCATCCCCGACACCCAGGCGGATATCGCGTGGTCCGAGTTCAACCACAACTGGGCCGGTATTTTCGTGGCCGCGATCGGTTTCCTGGCGCTTGCGGAACGCAGCGGCAAGGCGCCGTGGGCGCGCCATTGGCCGCTCGTATTCCTGCTGCTGGCGGGATTTCTGTTCGTCCGTTCGGACCCCGAGAATTGGCCGCTCGGCGAGAACAGCTTCATGACCAGCTTTCTCGATCCCGAGGTCGCCCAGCACCGCCTGATCATATTTCTGGTCGTCGCGTTCGGCCTGTTCGAGTGGGCGGTGCGCACGGGGCGTCTGAAGAATCCGCGCGCCGCCTTCGTCTTTCCGATCCTGACGGCGGTTGGCGGCGCCTTCCTACTTTCGCACTCCCATTCGCTAGGCAATTTCAAGGAAGAGCTGCTGATCGAATTGAGCCATTTGGCAATCGGCACGCTCGGCATCGTCGGAGGGTGGGCGCGTTGGCTTGAGTTGCGACTTTCGGAAAAGGATGGCGTCATTGCGTCCTGGGCCTGGCGCGCCTGTTTCGTGCTGATCGGGCTTATCCTGCTTTTCTACCGGGAGGCCTGAGCGCGTGATGGTCGAGATTTGGACCGGCGCGATCGCCGCGTTTTGCCGCCGCCGTGCCGGCGCCGTGGCGGCGATCGGCCTGGCGGCGACATTGCTGCTCGGTTGGTACACGGCCGAAAATTTCGCCATTAACACCGACACCGAAACCCTGATCTCGCCGAAGACCGATTGGCGCAAACGCGAACTTGCGATGGCGGACGCGTTCCCGCGGCGCTCGGACAATACCGTGGTTGTCGTGGACGCGGCCACGCCCGACCGCGCCGAGGACGCCGCCGCCGCCTTGGCCGCGCGCCTTGCGGGCGATCCTGCGCTGTTCGTTTCCGTGCGCCGGCCCGATGGCGGCGCGTTCTTTGACCGCTACGGCATGTTGTTCCTCGAGATCGGCGAATTGCAGGACATCGCCGATCGGTTGATCGAGGCCCAGCCCCTCATCGGCACCCTGACCGCCGACCCGAGCCTGCGCGGGCTGTTCGGCACGCTCAATCTCGCGCTCGAAGGCACGGCACGTGGCGCTGTCGCGCTCGATGCGCTTGGCCGGCCGATGGACGCGATCGCCGCCGCCGTCGAGGACACGGTGCGCGGCAAACACGGGGCCATGTCCTGGCAAAGCCTGTTGACCGGACGCGAGCCGGCGGCGTTCGAGAAGAAGCGCTTCATCGTCGTTCAGACCGCGCTCGATTACGACGCATTGCAGCCCGGCGCGCGGGCGAGCGAGGCGATTCGCGTGGCCGCCGCGGAGCTCGGCCTCACGCACGATCGCGGAGTCCGGGTGCGGTTGACCGGCAACATTCCCCTCGGCGACGAGGAATTTGCGACCGTGAGCGAGGGCATGGGCGTGGCCTCGGCGGTGTCGATCGCCCTGGTGACGATCGCGCTGTTTTTCGCGCTCAAGTCGTGGCGCCTCATCCTGTGCGTGAGCGCGACGCTCGTCGCCGGGTTGGTGGCGACGGCCGCCTTCGCGACGGCGGCGATCGGCACGTTCAATCTCATATCGGTCGCCTTCGCCGTGCTGTTCGTCGGCATCGCGGTCGATTTCGGCATCCAGTTTTCCGTGCGGTTGCGCGACGAGCAGCGGCATCAAAGCGAGATTGGCTCGGCGATCGACGGCGCGGCGCGCGCCATCGGCGGGCCTCTGACCGTCGCGGCCGTCGCTTCGGCGCTCGGATTTTTTGCCTTCTTGCCAACCGATTATACCGGCGTATCGGAATTGGGACTCATCGCGGGCATGGGCATGTTGATCGCGCTGGCGCTCAATCTCACGCTCTTGCCCGCGCTCATCGCGCTCGCGCGCCCGGGCGGCCGGGCCGAGGATGTCGGGTACGCCTGGATGGCGCCCATCGACGATTTTCTTCTTCGCCGCCGCCGCCAGATTCGCATCGCGGCGCTCGCGGCGGCCCTTGGCGGCGCCGCGCTGCTCCCCTGGCTGCGCTTCGATTTCAACCCCCTGAACCTCAAGGACCCGAAGACCGAATCGGCCTCGACCGTGTTCGAGCTGATGGCCGATCCGATGACCTCGCCCCTTTCCATCGACATTCTGGCGCCCGCCGTCGAGGCGGCGGTTGCGCTCGCCGACAAACTCGGCGCCGCGCCCGAGATCGAGCGCGCCATGACGGTCGCGAGTTTCGTGCCGGCCGACCAAGAGCCGAAACTCGCCATCATCGAGGACTTGAACCTTCTGCTCGGCACGACCTTCGCCTTGCCGCCGACGGGCGCGCCGCCGACGGACGCGGAGAATCTGGCGGCGATCCGGGAATTGGCCAAGGGTTTGGCGGCACTGCCGTCCGAAAAGAAAATCGCCGAGGGCGAACGGCTGAGGGCGGCGCTCGAAGGCTTTCTCGCGCTGCCCGAGCCGCCGGCGGGGGCGCTGGCGCTCGCCTTGCTCGACGGCCTTGATCGCCGCCTCGAAGCCTTGAAGGCGGCGCTTCAGGCGGGCCCGGTCGCGCTCGAAACCTTGCCGCCGGAAATTCGCGACGATTGGGTGGCCGCCGACGGCCGCGCCCGGATCGAGGTGTTTCCCAAGGGCGACGCGCGCGACAACGCAGTGCTTAAGCGTTTTGCCGCCGCCGTGCGCGCGGCGACGCCGGAAATATCGGGCTCCGCGCTGACCTTCCAGGAATCGAGCCACACCGTATTGGGCGCGTTCAAGACGGCGGGCATGGGGGCGCTTGCCAGCATCGCGGTCTTGCTCATGCTTCTTTTGCGCCGCACGGGCGACGTGCTGCTCGTTCTGGCTCCCCTCGGCCTCGCGGCCATCTTGACCGGGGCGACCATGGTTCTCGCCGGGCTGCCGCTCAACTTCGCCAATATCATAGCGCTACCCCTTTTGCTCGGCGTGGGCGTCGCCTTCGACATCTATTTCGTCATGGCCTGGCGCGCGGGACGTCGCGGGCCGCTGCAATCCTCGCTCGCGCGCGCGGTGCTCTTCAGCGGCGCCACGACCGGCTCCGCGTTCGGCTCGCTCGCCCTGTCGTCCCATCCGGGCACGGCCAGCATGGGCGTGCTCTTGGCGATCATGCTGTTCTACGCGCTGTTGACGACGCTGTTCGTGCTGCCGGCGCTCTTGGGGCCGCCGCCGGCGGACGACGCGGCGCGCTGATCCCCTTTCGACCTGGCCCAGGCACCGGCTCCTCTACCCGTACCGGCCCATCATCCCCCATCGGCCCATCAACCCTTCGAGAGCGCCTCGATGCGCTGGTCGATCATGCGGATCAGGCCTTCGATGCCTTGGCGCGAAAGCACGGAGCTAAATTCCGATCGACGGCGGACGACCTCGCTGGCGGTGCCGTCGAGATAGACGTCGACGATGCGCCAGCCCCGCTCGTATTTTCGCATGAGATAGTTGAGCCTGAAGGATTCGCCGTCCGCGAGCACGAGACGCGTCTCGACCATGATGTTGTCGTTCGTGGCCGTGCTTTCCTTTCCGATCTCGAATTTTTCGCCGTCGAAGGACGAAAACTGCGCGGCGTAATTGGCGACGGTGAAGCGGTGAAAGGCGTCGATCGCGCGCTGCTGCTGATCGGGGTTGAGTTGGCTCCACTGCGGGCCGATGGCGACGCGGCCCATGACCGCGAGATGGAAGGCCTTGTCGATCACCGGGTCGAGCTTGGCGTGACGCCCGTGATAGCCGAGCTGCGGACCCTGCTTCATCACCTGAACGAGTGCGGTATAGAAACCCTCGACCACCGACTTGGGCGAGCCTTCCTGCGCGCGAACCGGCGCCGCCCACAGGCCCGCGAACACAGCGCCCGCGAACACGGCGCCCGCAAGCGCGGCATACGGCACGCGAAGCGCCTGGACGAGGCGCTGCAAGATCGGCGAGCCGGAGCGGGGAAAAGTTCTTGGCGGCATGGGCAGGGTAGGGGCAGGATGCCAGAGAGCCGCGGATACGTCAGCAGTCTTTCGCAATCCAGCCTCAGAAAAAAACCCGGCCTCGCAATAACCCCCGCCTCACGAAAACCCCGAGACCTCACGAAAATCCGGCCTCGCAACAACTCCCAACCTCACGAAAACCCCAACCTCACAAAAACGAGGGACCGCCATGGCCATCGCGCGCGTCGTCAGCAAACGGATCAACGAGCCGAAGGGCAAGTTTTCCAACGCCCTGCGAGTGGGCGGGCTCCTGTTCATTTCGGGCCAAACCGGTCGCCTGCCCGACGGCGCCGTCGGCTGCAAGGGCGACGTCGTGGGTCAGACCCGCCTCGCGCTCGGCCGCATCCAGGCGCTGTGCGAGGCCGCCGGCGCCGGAATGACGGACATCCTGCGCCTCGGCGTCTTCTGCGTGCAGATCGCCGATCTCGACAAGATATATTCCCTTTGGGACGAGTTTTTCCCCGGCCCGCCTTACCCGACGGATACCTTTATCGGCAATGTCCGCCTGGCGGATCCCGAGCTTCTGGTCGAAATCGAAGCGACCGTCGCCATTCCCAAGCGCACGGCGAAGGCACGCCCCGCGGCGCGTAAAGCGCCCACGGCCCGCGCGAAGGCCAAGAAGCAGCGCTAGCGGTCCGCTTCCGACGGACCGGACCCGGTCTGTCGGCCCGGGCCGCTAGCGAACCAGTTGAAATGTGGCGCGGATCGAACACGATGAGAGGGGCTCAAGCGTTTGATTCGCGCCACTAGGCGCTAAACCAGCTTGGCCGCGACGTCGAAATAGCTCCAGCTCGGCGCATCGGCGTAATAGGGCTCGAAACTCCTCAGCGCATCCTGAACGTCCGCGCGCCCCTCATTGGCCTTCATCTTGCCCTCGTCTTCCCAGATCGTGACCGACATCGCCTTGCCCGACTCGCGGTCGACCAAAAGATACATCGCCTCGAGCCCTCGCCCCTTGAAATTGGCGGCATAGCCCGGCCAACGCCGCGCCGCCTCGTCGATCGCCTCTGCCTTGAGCGTCACGCGCATGACCCGTCCCTTCATTTTCGTCTCCTCTTTTGCCGCGTCATGCGGCATGTGCCCCGGTCTTTCGCCGCATCATGCGGCATGTGCCTTGGCCCAGCGCACCACGTCGGCGTGCGTGGCGAACCAGACGTCCGGTTTCGATTTGGCGTGCCGCACGATCTCGTCGAGAATCCAGATGCGCGAGCGATAGCCGATGACGTGCGGATGCATGGTCAATTGAAAGACCCCGCCCTCCTCGTAGGCCATGTCGAATTCGCGCCGGAAGATGTCGAACACGGCCTCGGGCGCCGTATAGGGCCGCTGGGACGACGCGCGATTCATGAAGAAATAGGGCGCGTCGTCGCGGATCCACTCGACAGGCAGCTCGATCACGCCGGTGGGCTGGCCATCGAGCAGCAATTCGTAGCAATCCTCGTCCGCCATCAAGGACGAATCGTAGAGCAGACCCATGTCCCGCTCGATGCCCAGGGTATGGGGGGTGAAGTCCCAAGACGGCGTGCGCACGCCGACCGGCCGCTGGCCGGACACGGCCTCGAGCGTGTCGGCGGAACGCAGCATCAAGTCGCGCTCGGCCGCTTGCGGCAGGGCCGAGTTGAATTCGTGAATCCAGCCATGGATGCCGATTTCGTGGCCTTCGGCGACGATGCGGCGCTGTTCCTCGGGATGGAGTAGCGCGGACACCGCCGGAACGTAGAACGACGCCGGCACGCCGTGACGCGCCAAGACCGCCAAAATGCGCGGCACGCCCACGCGCGAGCCGTACTGGCCCCAGGCCAGGCGGCCGATGGACTGGCCGCCATCGCGCAGATCGCTCGTCTCGTGATCGGAATCGAACGACAGCGCAACCGCGCATCGCGCGCCGTCCTTCCACGCCCGGGGCGCAAGCCTGCGTCCGGCGCGCACGCGCTCGACGATCCGACGCCAGCGTTCTTCCGGCCATTGCCATGGCTGCATGTCGGTTGCGTCCATCTCCATCTCCATCTCCATCTCTCTAGCTATCCGCGGCCTTGTCCATCGCTTTCGCCTTCGGCATGCGCACGAACACCGCGAGCGGCAATACCGCAAGCGTCGCGACGGCGATTAAAAGAAAGCTGTTATTGTAGGCAATCATCGCCGATTGCCGCAGCACCTCGGCGTCCAGGGAGGCCAGACGCTCGGCCGGATGGGGCGCCGCGCCGTGGCGGAAAACCGAACCGAAAACCGAAATCTGTGCGCCCAGTTCCTCGCGGTTGATCTTGATGCTGCGCGTCAACACGTTGAAGATCGCGGCCGTGCCGGTCGCGGTGCCGAGCGTCATCATGAGGAAAAACATGGCCGCGCCGTCGTCGCGCAAGCGCGCGGGCAAGGTCGAGAACGCCATCATGGTAATCGGAATGAAGGCAATGCCCGAACACACGCCTTGAAGGAAGATCGTGAACGCCACGTCCGTGCCGCGAATATCGAGCGTCCATCGCGACATGCTCCAGGCCGAGGCCACCTGGAACAAAAAACCACCGACGAAGGACAGGCGCACGTCGATCCGATCGATCACCGGCACCAAAATCAACATGCTGAGGATGAGGCCCGCCGCGCGCCAGCCAAGAAAATAACCCGAATCGACAATGGTGTAGCCGCCAAGGGTTTGCAGCAGGACGGGGATCATGAACATCTGGAGGAAATTGAGCGCGCCGAAGACGAAGATAAGCGCGGCGCCGATCGCGTAATTGCGATTGACGAACAGGGAGCGATCGACGAACGGTCGACGCGCCAAGGCGGTATGGGCAACGAACAGATAGAAGGCGATCGTCGCCACCGCGATCTCGATCACGATCTCGGTCGAATCGAACCAGTCGAGACGCTCGCCGCGATTGAGCGCGAGCTGCATCGCCGAAATCGCGACGACGATGGCGCCAAAGCCGACGAAGCCGAGATGCCGGCCGCGATCGGGCGGTACATCCGGCACGAAGGCCCAACACATGACGAAGGCCATCGCGCTCGCGGGCATGGTGAGAAAGAACAGCCACGGCCAGCCATGGGCCTCGACCAGGAGGCCGCCGATATAGGGCCCGATCAATGCGCCCGAAACCGAGCCCAAGCTCCAGACGCCGACGGCGAAGCCCTGTTTCTCCCGCGCAAAGCAGTCGAGCACGATCGCCTGGCCGAGCGGCGACAAGGGCGCGCTGAACATGCCTTGAAGCGTGCGAAAGAGCACCGCCTGGGACAGCGAGGTGGCGAAGCCGCACATCATCGTTGCGATCGTGAACCCGGCGGCCGAAACCAAATAGAACCGCTTGCGCCCGAACCTCGTGGCAAGCCAGCCCGAAAACGCGGTCGCAACCGTCGTGCCGATGACGAACGACGTCAGCACCCACGCCATTTGATCGGGCGCGGCGGAGAACGCGCCTTGCATGTACGGCAGCGCCCCGCCCGATACCGCGAGGGTCAACACTTGGGACGCCGAACCGAATGTCGCGGCAAGGAAGGCCAGCCAGCGCTTGGAACCGGTGATTGCCTGCGTCGACCGCGGCGGATTGTCGGTCATGGCACCGCTCCGCCGCCCTCGGCGTCAGGCTCGAAGACGCGCGTTGTCGGGATCGTAAGGGCTTTCCTCGACGACGCGCGCGGGAAAATGCCGCCCGAGCATCTTGATCGAAAGCGCGCGCCCGGTTTGGGCATGCTCGGGCCGCACGAAGGCCAGCGCGATCTGGGTCTTGAAATGCACCGAATAGCCCCCGCCCGTCGCGCGGCCAACAACCTTGTCGCCGGCCCAAATCGATTCCACCCCCCAAGGATCGGCGTCCTCCGGCCCCTCGATCAACAGCGTCACGAGTTGCCACGCCAATTTGCCGCGCCGCTCGGCAAGCGCGGCCCGACCGACGAAATCGCGGTTCTTGTCCAGGCGCACGAAGCGATCGATGCCGCTTTCCCAGGCCGAAACCTCCTTCGACAGCTCCGAGCCCCAGCCGCGATAGGTTTTCTCGAGGCGCAGCCAATTCATCGCGCGCATGCCGGCCAACGCCATGCCATGGGGTTTGCCCGCCTCCATCAAGAGATCGAACAGATGATTCTGGTATTCGACCGGATGGTGAATCTCCCAACCGAGTTCGCCCACGTAATTGACGCGCATCAGGCGCACCGGCGCCATGCCCAACGTCGCGTGCCGGCCGGTGAGCCAGGGAAACGCGGCGTTCGTGAGTTCGAGTCCATCGACGAGCGGCGCCAGAACCTCGCGCGCCTTGGGCCCCGCGACGACAAAGACACCGTACTGGGTGGTCACGCGCTGGAGCGAGACCGAGCCGTCCTTGGGCATGGTGCGCCGCAGGTAATCCCAGTCGTAACTTTCCGCCGCCCCGCCGCCCACGAGATAAAGCGCGTCCGGACCGTCGCGCATGATGGTGAATTCCGAGCGCACCCCGCCGCGCGCGGTGCAGGCGTGCGCGAGTTGGATGCGCCCGTCCTTCTGCGGCAGCTTGTTCGCGAGCAGGGCGTCGAGCCAATCGTTCGCGCCGGGGCCGGAGGCGAGATATTTGGCGAAGGTGGACGCCTCGATAAGCCCGACATTCGACCGTATCGCCTCGGCCTCCGCCTTCACGTACGGCCACCAATTCGAGCGCCGGAACGACCATTGCTCGCCGAACGCGGGATCGTCCGCGGGGCCGAAGAAGTTCGGCCGTTCCCAGCCGAAGCGCTGGCCGAACACCGCGCCGCGGGCCTTCAGCCGGTCGTAGCTCGGCCAGGTGCGCAAGGGCCGCGCCGCGGGGCGCTCCTCGTCAGGGTAATGGAGGGCAAAGATATGCTCGTAGGCCTCTTCGTTCTTCTTCACCGCGTACGGTCTCGGCGCCCAGGCGCCGAAGCGCCGAGGATCGAGGGCCAGCATGTCAATCTCCGCCTCGCCCGCGACGATCGTTTGGGCGAGATATTTGCCCGCCCCGCCCGCCGCCGTGATACCGAACGAGAAGCCCTCGGCGAAGTAGAAATTCTCGAGCCCCGGCGCGCGCCCCAGGAGGGGATTGCCGTCCGGGGTGTAGCAGATGGGGCCGTTATACACCGTCTTCACCCCGCCCTTCTCGAAGCACGGCATGCGGTGGAAGGCTTCCTGGATGTGCCATTCCAGGCGGTCGAGATCGGGCGGGAGCAAATGGGCGCGGAAGCCCTCGGGCACGCCGTGCACGCCCCAGGCGGGCGCGCCGCGCTCGTACGGGCCGAGGATGAGGCCGCCGCGCTCCTCGCGCATGTACCACCGCGCGTCGGCGTCGCGCAGGATCGGGTGTTCGGGCTTGCCTGATTTCCGCCAGGCGACGATCTCCGGAATCTCGCCGGTCACGATGTATTGGTGTTCGACGGGGATCGCGGGAATCGAAAGGCCGACCATCGCCGCCGTGCGCCGGGCGTGATTGCCGGTGGCGGCGATCACGACCTCGCAGGCGATCTCGCCCTTATTCGTGGCGATGCGCCATTCGCCCGAGGCCGCGCGCGTGATCGCGTTCGCCTCGGTCTGGCGATAAATGGTGGCACCGCCCTTGCGCGCGGCATCGGCGAGCAGAAGCGTGATGTCGGCGGCATTGATATAGCCGTCCGTGGGATGGAACAGCGAGCCCGCCAAGCCTTCGACGTTGACCAGCGGAAAGCGGTCCTTGATGTCCTGGGGCGACCACCATTCGTACGGCACGCCGATCGCGTCCGCGGTCGTGGCATAGGTCTGGAACTCGTCCATGCGCGCGGGCGTGCGCGCCATGCGCAGATTGCCCACGCGCTTGAAACCCACATCGCGGCCGAATTCGGCGGCAAGGCGCGTGTAAAGCTCGATCGAGTAGAGATGCATCTGCCCGGTCGCATACGACATGTTGAACAACGGCAAAAGACCGGCCGCGTGCCAGGTCGAGCCCTCGGTCAACTCGCCGCGTTCGAGCAGGACGACATCGGACCAGCCGGCGGCGGTCAGATGGTAAAGAATCGAGCAGCCGACCGCGCCGCCTCCGATCACCACCGCGCGTGCGTGCGATTTCATGCCTTGCCCCCCAACCGCCCCCAGGCGGCGCACCCGCCGGATATCAAGCCGCCCGGCCCCGGATCATCCTGGGCAAGGGCGCCGGGCGAATCCAGTCCAATCGCCGCCACCCTTGCGCGCGATGCATGCCCCCTTCCACACTGGACCCCAGGCCGGGCGCGCTGCCCGGCCGGCACCACGATAGGCCCCGCCATGAAGCTCGGCGTTATCCAAATGACCAGCGGTCTCGACGTCGCGGCCAATGTCGCCAAGGCCTGCGACTACATCGCGCGCGCGGCGAGCGAGCACGGCTGCGAACTCGTGCTGCTGCCCGAATTCTTCAACACGATTTATTTCGCCCAGTATCGCGACATGGCGTGGACGCGCCTGGCCGAGGCCGAAACCGGCCCGAGCCTCGAGACCGTGCGCGCGAGCGCGCAACGCGCCAAGGTTCACGTCGTGGCGACGATCTACGAGATCGCGGGGCCGGGACTTTATTTCGACACCGCCTTCCACATCGACCCCGACGGGGCGATCCGCTTCCGGTTTCGCAAGATTCATCCCGCCGGAGTCAAAAGCCTGGAGAAGCTGTTTTTCCGTTACGGCTCGCGGCTCGACACCTACGGCCTCGACGCGTGGCGGGTCGGCATCGGCATTTGCTACGACATGGGCTTTCCCGAGACCGCACGCGCGCTGACGGTCAACGGCGCGGAGCTTTTGCTTGCGCCCTACGCGACCTCGCGCACCGAGATGTTCCAGGAAATGCTGCGCACGCGCGCCTTCGAGAACGGCGCCTATCTCGCGGCCGCCAATAAGGTCGGCCGCGAGGGCGATTGGCAGATGGGCGGGCACAGCCTGATCGCCGATCCCGCGGGCCGAGTGCTCGCCAGCGGCGACGGACGGGACGAGGCCTTGCTCGTGGCCGAGATCGACCGGGCGAAGCTGATGGAGGCGCGCACGCGCTGGCCGGTCTTGCGCGACCGCCGGCCCGATCTCTACCGCGCGCTCGCCGCCGAGCCGGACGCATTGCTCGATTTCGCTTTGGCCGGCAAGGCGCAACGCTGACACGCCGAGGACGGGCGCGGGTTAGAGCAGTATTTTGTCGGCTGGAACCATCTGCGCCGGAGGGATTTTGTGCTGGGGGCAGGAAAAGGGCGCGGCCGCGTAGCCGGTGCTACGCGCAAGCCCGTTGACGAACCCCCGGCGCAAAAGCCCCCGGCCCTTCGGGTCGCGCTGCGGCGGGCGCCCGCGGCGTTGCGCCGCTCGGCCGATGCGACGGCATCGCCCTTCGCATCGCGCCTGGCGGATCGCCTCGCCACGACGCGACGCAGGTGATTTCATCCGACAAAACACTGCTCTAGATCTCGGGGGCGGCGTGGAACATTTGCAATCGGCCTTGGGCCTCGCGGTGCTTCTTGCGCTCGCTTGGGCGTTATCGGAGAACCGGGCCGCGATCCGCGGCCGCGTCGTCTGGCCGGGCCTGGCGCTGAGCGCCGCGCTCGGCATCGCGATGCTCGAACTCCCCGCGCTTCGGGCGGTTTTCGCGGCGCTCGCCCGCGCGGTCGGGGCCGTGGCCGAGGCGACGCGCGCGGGCACGGCCTTCGTTTTCGGCTATCTCGGCGGCGGCGATTTGCCGTTCGAGCCGAGCCGGCCGGAACACGTCTTCGTTTTCGCCTTTCAGGTTCTACCGATCGTCGTGGTGATGAGCGCGCTCACCGCCTTGCTGTTTCACTGGCGGATCATCCCCCTGCTGGTGCGCGGCGCGGCCGCGGTCTTGCGCCGCACGCTCGGGGTGGGCGGCGCCGTCGGCCTCTCGACCGCGGCCAATATCTTCGTCGGCATGGTCGAGGCGCCGCTCGTCATCCGGCCCTATCTCGCCCGTCTCACGCGCGGCGAGATGTTCATCGTCATGACGGGCGGCATGGCGGGAATCGCCGGCACGGTCATGGCGCTTTACGCGGTCCTGCTGGCGCCGATCATTCCCGAGGCCTTCGGCCATATCCTCATCGCCTCGGTCCTCGGCGCGCCCCTGGCCATCGTCGTCGGCCACATCATGGTGCCGGATGCGGGTCGCGTCGCGGATCGCGATACAGCGGCCAGTCTCGGGCGTGCGGCCGATTCGGCCATGGACGCGGTCGCCCAGGGCACGCAGGCGGGCGTGGAATTGCTGATCAACATCGTCGCCAGCCTCGTCGTTCTGGTTGCGCTGGTGGCCTTGGCGAATACCCTGCTCGGCTTGCTGCCGGATATCGCCGGAGCACCCGTCACGCTGCAACGCGCGCTGGGTCTCGCGATGGCGCCGGTGTGCTGGCTCATGGGCGTGCCCTGGGCCGAAGCCCAAAGCGCGGGCGCGCTCATGGGCGTAAAAACCGTGCTCAACGAGCTCATCGCCTATGCCGAGCTCGCGCGTCTGCCGCCCGAGGTGCTCTCGCCCCGGTCGCGGCTCATCATGCTGTACGCGCTTTGCGGCTTCGCCAATTTCGGCTCGCTTGGAATCATGATCGCGGGATTATCGACCATGGCGCCCACGCGGCGCGGCGAGATTGTCGGGCTGGGCATGAAATCCATCGTCTCGGGCACGTTGTGCACGTGCCTCATGGGCGCGCTCGCCGGTCTTTGGTTTTGAGCGCCTAACCCGTCCGAACGAAGACGACCGCGAGATTGTTCGCCGGCAGCGGGAAAATTTCGGGTGCGCCGAAACCCTTCGATGCCGCGAGATCCGCGACCTCGCCGAGATCGCGCACGCCCCAGGATGGGTCGCGCGCGCGCAAGGATTCGTCGAATTCGGCATTGCTCGGCGCGGTATGGCGCCCGTCCCGCTTGAATGGGCCGTACAGCACGAGCGGTGCCGTGGGCGGCAATGCGGCCGCGGCACCCTCGAACAAAGCGGCGGCGGCCGACCACGGCGAGATGTGGATCATGTTGATGCACACCAGGGCGTCCGCGCGCGCGACCGGCCAAGGCTGGCGATGCACGTCGAGCGCGATGGGCACGGCCACGTTCGCCAAACCGGCCGTCCATGAAGCGATCGAGGCCAGGTTCGCGCCATTGGCGTCGCTCGGTTGAAAGACGAGACCGGGCAGGGCCGAGGCGAAATGCGCCGCGTGCTCGCCCGTGCCGCTGGCGATCTCCAGCACCAGGCCCCGGGGCGGCAGGACCCGCCGCAGCACGTCCAGGATCGGCGCCTTGTTGCGCACGGTCGCGGGCGCATGGAGCCGGGCGTTTTCGTTCGGCATGTCCTCTTCGTTCGGCATATCCTCGGAACCCGTGCTCGTGTCCCCGCGCTCGTCTCGGCCATCGATTCAATGGGCCATCCAAGCAAAATAAACCGGCACGACAAGATAGGATAGCGCGCCCAAGACCAGAACGGCCCGCACCCAGCGCGAGCCGTGGCGCCGCCAGAGCGCGACGATCATGGCCACGGCCAGCGCGGCCTCGAAAGGCGCCCAGACATGGCCGTAATGGCGCGCATCCCAATAGGACACCGGCGAACGGAATCGCCAATCCGACAGCGGCCAGAAATGGGCGTGCGCGTCGTCGATATGCAAGGGGAAATCGCCGGCGATGTGGAGCAGCGCCGACCAACAGAACACCGCCAGCGGCCGCAAGGCCCAGCGCGCGCCTGGAGCCGTTCCGCCGGCGGGCGCCGGCCGCGCCGTCGCGCACAGCAGCAACACAATCGCGGCGTAGAGCGGCACGGAATGGCTGGCGTCCATGGCATCGCGCCAGCCCGGCGAAAAATACAGCTCCCGCCACACCATGGACTCGTCCAGGCCCGCGAGTTTTGCCCACAGCCACAACGCAAAAATCGGCAGATCCGGAAATACACCGCCCAACACCGCCGCGCACGAACGCAACCGCGCCCCAGGGCGCGCGAAGACGAGGGCGGCGATCAGCACATGGGTCGGCGTGTTCACGTCTTCGTTCTCCCGTCGAATTCGCGGACACCCCGATCATCGCCGATTTTCCGGCCAAGGGGAAAAACCGCCATCCGCCGCGGACGGCCGACGGACCGTGGATTGACGGGCACGCGCGCGCGCTTCCAAGATGGTGCTTTCCGGGAGGGCGAATATGCGAAACGCCGATGTCGTCGTGATCGGAGCCGGGCTTTCCGGCCTTGTCGCCGCCCACGACATCGCGCGCGCGGGCCGCACGGTCGCGGTGCTCGAGGCGCGCAACCGCGTCGGCGGCCGCGTCTGGACGGAGATGCGCGGCCATCAGCCCTTGGAACTCGGCGGCGCGTGGACCGGCCCCGGGCAGGACAGGCTCAAGGCCCTGGCCGCCGATCTCGGCATCGCCTTCGTCGAGCACGGGGCACATGGCGGGGATTCGGTTTATCTGCGCGGCGAGGAGCGCCTCGTTACGAGGCCCGATGGCGGACGGCGAGATTATCGCGGCATTTTCGGCGACGGCCTCGTGCAGGCGGTCAAGCGCCTCGACGATATGGCGGCGACCGTTCCGCCCGAAGCGCCGTGGGACGCCGCGAGCGCCGGGGAATGGGACGGCCAGACCACGCGCACCTGGATGGCGGCGAACATGCAGGCCGACTACGCCGAGGCCATCGGCCACGTCATCGAGGCCTATCTCATTCCGCAGAACGAGATGTCGTTCCTGCACGCCCTGGTCTATGCGCGCACCAATGGCGGCTTCGCGAGCCTCATGGGCTTCGACGGCAAGCCCCACGACAACGAGGTTTTCGTCGGCGGCACGCAGCAGATCGCCGAACGCCTGGCCGCGCGCCTGGGCGACGCGGTGACATTGAACGCGCCCGCAAGGCGCATCGAATCCGACGGCACGGGGGTAAGCGTGACCGGAGAGGGCGGCGGCGCGCGCGGCACGCTCGCCATTATCGCCCTGCCCCCCGTTCTTGCCGGCCGCCTCGTCCACGCCCCGGCCCTGCCGCCGCCGCGCGACTATCTGACCGCGCGCTTTCCCATTCGCGGCCGGATGCGCATGACGGCCGTCTATCCCGCGCCGTTCTGGCGCGCCCGCGGCCTGTCGGGCGCCGCGACCAGCGCCATGTTCTCGGTTTGGGACGCCAGCATGGACGGCCCGCTGGGGATGTTGATCGTCCAGCTCGGCACGGCGCTGTCGCGCACCCTGTGGGACGAATCCATGGCGGCGCGCCAAGCCAAGGTCCTGGCGGAACTCGCGCGCTGCTTCGGCCCCGAAGCCTTGAAGCCGCGGGAAATCCGCGAGGTCTATTGGGCCGCCGAGGAATACAGCCGCGGTTGCGTGTCCGCCTGCCTGCCCGGTGCTTGGACCGCCTATGGCCGCGCGTTGCGCGCGCCCGTGGGCCGCGCCCATTTCGCCGGCGCCGAATGCGCCACGCAATTCATGAGCAATATGGACGGCGCCGTGCAATCGGGCCAGGACACCGCGCGCGCGGTTCTCGCGCGCCTCGACTGAGGATCGGACGATGGCCGGAAAATCGGGTTTGACTTCGGCCGAGCTCGCGGCCATTCGCGCGCCCATCGCCAAGGCGCGTACCTTGCCGCCCCGGGCTTTCCACACCGACGAATTTTTTGCGCTCGAACGCGACCGCATCTTCCACCGCCACTGGGCGGCGCTGTGTTTCGCCCACGCCGTGCCGAACGCGGGCGATGCGCGTCCGCTCGCCTTCATGGGGATTCCGCTGGTGGTCGTGCGCGGCGATGACGGCCGCGCGCGCGTCTTCCACAATATCTGTCCCTATGACGGCTCGCTCGCGGTGCGCAAGGAGGTGCGCGCCGGGCGCGCGCTCGAAACCTACTACCATGGCTGGCGTTACGATCTTCGCGGCAAGCTGATCGCGGCGCCGTGGTGGGACGGCACGCCCGAGGGCAGCCTCGCGGCGCTCGCAGGAAGGCCGGTCGATCTTATCGAGGTGCGCGCCGAGGAACGCCTCGGCATCGTGTTCGTCGATCTGGGCGGGCGCGCGGGCGATATCGACGCCCATCTCGCGCCCTTGCGGCGCATTCTATCGGCCTTCGATCTCGACGGACTTTCCCCGGTCGAGGACGACGAAGGGCCGACCGCGCGCACGGGGCGCATGCTCAAGACCAATTGGAAAACCTATCTCGAGAACGCAGCCATCAACATCCTGCACGAAGCCTTCACCCACGAGTCCTACCGCAAATCGCCCGACGTGCCGCGCGCCAAGGACGGTAAGCCGACCTTCTTCACCGATCTCGATGGCCCGCTGATCGCCTTCGGCTTCGACATGGCCACCGTCGGCACGACCTACGGCGTCGAGCGCACGCCCCATCTCGGCCGCGCGACGGCGCCGACCCAAGGGTTTTTCATCACCTATTACCCCAATCTCGTGATGCCCGTGCGCCCGACGATGATGCGCATGAATATCTGCCTGCCCGAGGCGCCCGGCTGGACGCGCATCCTGCACTGCGGATTTTTCCCGCCGCGCGCCGTGGCGCACGCGGACTTCAAGGCCTTTCACGAAAATCTCGTGCGCGGCTATCGCCAGGTCTATGCCGAGGATCAGGTGGCGGTCGAGGCGGTGCAGGCGACCCGCCGCTCGCCCGCCGCCGCGGCGCAATATTATGCGCCGTTCTGGGACGCGCTTTATCATCGTCTGAACCGATTGATCGCGGACGATGTCGCAAAACCCGCGCGCCGCGCGCGGAAGGCGCGAAAGCGCGCCTAGACCGGCCGGTCGCCCTGGATGGTGATGCGGTGCATGACGCGCCGCGCGGCGAACAATGCGGGGTGGTTCGGGAAATAATCGGCGATCGCGTTGTGCTGGGTACAGCGATTGTCCCATATCGCCAGCGTGCCCGGCTTCCAGCGGAAGCGGCAGGTGAATTCGGGCCTCACGCTGTGCGCGAATAGATAGTGAAGCAGCGGCCGGCTTTCCTCGACGCTCATGCCCTCGAAGCGGGTCATGAACGACTCGTTCACGTACAGGCATTTCCGGCCGGTTTCCGGGTGCGTGCGCACCACGGGATGGACATTGACCTTGGGCTCCACGGCGCGGCCCTTCATGCCCTTGTACTTGTCCTCGTAACGCGCGCCGCTGCCCGATTCGTGCACGCCCCGCAGGCCCGAGAGGGCGCATTTCAGGCCGTCCGAGAGCGCGTCATGGGCAAGATAAAGATTGGTCCACATGGTATCCGAACCGTAGGGCGGCAATTCCTGCGCGTGCAGCACGGTCGCGAGCGGCGGACAGTCCTCGAAGCTCGCGTCCATGTGCCATTCGCTGCCCCAATTGATGCGCTCTTCCGGCTCGCGCACGACGCGGATGATGTCGGGATGGCCCGCCATGCCCTCGACCATTCGGTGTACGTAGATGGGCGCGAAACGCAGCGCGAAACGCTTCTGTTCGGCCGGGCCCAGGTTTTGGCCCGGGAAGAAAATCACCAGATGATCGAGAAAGGCACGGCGGATCGCGGCGAAGACCGCATCGTCCAATTCGGACGCGAGGTCCACGCCTTCGATTTCGGCACCCAAGGCGCCCGCGATGGGATTGACGCGCATTTCGGTTCCATGGGTCTGCGGCGGGTTCGGACCCACAACCTAGCCGCGCGCGTGCGGCCCTGCCAAGCGGCGGTCATTGCCGCATTTGGCCCAATGTCCCGATGATGGGGCGTCCTGATAACGGGGCGTCCTGATGACGGGGCACCCTGATGGGGGGCGTCCCGATGACGGGGTGTCCTGATGACGGGGTGTCCTGATGACGGGGCGTCCCGATGGCGGGGCGCCCCCGCCCCGGCTATGCTCGGCCCCGGGCGGCGATGAACGGCGCCAAGGGGAGACATGCGATGAACAACGAAGTCATCATCACCTGCGCGGTCACCGGCGGCGGCGACACGGTCGGCAAGCATCCGGCCATTCCCGTGACGCCCGAACAGATCGCCAATGCCGCGATCGAGGCCGCCAAGGCCGGCGCGGCCGTCGCCCATATTCACGCCCGCAATCCCAAGACCGGCAAGAACAGCCGCGACCCGGCGCTGTTCCGCGAAATCGTCAAGCGCATCCGCGAATCGAACGTGGACGTCGTCATCAACCTGACCGGCGGCAATGGCGGCAGCTGGGGCCCAAGCCCCGACAATCCGATGGCGACCGATCCCGAACGCGACGACGTGGTCGGCCCGGTGGAGCGCATCAACTACATCGAGGAATTGCGCCCGGAAATTTGCAGCCTCGATTGCGGCGCGATGAATTTCGGCGACCGCATCTACGTCAACACGCCGAGCTTCCTGCGCACCATGGCGAGCCGGGTGAAGGCGCTCGGCATCAAGCCCGAGCTCGAGGTCTTCGACATGGGCCAGGTCGCCATCGCCAATACCCTCGTCGCCGAGGGTCATGTCGAGAGTCCGCCGCTTTACCAGCTTTGTCTCGGCATCAGCTACGGCGCACCCGCGACGGCGGAAGCCATGCTGACGATGCGCAACATGCTGCCCGCCGGCGCCCATTGGGCAAGCTTCGGCATCTCGCGCATGCAAATGCCCATGGCGGCGACCGCCGTGGTGCTGGGCGGCAATATGCGCGTGGGCCTCGAGGACAATCTCTATCTCGACCGCGGCGTGTTCGCGTCCAACGGCCAATTGGTCGAACGCGCGGCCGAAATCGCGACGCGTCTGGGCGCCCGCGTGCTCAGCCCGGCCGAAGCGCGCAAGAAGCTGGGTCTCAAGAACGGCCCCTAACCGGGGCGTCTCTCAGAGGCGCGTTCCGCCATTGGCGAGCACGACCTCGCCCGTGACGTACAGCGCGCCCGCGGCCAAGAAAACGATGAGTTGGGCGTAATCCTCCGGCTGGCCGACGCGCGCCAGCGGCACGGTGCGCTTGGCCGATTCGACGATGTCGCCGAACGAACATTCCCAATTCGAATTGACGTAACCGGGGGCTATGCCGTTGACGCGCACATCGGGGGCGAGGGCCTTCGCGAGCAATTCGATTTGGCGGACAAGGCCCGTCTTGGCGCAGGCATAGGCGAGACTCGACGCGCCGCCGCCGAAGGCGGCGTCCGACACGGTATCGACGACCGCGCCCCGCGCCGCGCGCAAGGCCGATTCCGCCGCCTTTGTCATCCAGAACGCACCCATGAGATTGACCGAGAGAATCTTGTCCCAGAATTCGGGCGTGAGCGCGCCGAGATCCTTCATCGGTATGGGTTGGCTGGTTCCGGGCGTGCCTGCGTTGTTGACCAGATAATCGAGGCCGCCGAGGGCGTCCAGGCTTTCGGCCACGATGCGCGCCGCCCCCTGCTCGCTCGCGACATCGCCGGCGACGCCGCGCACGTCCAGGCCCTCGGCCCGAAGGCGCGCGACCTCGCCCGCCATGCGCGGGCTGGAAGCGAGATCGTTGAGCACCACGCGCGCGCCCGAGCGCGCGAACAATTCGACCGTGCCGAGGCCGATGCCCGAAGCCGCACCCGTCACGAGCGCGCGCTTGCCCTCGAGGTGGTAAGTGACAAGCCCGGCCATGGTCCCCCCTGCACGTTTGCGCGATCATCCCCGCCCCGCCCGCTCTCGGCAATGGCCGGGGTTACGACAACGGAGCGCCCGGGTTATGGCAAAGCTGGCCCAGGGCATGGCAACGGAAAGCCCGGGTCATGGCAAAGGCAAAGCCCGGGTCATGACAAAGGCAAAGCCTGGGTCATGGCAAGGATGGTCCGCCCTTGACGCGGGGATTGCCGGCGTCCGTGATGGATAGCCTGCGTCCATGATGGACTGGGCAGCTCGGGGAGCAACGATGGCGTTCGGGGAAGACGAATATCGCGGCCGTCTGGCCAAGGTGCGCGCGGCCATGGCCGAAGCGGGCATCGACGTGCTCGTCGAATGCGACCCGGCCAATATGAACTATCTGACCGGGTACGACGGCTGGAGCTATTACATCCCGCAATGCGCGGTCGTATTCGAGGACCGCGATTTGCCGCTGTGGATCGGACGGGGCATGGACCTGTCGGGGGCGCACCTGACGTGCTTCATGCCCGAAGATCACGTCATGGCCTATCCCGAGGACCTGTTCGGCTGGGCCGACCGCCACCCGATGCAATTCGTCGCCGCCGAGATCGCGGCGCGCGGCGGCGGGAAGCGGCGCGTTGGTGCCGCGCGCGATTGTCAGCAGATGACCCCGCGCATGCGCGACGCCCTGGCCGCGGCGCTACCCGATTCGCGCTTGATCGACGGCGATCTCGTGGTCAACCGCGTGCGCCTGGTGAAATCTCCGGCCGAGATCGTCAAGATGCGCGAGGCCGCGCGCATCGCCGAACGCGTGGCCGAAGCCTTTCGCGAGGGCGTCCGTCCCGGCGTCCGCGAATGCGACGTGGCGGCGGAGCTTCAACGCGTGGCCACGTCGGGAACGGCGGAATACGGCGGCGATTATCCGGCCTCGGTGCCCTTCCTGCTCGCCGGGCCCCAGGCCCATACGACGCATCTCACCTGGACCGAGCGGCGCTTTGGCGCGAACGAAACCGTGTGTCTCCAATTCGGCGCGGTGCGCCAGCGCTATCACTGCGTGCTGGCGCGCACCATCCATTTGGGCAAGCCGCCCGCCGCGCTCGCCGAACTCGACACCATCGTGATGGAGGGCTCGGAGGCGGCCTTGCAAGCGGCGCGGCCCGACGCGCGCTGCGAGGACGTCGAGGCCGCGTGGCGCAAGGTCATTTCGCGCCACGGCCTGTCCAAGGAACAGCGCATCGGTTACCCCATCGGCATCGGCTATCCGCCCGATTGGGGCGAAGGCACGGCGAGCTTCCGCCCGGGCGACAAGACGATTCTCGCGCCCAATATGACGTTCCATTTATTTCTCGGCATGTGGTCGGCCGAGCGTTCGCATGTCGCCAGCGAAACCATTCGCATCACGGAGTCGGGCGCGGAGCTTTTGGCCAATGTGCCGCGCGCCATGTTCGTCAAGACCTGACGTGCCCGAGGGAGGATAGGATGAAGCAGGACGTGTTCCTTGAGGAAGCCAGGCTCGGCAAGCGCAGCGACGCCATCATCCGCTACGACGAGATGCCCCATCTCGCGACCCTGCCCGCGCGGTTTCGCGGCTTCTCGCTCACCGATCTCGCCCATGTGGTGATGCTGGCCGAGACCGGCGTTTTGCGCCGCGACCGGGCGGCCAAGCTGCTCGGCGGCCTCATCGAGGTCCACGAACTCGGCCCCGCGCGCTTTCCCTTCCTGCCCCAAACCGGCTCGTACCTCGTGCAGATCGAACATTTTCTCGAAACCAAGCTCGGCGCCGACATCGCGGGGCGCATCCAAACCGGGCGCAGCCGCAACGACCAGGACGCCTCCGCCGACCGCATCTTCCTGCGCGATCTTTTGCTCGAAGTGATCGCCGACACTCTGGCCCTGACCGGCACGGTGCTGAGGCGCGCGCGCGAGCACGCGGCGACCGTCATGCCGGGCTATACCCATTTGCAGCACGCCCAGCCCTGGACCTTCGGCCATTACCTCATGCGCCAGGCCAGCATTCTCGAACGCGATTTGCAGCGCCTGCGCCAGTGCTATGCGCGCACCAATTTGGGTGTGCTCGGCGGGGCGGCGAACGCGGGCACGTCCTGGCCGCTCGACCGGCGGCGCACGGCGGCGCTGCTGGGTCACGACGGCATCGTGGTCAATTCCTCGGACGGCGGCTTGTTCGCGCGCGATTACCTCGAGGAGGGCACGGCGAACCTCGCGCTTCTCATGGGCAATCTCGGGCGCTTCGCGACGGACCTTTATCTTTGGTCGTCGTGGGAATTCGGCTATGTCGAGATCGCAGACAATCTCGCGGGCACCAGTTCCATCATGCCGCAAAAGAAAAATCCGCACGCCCTCGAACGCGTGAAGGCGGTCGCGGGCCAGGCCGTCGGCTGGCTGGCCTCGATGATGGGTTGCCAGCGCGGGGTGTGCTCGACCGATCTCGATTTCGAGTTTGCCGACAATCCGCTGCCGCTGATCGGCGAGACGACCAAGGGCGCGTTGCGCCTGATGGCGGAAAGCGTCGGCGGGCTGATCGTGCGCGAGGAACGCATGGCCGCGAACGCGGGCGCGTTCTGGAGCACGGCGAGCCATTTGGCCGACGAACTCGTGCGCCGCTTCGATCTGCCCTTCCGCGCGGCCCACCACGTGGTCGGTAAGTTCGTCAAGGACACCATCGACGCGGGCCGCACGCCCGGGACCGCGCGCGCCGCGGATCTGCTGGCCGCCGCGCGGGAATTCGGCGCGCCGTCGGTCGCGATGACCGACGACGAGCTGCGCCGCGTTCTGGATGCGCGCGCCTTCCTCGAAAGCCGCGTGACCGAGGGCAGCGTCAATCCCGCCCGGGTGCGCGAACATGCGGAAGCCCTAACCAAGACCGTGGCGGAGCACGCAGCCTGGTATCGCGGCGAGCAGGCGCGGGTCGAGACCGCGATCGCAGCCCTTCTCGCCCGCGCCCGCGCGCTCGCCACCGAGGGCTAGTGGTGCGGATCAAACGCGTGCTTTTTTCTCATCGTGTTCGATCCGCACCGCATTTCAACGGGTAGGCTGGCGGTCCGGGCCGACGGTTCGGGCTGACGGGCCGGGTACGGTCCGTCCGATTCGGGCCGCTAGGACATTCAGCCGAATTTCATGCCGGGCACCTGGCGCAGCACGAAGGCTTCGACCTTGCCAAACACCGCGCCGTGCGCCGTCTTGACCTTGAGCCAACCCTCGTCGGCGCGGAACTTGGCCCAGCCATCCTGCACCGCCTGGGCGGAAGGCCATTCCATGACATACCAATGGTGTTTGGGGTCGGCGGCATCGACCCAATAATTTTTGATATTGAAGCCGAGGCGTTCGAGGATGGGGCGGATATGCGTCGCCATCACGTCCATCATGGCCGCGTCCTTGCCGTCGGCAGCGATGTAATGGCGCAGTTCGGTAATCATGGATTCCTCCGTTGTGTGCTCGCCCCACCGGCAACCGAGATCGAGAGAGAGCGTTTCGCGCGGCATCGAAATTTTCAAACGAAACGATCCCGCCCGATCATGCGACGTTGCTCGAGATTCACGTCTTGGCTCGAGCGCCATCGGCGCGCTCGGGTCGAGACGATCATGATCTAGAGTGCCGCCGAACGTCCAGGCTCCCGAGCAGGCGCTTCCCGCTGGACCGGGGAGTGGCCCGCCGATAGGACTGGGCCGAGTTACCCGAACCAAAATCGCGGGAGCCGCCGTGCCCCATCCCCAAGCTCTTTCCGCCGTTGTCGAACGCGGCCTGTGCACCGGTTGCGGCCTGTGCCAAAGCATGGCGGGGGGCGAGGCCATCGACATGGCGGTCACCTCGTTCGGCCAGATGCGTCCCCAATTCAAGCGCCCGCTCGACCGCGCGCTCGAAGCGCGCATCCTCGAAGCATGCCCGGGCGCCACGATCGAGGGGCCCGAGACGCAAGAAGTGCCGGCCCATCCGGTGTACGGCGTCATGCTGAGCCACGAGCGGGCTTGGGCCGCAGACGAGGCGGTGCGTTTTCGCGCGGCGGCGGGCGGCGTCATGACCGCGCTCGGTGTCCATCTGCTGCGAAGCGGCGAGGTCGAGGCGATCCTCCACGTCCGCGCCGTGCCCGAACGGCCCTTCCACGCCGACGCCCAGATCAGCCGCACGCCCGAGGAGGTGATCGCGGGCGCGCAATCGCGCTACGGGCCCGCGGCGCCGCTCGTGCATGTGATGCGCCTGCTCGACGAAGGCGCGCGTTTCGCCGTCCTCGCCAAGCCCTGCGATATCTCGGCGATCCGTAATCTCGGCAAGCGCGACCCGCGCGTTGCGCGCCAGATTCCCTATCTGGTGACGATTTTTTGCGGCGGCATCGCCAACGATTCGACCGCGACCAAGATCGCCGCCTTTCACGGCGTCGAGCGCGAGGACGTGAAATTGTTCCGCTGGCGCGGCAATGGCTGGCCCGGCCCGACGCATATCGAGGCGAGGGACGGGCGGGTCTTCGATTTGAGCTACGAACAGACCTATTTCGATAAATCCAAACCCTGGACCTACAACCTGCCCTTTCGCTGCAAGATCTGCCCCGATGCCGTCGGCGAGGCGGCCGATATCGCGGTACCCGATGGCTGGATGATCGAGGAGGGAACGCGAATTTTCCGCGAAGCCGCCGGCGTGAACCTCGCGGTCGTGCGCACCACGGCCGGCGCGCGCCTGATGGCGGACGCGGTGAAGGCCGGCGCGCTCGTGACCGCGCCGTGCTCGCTCGCGGAGCTTTCGATCATGCACGCGGACCACGTGCGCCGGAAACTCGGCCATCCCGCGCGCGCACTCGCGCTCTGGCTCGCGGGTCAGGCGCATCCGCGCACGCGGCATTTCCGGCCCTGGCAGGCCATGCGCGCCAATGGCTGGCGGCACAATTGGGCGACGTTCCGGGGCACGCTGCGCCGCGTGCGCGCAGGCGCCAACCGGGAACCCTTGCGCTAGGTCCGCGCCTGGACGATCAGCCCGGTTTTTCGATCAGCAGCTCGAACAACGCCGCAGCGCCTCGCGCGGTCCTAGGTTTTCCCGGCGACCAATAGCTCGATCAACGCCGCAACGCCCCGCGTAGCCCTAGGCTTTCCCGGCGACCAATAGCTCAAACAACGCCGACAGCGCCTCGCCGCCATGGCCCGCCTCGATGGCGCGGTGGTAATAGCCCGCGACGGCCTTGGGGAAGTCCGTGTCCACCCCGAGCTCGGCGCTCATCTCGGCCACATGATCGTAAGCGGCGGAATAGAGCGCGAGCGCCGCCTGGTGTTGGGAATAATCGCGCGCGGCCATGTGGCGGCCAAAGAGACGCATGGCCCCCTCGCGCGAAGGCAGCATCGCGGCGGCGGTCTCGACATACAACTCGATGGGGAAGCCCGATTTGTGGCAGATGGCGGCGCCGTGGAAGAAGGCGAGCCAGCCGGCGAAGGAGTACGAATTGATCGCGCGGGCGAAGGCCGGGGCCGCGCCGATGGTCTCGCCCGCGTGCTTGGGATTGCCGCCCATGGCGGCAAAGGCCCGCACGCCATCGTCGTACCGATCCTTCGGTCCGGAATAAACGACCGTACAACGCCCGCCGATCACATCGCTCGGATAACCGAGGATGGTGCCGTCCAAATAGCCCGTGGCATTGGACGAAGCCCAGGCGCCGAGGGCGCGCGATTGGGCGGGCGAGACGGTCGAAAGCTGAACGAGCGTTTTGCCCGCAAGGGCGGCCGCGACACCGGGTGAGGCGAGAAGCGCATCCGTTGCCGCCTGGTTCGTTACGCAGATCACGGCGTGCGTGGCGCCCGCCAGCGCTCCGCGGGCGTCGGCGCCACGCGCGCGCCGGCGGCGGCAAGCGCCTGGCACGGCATTGTCAGAGCAAATCAGATTGAGGGCAACGGGTTGCGGCCGTAGCCTTTACGGATGAAAAGTCCATTCCGGTATTTCAACAGTTCGCCCGAGGTTATCCGCCTCACGGTGAGGATGTACATCCGCTACCCGCTGTCGCTGCGCCAGGTGGAAGACCTGCTGTTCGAGCGTGGCATCGACATCTGCCACGAGACGGTGCGGTTCTGGTGGAACCGGTTCGGTCCGATATTCGCCGCCGAGATCAGGAAGCGGCGCATTCAACACCGGTTCTTCTCTTCATGGCGCTGGCACCTGGATGAGGTGTTCGTCAGGATCAACGGCGAAACACATTACCTGTGGCGAGCAGTGGATCACGAGGGCGAGGTGCTCGAGGTTTTCGCGACGAAACGGCGCGATCGCAAGGCTGCACTGAAATTTCTGAAGCGCGCCATGAAACGTTACGGCCGCCCGAGTTCGATCGTGACCGACCGTCTCAGATCCTACGGCGCGGCGATGAAAGTCATCGGAAATACCGCCGCTCAGCAGTGTGGTCGTTGGCTTAACAACCGAGCCGAAAATTCGCACCAACCCTTCCGACGGCGAGAAGGTGCGATGGCCAGGTTCAGGGATGTGAAGACCCTGCAGAAATTCGCCTCAGCACATGCCTCGATCCACAATCATTTCAACCACGACCGACATCTCACCCGCCGTGACACGTTCAAGCAGAACCGATCGGCTGCTCTTGCAGAATGGCGCCAACTGGCTGCCTAAAGCGCCCCTTCGCCAGCCACTCAGAGACAAGTTGCCATTAGACTGACAGCACCGTACGAAGCGCTGTCGGCGACATGGTAGTCGGAATGCGAATATCGGGTGACGAACTCAGCCCCTTCGGCCTGACGCAGCCAGATATTATCGAAATCTGCGCCGCTCTCGATAAATACGATCTTCTCGATTACTACAATGTCATTGCGGGCGCCTCATCGACGCTGGGATCGGCGGTTCACAACATCCCACCAATGGCGATCGAGCACGGATACACCGTGCCATATGCAGCCGCCATTAAGGCAAGGGTTCGAAAGCCGGTCTTCGTCGCCGGCCGAATCAATCAACCGCAGATCGCGGAGCAGGTTCTGACCGCTGGACACGCCGATATGATCGGTATGACCCGTGCCCTGATCTCTGATCCTGAAATGCCAAACAAGGCGCGTACCGGGCGCACCGACGACATACGGGCGTGCATCGGGTGTAACCAAGCATGCGCCGGCCACATGCATGCCGGCTATTCAATATCGTGTATCCAGCACCCGGAGACAGGCCGGGAACTCACTCACGCCAACAAACCTAAGGTATCGCAACGTCGACGGATTCTTATTGCCGGCGGTGGCCCGGCAGGCCTAAAGGCCGCCGCAGTCGCGGCCGAGCGCGGGCACGATGTTACGCTTTATGAGCGAGGGCAACAGCTCGGCGGACAGGTCCTGTTAGCACAACTCCTGCCGGGCCGTGCCGAGTTCGGAGGACTCATTACCAATCTCGCCCATGAGGCACGGCAATCCGGCGCTAAGGTAGTAACCAACACAGCCGTGACCTCCGATCTCATACGAACGGAGAATCCGGACGCGGTCATCCTCGCCACAGGAGCTCGACCACACGTACCGGAGATTCCGGGTATTGAAGACGCGCACGTCGCAAACGTCTGGCAGATCCTACGAGGCGAGGTCAATGCCGGAAGATCTGTTGTGGTCGCGGACTGGCGTTCAGACTGGATCGGACTTGGAATCGCAGAAAAACTCGCGCGAGAAGGCCGCCACGTACGCCTGTGTGTCAACGCCAACATGGCCGGGCAAAATCTACAGAGCTATGTGCGCGACCACTGGCTTGGCATCGTTCATTCACTTGGTGTGGAAATCATTCCAATGGCGCGCCTGGCTGGCGTGGATGCCGATACCGTCTATTTTGAACATCTCGCCAACAACACGCCGTTTGAGTGCCGCGACGTTGAGACACTGGTCTTGGCAATGGGACACGAATCGGAAACACGCATCGAGGAATCTCTAACTGAGTATGCCGGAGAAATAATTCCGATCGGCGACTGCGCCGCCCCGCGTACGGCGGAAGAAGCAGTGCTCGACGGATTGAATGCTGGTTTACGCGTCTGAGGGCATTGTGGCCTTGTCACGTTGTCGATCCCAGAACGCGAGAAGCCTGCGCCGGAATTTGGTTAAGCGGCTGCGGCCGCCGCTACCCATGTGTCCAACACCATCTGATTTCAGCCCAATCGCACCGCGCCTTCCGTGCGGCGGCCATGGACACGTGGCGGACGGCGGTCGCGGCCGCCTGAGAATATCGCGGCTGCAGGCTCTACGCGTTCTTTTCTCGGCAACGTGACAATGCCGAGAATCTGTCAGTTAGTCGGTTGGCAACTTCGAATGGCAGACCGTATGAGAGCGCTATCCTCGGCTCCGACCGCCTCATTGGTCGCCGTGACGTCGTAAAGTCGGATGAGACCCTTCAAAGGAAGCGTTTTCTGCTCGAGCTGCTCGCCCACACATTTCAGCGTTGTCTCACAGGTCGGATTCTTATCACACTCCTTTGTTATCTCCGGCAGCATCAGCGCCCAATAAGCCGCCATATCCTCATACGTGATCGAGCTTGGAGGCGGGTCGTAAGGCAGCCCCAAACCCCTCAAGAACGCGTGAACCGCTGGGCGCCACTTGGGTGCGCCGAGGATAAAGAGAGTGTGCCCGTCCTCGGTGAAGCTGGGCAATTCTATAAGTTGGCCATTGCCCCCCGCGCTGCGATAGGCAGAAAACAGCTGCCGGGCTAGCGCCAGACTGAACCTCCTGTCATTGCCAGCGTATACCCACAACGTGGGAAGCTGATTTCCCCGCCCAAGCTCACTGAATGCGTCAGCTTCCTTCTCGCGGTCGCACCCGAAGGCGTGGTATCCGATCCCGCCCGAGAAATTGATGATCGCGCGGAGGCCCGGTATGGCGTCCTCACCCATTGCGAGCACCCCGGCGCCACCAAGCGACTCGCCCACCGCCACAATCCTAGAAGCGTCTACATATGGCAGGTTACGCACGGCTTCTATTGTCCCGGCCACCTGCCGTCCGATCATTCGTACAATTCTCAGATCGCTCGCGAAGTCGCAGCGCGTATACCGCCGCTCCGGCGCGAACCCCTGAGAACTCCCATAGCCGGCACGAAGCGCAAAGACCGTCGCATAGCCACGACGAGCAAACTCTTCGACGGCCCACCGATAGACCGGCAGCTTGACCGATTCCCGGAGCTTCGCGTTGGTTGCTCCACCGTGAGTGATGACCGCAAGGGGAAACGGACCAGGTCCAGGCGGCCTCACGATCATCGCTTCGAGTTCGAAAACGCCGTCTATCGTCTTGACCGGTAGCATCATCTTTTCGACGGCGAGATCGCTCTGCGCCCCCGCGGGCCCAGCGAGGACCAGAAGCCCGATAGCGACCACCCAAGCGGCCCGGCGCATCGCTACAACCTCTTGGCTCGCCACGCGCCCTGGCACGTCTTGTCCTCGGCACTCCAGATCGCCTCGCCGATGCCAGACGACAACGATTCGCGGACCATGAAGAAGCTCACAAGATGCGCACTGATCGCAGCCTGGCCCTGCACTGTGAATCCGTCGCCGGAATCGACCTCACCCTGAACGTCGTGGCTGATAGTACGAACGCCCAATGCGACTGGCGCGGCCCCCCTTAGACGGTCTCTATCGCGACTGAGCGCGAAAGAAAAAATGGTGTGCAGCGCCCACCGTCGTTGATGTTCCAATCAACCGCAAACTCGTAACCCTCGGCCACCGTCTGCTCACCCTTCAGGGCCTCCAGCGCAACCCGCGCCTTGAACGCGGGCTTGTGCTGCTTCCGCATCGTCATCGCTGATCTCCTCTCGTTGAGGATCAGCAGATACCCACTCCGTAGCTTAGGTCACTGTCCGAGTTCCGGGGAGTAGCTCATCCATTGAAATTTGATCAGACATCGGACCAACAGGGTAACAGCTTTCTGCTCCCGTTGTTCACCCGCGCCCGGCAGAGTTTTCGGGGAACCGTCATCTTGGCGACGGCCTCTACTCAAATCTGGAGGAGCACTAGGGGCTCAGGTCATCCCCGATCGGGGTCGGCCCCCTGGCCTGGCGGTTTTTTGGCTTTGATACGGCGTTTCGCGACTCGCTGCATATAGCCTCGATCCGTCGATGCCTGCGTCAGGCCACTTCGTAAACAGGACCTAAGCCAATCACTCAAAGAGCGAGAGTTATTAAACTATCGGAACGCCCATGGCACTCAATTGAAAGTGCGACCGTCTGAGGTCATCTTGAAGCTTGCGCAATCTTTTTTCGAGTTCATAGCGGTCTTCTTGTGTTGTAAACGGCAGACACCTTTTTATGATTCCTCTCAGTCCCTCCATGCGGCCCACTTTCACTACAACTGATCGACTAAACTGAAGACGCACGGATTCCACAATTACATAGGCCAAAATTTCATCTGGTCGGCAATGCCAGAATGTTGACGGTGTGGGCGTCGCAAAAATGTCGGCATGCCCCTGCATTTGAGATGCGCGCATGTCACTCACACCGACTTTCGCCAGCGTCGTGTATTTTCGAACCGACCGGCCGTAACGATGCGATCCTCACTCGATACCAAGACCACCACGTTGCGGCACCTATCGGTGGACGCCCCTTCGGGCGTGTAGGGGCCCATTTTCTTCAGGCCCGCCTCGCTGATCCAATTTGCCTCTATCCCTCGCCCCCTACACCTGAAGCTATCGGCGTTGGCGAGGATGGAGTCGATGACGTCGTTGCGCATACCGCGTTGCTGGCAACGAATCTTCGCATGCACGGATAATTTATTTTTAATCACGCGCAAGACCTCCTTCGTCTGTTCCTGCACCAACTTCATGGTTTGGTACCGTCTCGGTCAGATCCTGCATCCCGGTCCACGTCGACATTTGATCGTGTAGAATGATCGGATTCATATTGAGCAGGTCGGCCACGGTGTCTATGATCAGGTGGACGTCTCGCGCCATGTCGGCGACGGAGCTTGCCAACGGCTCGGTCATCAGCGCCTTGAAGTCGGCTGTTGCGGAAAGTAGAGCTTCGAAATCTCCGCCAACGCCCATAGGATGTGCCAGATACGCCGTGGCTTGATTGTCGTCCACGTTGAACGGATGGCGCGGGATAGGGCCATGTACTAAGTGATCCTCGGGATCCTCTAGATCCTCTAGATCCTCGTGATCATCTATCTCGGTGCCTGGTATCAGAAAATTATCGGGGTCCCTTTCGTACTCAAGAAGCACCGACATGGCTCGGATGCGCGCAGCCGCCTCGGCATCCTCAAGTCGGCGAAATCCGCTCGCGACGAGTGACAAGCGATCCGCTACGTCGTTCTTTCGCGCGACGGCGTACGTCCCATCCGGCATCTCGATGACAAAATCGAGCCAGTCGCATCGTCGCGCATTGTTACGAATTGCCGCAACATGCCGCTTTAAGACCGAGAGTTCGAAAAGGTTCTCGACGAATCGCGGGAAGCGCCCGGCCTTCAGCCAGCCTTGGACCGTCGTCTCCGGGACGCCGAGAACGGTCGCCAACTGCCGCTTCCACCCGCGGCCGATGCCGCGTTCGAGGATGTCGCAGACCTTGGAAAAGAGCACTTTGGCAGGATCGACGTTGTGTTCGCTCATGACGCGCCTCGCGAAATGGGTTGCTCCGTCGGATGTGCGGCGGGACTCAGCGCCGGTACCCGGTCGTGATCACCAAGCCACTGGGCGCAATGATCAAGTAGATGTCGGTTAGCTTTGGGACCTCGCGAAGGATGTCGCGATACAGGCGCCGACCCACAGTGCATTCCAGTTGCTTCAAGGCTCGCTTGTCGAATGAGCGCCGCACCGTATTTCCCGGCGCCCGTTCGGCTGCTCCGTAATCCGAGACCAGGCCAAGGGCAAAATCGCTGATGCAACGCTTTTGCTGGCGGCATTCGGAATTGTGCGTTTTTAGTAATTCTAAGGCTTTTGCCATGACGATTTCCCTGCTGAAGGTGGAGTGTCGGGCACAGTAATACTAAAAAAGCTATTTTTTAAGCAACTACCTGCGAAAACAGTAACTACATGAAATATTTCACTAATGTGCGGCCTTATCGGTAGTTACAAAGCGCGCTTGTTGGAGTTGAGGGGGATCGAACCCCTGACCTTTGTCATCTGGGACGGCATGGGCCTCGTCGCCAAGCGAGTCGAGCATATGCCGAACTCCGAACCGCCGAAGGTCGTGATCAAGTCGGTCAATCCCGAGTATCAGACTTACGAGCGGGACGCCGAGGAAGTGAACATAATCGGGCGTGTCATTTGGGCCGCGAAGCGGCTGTGAAAGGGCGAACAGCATGTCCGACCAGTCGGTAATCGTTTGGGACCTGGAAACCGTGCCCGACCTGAAAGCCGCTGCCCGCATGTATGGGCTGGAGGAAAGCGACGAGGCCAAGGCCCGCGACGCGCTCGGCTCGGGATTTCCAAAGCATCCCCTCCATCGCATCGCCTGCATCGGAGCATTGGTGGCCAAACGGGAGGATGATGGATGGCGCGTGTCGGCTCTCGGCGCCCCGCATATCGAAGAACGGCCCGAGCCCGAATTGATCAAAAGCTTCGTTGATCGAATCGATCAACTGAAACCCCAGCTCATCACCTTCAACGGCAATGGATTTGATCTGCCGGTTTTGCGCTATCGCGCCATGATCAATCGCGTCTCCGCTCCCGGCCTCCACGCACGCGCCTACTTCAATCGCTACTCCAATGAGGCCGTCGATCTCTGCGACGTTTTGGGGTCGTTCGGAGCAAGCGGCAAGATGAAGCTCGATGAAATCAGTCGCATTCTCGGGCTTGCCGGCAAACCCGATGGAATCGACGGCGGCAAGGTCGAGGCGATGATCGCCGCCGGAAAAATCGACGAGGTCGCGCGCTACTGCGAGACCGACGTCGTCAACACGTATCGGCTCTGGCTCATCTATGAATTGTTCCGCGGCGCGATGACGCCGGAGCAACTCGGCTGGAGCGAGCGCCAGCTGCGCGACTACGTGCGGCAGAGCAAGCCGGGCAATCGCCACCTGCAGGCCGCCATGGATTTATTGCCGCCATGAGAGGCTGCGGTTGCATACCCTCCGTGATCATGCAGTGGCGATGGCTGCTGCTCCTGGCGCTTCTGGCTGCACTACCCAGTACGGGGTATGCCCAGCAGACGATCGTTGGCGCCGCCAGCGTCATCGATGGCGATACGATCGAGGTTCATGGTGCGCGGATCCGCATGCATGGCATCGATGCGCCCGAGAGCCGCCAGGAATGCATCCGAGCAGACGGCACATCCTGGCGCTGCGGACATCAGGCGGCGCTCGCGTTGTCGGATATTATCGGCCGCGCCACCGTGCGCTGCGAACCGCGCGATCGCGATCGCTACGGGCGCGTGGTCGCAGTCTGCTTCAAGGGTACCGAGGACCTGGATCGCTGGATGGTCGCCAACGGTTGGGCGGTGGCCTATCGCAAATATTCTCTGGACTACGTCGCCGACGAAGAGCGTGCGAAACGCGCCAAGCTCGGTATCTGGTCTGGGAGTTTCGAGATGCCCTGGGATTGGCGCGCGAGAGGGACAAAACATTGAAAGATTCGCCGAAGCAGGCCCTTTTCATCCTTCTGCTGCTGACCGCACTCGTCAGTGGCTGCACGGGAATACCACAGGGCGTTGAGCCGGTACGTCCATTCGACGTCCAACGGTACAAGGGCGAATGGTTCGAGATCATGCGCCTCGACCACAGCTTCGAGCGCGGACTGACGAACGTGACGGCGACCTACACGCTGCGCGATGACGGGTCCGTCGGCGTGCTCAACAAAGGCTTCGATCGCAAGAACTGCCGCTGGAAGGAAGCCGATGGTCGCGCCGTGTTCCAGGGCGACCGAGATACGGCCAGCCTCGCCGTGACGTTCTTCTGGCCGTTCGCTGGCGGGTACCATGTCTTTGCACTCGACCAGCAGGATTACGGTTGGGCTTTGATATCGGGCCCGTCACGGAGCTACCTCTGGATCCTGGCTCGCCAGCCGGACCTCTCTGTCGATATCAGGAACCGCCTGGTCGATCAGGCCCGCAGCCTCGGCTTTCCGGTGGACGATTTGATCTTGGTCGATCACGCCAAACCAGACTGCGCGCCGGATCAACCTTCCTCGAAATGAAGCATAAGCGAATGGTTCAACACAAATCCGGCGATCAGGTTGAAGCCCGCAAGCGGAGCGGAGGAAAGCTCGTGATCGTCAACGACAAGATGCAGCGGGGCTACCGGTACGTCCTGGCGGAACCGGTCGGGCGCAATTTCGATCCGGAGTTCAAACCCGAGCTGACACCCCAGGAAATGCTGGCGCTCGGTGTCTTCGGCGGCAAGTACATGACCGACTGCCAGAAGGAATTTTCCTCGAGCTGGTTCACGCGCGCCAAGCTTTCGCCATCAGGCAGAAACAACACCCTCAATTATTTCGGTGTCGATGCGAGCCAACCTCTATCGGTGTGGCGTCGGAACGGTTGGCTTCACGACGACGATCCGCGCGGCTGGTTCCAATGGTATTGCCGCTACTTCATGGGGCGGCGGATCCCCGAGGAGGACAGCCGCCAGATCAAGCGCTGGAAGGCGTTTCGACGACACATCGCGCAAATCAAACAAAACTGCGAGCCGGGTGATCCCTTTTGCAGACCGCGCCAGCGGCAGGCCTTGCTGCACTGGGCCTATGACAGCCGAAATATCTGAGGTCCCACCTGGATTTTTTATTGCGAAAGAGGCAAGCTTTTGAATTTCGAGCGCATCACATTGATCGAGAAGGCCCGCGTTAGACTCGCCGCCACCTTGAATGTAAAATCGCGTGCAATAACGACCCCTTGAGGGGCGGTTTTCGCGTCCAGTTCTGACCCCCCTTGGCGACTATGAGTTTTCTGACGAGGCGTGGATGTTGTCGGGCGTTCAAAGTCCGTGCGCAACACATTCAACAGAAGGCAAAAAAATCCGTGAGCTGAATTTCCGTAGGCAGATTCCGCCTCAAGTTAATCTGCGCAGTTGTCGCTGG